>BNZC01000030.1 GCA_026000755.1 Clostridia bacterium
GACCTATTCGATATGCGTTTATCGTACTGGGTAGTTTGTCTTTGGCGATTGGAGCAATCGGCTTGGTTTTGCCGTTTTTGCCCGGTACTCCTTTTTTCCTGTTCACGCTATTCTGCTTTGCCAAAAGTTCACGCAAACTACATGAGTGGTTTTTATCCACCAAGCTGTACCGAAAGCATTTGGAGAGCTTTGTGCAAAAACGGGCGATGACGTGGAAAACAAAGCTGTCTATCATCGGTTCTGTCACTTTTTTAATGGGAGTTGGATTCGTTATGATGAGGAAAGCTCCTATGGGACAAATCGTTTTGACGACGGTATGGCTCTTTCATGTGCTGTACTTTGTATTTTGGGTCAAAACAGCCGCCCATGATGAGGGTGCAAAATAATTCTCTTTACACAACAAGGCAGGAGCCATCAATCTTCTTACATTGATGACTCCTGCTACACTACAATCTCCAAGGGTCCGTACCTCCTTCGTTCCTTTTATAATTGTTACTTTCTACATCTCCTGTGCGTTGGACCGTACCTCTCTTTTCTACAAGCTATGGTGCAGTTCATACCTAGTACATTGGATTCTACCTCCCTTTCTTTCCTCTGCTTCTAAATTAAGTATACCTCATCAAGGGGGAAATGTCAAGCTATAAACAGAAAAAATAACTAAAAGTTTTCGAAAAAAACTGTATTTTTTATGCAGAATCTACATGAAATTGGAGTTGCAAAAAAGATACACTTTGTTCATGTTTTTTTGCTTGTTTCAATAGGGAAGTTATGATATAATGTGTGAATATCATGGCAACGAGCAAGTCTTTGACTTGCGAGTCTGCAAACCTTTTAATGAAACACACCCACAAGGAGAGGAATAAATAAATGAGCTTAATAGAACGAATATTCGGTACCCATAGCGAGAGAGAATTAAAACTGGTGGAATCGATTGTAAACAAGATCGAGGGCTTACGCCCACAGATGATGGAACTGTCGGACGAAGACTTAAAAGGAAAGACCGCACAGTTTAAGGAAAGACTGGCCGCCGGAGAAACCTTAGATGATATTTTGCCGGATGCTTATGCCGCAGTCAGGGAGGCCGCAAGGCGGGCGCTTCCACTGGAAGGGAGTGAAAATTTATCACCCTCGGATCCTAATTATAAAGGGATGGAGCATTACCGAGTACAGCTTATCGGCGGTATCGTCCTTCATCAGGGGCGTATCTCGGAAATGAAAACGGGAGAAGGAAAGACCTTGGTGTCTACTCTTCCCGCTTATTTGAATGCCTTAGAAGGCAAGGGTGTACACATCGTAACGGTGAATGAGTACTTGGCACATCGTGATGCCCAGTGGATGGGTGCGGTACATGAAAAACTGGGTTTGACGGTCGGTGTTGTCTTAAATGCCATGGATAATGATGAACGACGGGTGGCATACGCCTGTGACATCACCTATATTACCAATAACGAACTGGGCTTTGATTACCTAAGGGATAACATGGTCATTTACAAGGAACAGTTGGTGCAGAGGGACTTGCACTTTGCTGTTATTGATGAGGTGGATTCTGTCTTGGTTGACGAGGCGAGAACGCCCCTTATTATTTCCGGGCAGAGCGGAAAATCCACAAAGTTGTATGAGGTGTGTGATACGTTTGCACGCCAGTTAAAACGAGGCGAAGAAAGTCAGGAATTTTCCAAAATGGATGCCATCATGGGTATAGAAGTAGAGGAAAGCGGCGACTTCATCGTAAATGAAAAAGATAAGATTGTAAACCTTACGGCGGACGGCATCAAACGGGTGGAACGTTATTTTAAGATTGAAAACTTGGCGGATGCAGAACATTTGGAGCTGAACCACCATGTTATATTGGCTCTGCGGGCTCACAATCTCATGTTCCGTGACCAAGACTATGTGGTGCAGGATGATGAGGTCATGATAGTCGATGAATTTACAGGACGTATTATGCCGGGACGGCGTTACTCCGACGGACTTCATCAAGCGATTGAAGCCAAGGAACGGGTGAAAGTAAAGCGGGAGAGCAAGACTTTAGCTACGATTACCTTCCAGAACTTCTTTAATAAATACAAGAAAAAATCCGGCATGACCGGTACTGCGTTGACGGAAGAGAAAGAGTTTCGTGATATTTACGGCATGGATGTAATTGAGATTCCCACCAATATGCCTCTTGCAAGAAAAGATTTACAGGATGCAGTTTATAAGACCAAGAAAGAAAAGCTGTTTGCTGTTGTAAATGAAATTGAGGAATCCTATAAAAAGGGACAACCTGTTTTGGTAGGTACCATTACGATTGAGGCCTCGGAAGAAGTCAGTGCTGTATTAAAACGCAGGGGTATCCCTCATAAGGTCTTAAATGCCAAGTTCCATGAGTTAGAAGCTCAGATTGTGGCGGAAGCAGGGGCTCACGGTGCCGTAACCATTGCCACGAATATGGCAGGTCGCGGTACGGACATCAAGTTAGACGATGAGGCAAAAGCGGCAGGCGGACTTAAGATTATCGGTACGGAACGCCATGAATCAAGGCGTATCGACAACCAGTTGAGGGGACGTTCCGGTCGTCAGGGCGATCCCGGCGAGTCACAATTTTTCATCAGTCTTGAGGACGATTTGATGCGTTTGTTTGGGTCGGATCGTTTAATGGGTATGTTTAATGCTCTTGGGGTGCCTGAAAATGAGCAGATTCAGCATAAGATGCTTACCAATGCCATTGAGCGGGCGCAGAAAAAGATAGAAACGAATAACTTTGGTATCCGTAAGAATCTGTTGGAGTACGATCAGGTTATGAATGAGCAGAGAGAGATTATTTACGCAGAACGCCGCAGGGTCTTAGACGGTGAGAGTATGCGTGACGTTATTTATAAGATGATTACCGATCGAGTGGAAAATACCGTAGATACCTGCATCACCTCCGATCAGGCGCACGCCGATTGGGATTTACATGAACTAAATCAGTTGCTCTTGCCTGTTATACCTACGGTACCTGCCACAAAAGAGAATACAGAAGGCATTTCTGTTGGCGAATTAAAGGAACAATTAAAGGAGCAGGCAGTTAAGCTCTATGAGCAAAAAGAAACCGAATTTCCGGAAGCAGAACATATGCGTGAGGTAGAACGCAGAATTTTGTTAAATGTCATTGACCATAAGTGGATGGATCACATCGATGATATGGATCATCTGCGTCAAGGTATCGGTTTGCAAGCCTACGGGCAAAGAGATCCTCGTGTGGAATATAAGATGAGCGGTTACGATATGTTCGATAGCATGATTGCCAATATTCAAGAGGATACGGTGCGAGGGCTTATGCACCTTCGGATCGAAGAGCGGGTAGAACGGGAACAGGTAGCGCAGATTACGGGAACGAACAGAGAAGATGATGGACCCAAAAAGCCCAAACAACGGGAATCCGAGAAAGTGTACCCCAATGATCCATGCCCCTGCGGAAGCGGGAAGAAGTATAAGCAGTGCTGTGGGAGGGGATAACAAACCTTGTTACTGTTCAGAGGTACCCTCCGAACGTAACAATTATGCACGGGACACCTTACCGAACAAAGAACGTTCGGTAAGTATCGCCCTAAAGTACAGGGCTTAATCGCAAAAAGTGCGATTTGGCGCATGAGAAACTCGGGTTTTTCTGCGAAAAACGCCTTGCGGAATGGTTATGTGTGAACAGTAACCAAACCTTAAACAAAGGAATAATGTTGGCGATAAACCATTTGCAATTTCCACCCAAATTTGGTATAATAAACTTATGTTTTGAAAAGGAGCTTGTTTGATGTATCAAAAGGTAGATGCCACGCTGAACTTCACGGAAAGAGAAAAGCAAATCGGCTCATTCTGGAAGGAAAATCAGATTTTTGAAAAAAGCATGGAACAGCGGAAGGATTGCGAAACTTACACCTTCTATGACGGGCCGCCCACAGCAAACGGAAAGCCCCATATCGGACACGTGCTGACACGTGTGATAAAAGACATGATTCCCCGCTATCAGACTATGAAGGGGAAGTACGTTCCTCGCAAGGCAGGTTGGGATACCCATGGACTGCCGGTGGAACTGGAAGTGGAAAAAGAACTTGGCATTAACGGAAAGGATCAGATAGAGGCTTATGGTCTTGAACCTTTCATCAAGAAGTGTAAGGAAAGCGTTTGGAAATACAAGCATATGTGGGAGGATTTCTCCGAAACCGTTGGTTTTTGGGCGGATATGGACAAACCCTATGTGACCTATGAGAATGATTTTATCGAATCCGAATGGTGGGCATTAAAACGTATTTGGGAGAAAGGTCTACTCTATAAGGGCTTTAAGATTGTACCCTACTGTCCCCGTTGCGGCACTCCTTTGTCTGCACAGGAGGTTTCCTTAGGCTATAAAGACGTAAAAGAGCGTTCCGCCATTGCAAAATTCCCGGTAAAGGGTGAGGACGCTTATATTTTGGCGTGGACAACCACCCCTTGGACCTTGCCCTCTAACGTGGCTCTTTGTGTCAATCCCAAAGAAATTTACGCAAAGGTTAAGGCGGCGGACGGCAATGTTTATTATATGGCGGAGGCTTTACTTGATACGGTACTGGGTTCGTTGGCAAAGAAAGAGGAAGATGGTAGCATAAGTGAGAAAGCCTACGAGATTTTAGAGCATTATCCGGGGCGTGATTTGGAGTACAAAGAATATGAAGCCTTGTTTGGATTTACGGATGAGGCGGCATTTCGCTTGGGCAAAAAAGCCCATTATGTAACCTGCGACGAGTACGTCACCTTATCGGATGGTACCGGTGTCGTGCATACTGCTCCCGCCTTTGGTGAGGACGATGCAAGGGTAGGCAGACAGTATGATTTGCCTTTCTTACAACTCGTGGACAGCAAGGGGGAGATGACAAAAGAAACCCCTTATGCAGGAACCTTTTGCAAGGATGCTGATCCGCTGATCTTAAAAGATTTGAAAATCAAGGGCTTGCTCTTTTCAGCACCGCCTTTTGAGCATAGCTATCCTTTCTGTTGGAGGTGCGATACCCCCCTTATTTACTATGCAAGGGAGTCTTGGTTTATCAAGATGACGGCAGTCAAAGAAGAAATGATTGCCAATAATAACACCATTCATTGGATCCCGGAGAACATTGGAGTCGGACGTTTCGGCAATTGGTTAGAGAACCTGCAAGATTGGGGGATTTCTCGTAACCGTTATTGGGGTACGCCCTTAAATATCTGGGAATGTGCCTGCGGTCATCAGCATTCCATTGGGAGCATTGAAGAACTAAAGAGTTTGTCAAAGAACTGCCCGGAGGGTATCGAATTGCACCGTCCTTACATTGATGAGGTGACGATTGCCTGTGAGAAATGCGGCGGGCAGATGAAGCGTGTGCCTGAGGTGGTGGACTGTTGGTTTGATTCGGGTGCCATGCCCTTTGCACAGCACCATTATCCTTTTGAAAATAAAGACCTGTTTGAAGCCCAATTTCCGGCACAGTTTATTTCCGAAGCGGTGGATCAGACCAGGGGTTGGTTTTACGCTCTTTTAGCGGAATCTACTTTGCTCTTTGATAAGTCCTCTTACGAAAATGTTATTGTGCTTGGTCATGTACAGGACGAAAACGGGCAGAAGATGAGCAAGTCCAAGGGCAATGCCATAGACCCCTTTGATGCCCTAAACACCTACGGCGCAGATGCCATTCGTTGGTATTTCTACGTCAACTCCGCACCATGGTTGCCCAACCGTTTCCACGGCAAGGCGGTACAGGAGGGACAGCGGAAGTTCCTCTCAACTCTTTGGAATACTTATGCGTTCTTTGTATTATATGCCAATATTGATGGCTTTGATGCAAGCAAATATTCCTTGGCAACAGACAAATTATCCGTCATGGATCGTTGGCTCTTATCCAAGTTAAATACCTTGGTGCAGGAGGTGGACGAGTTCCTTTCCGATTATCGTATTACGGAAACGGCAAGAGCCTTACAGGCATTTACCGATGAGCTTAGCAACTGGTATGTAAGACGGTGCCGGGAGCGTTTCTGGGCAAAGGGCATGGAGCAGGATAAGATAAATGCCTACATGAGTCTGCATACCGCCTTAGTAACCCTTTCAAAAATCGCAGCACCCATGATTCCATTTATGACAGAAGAGATTTACCGTAATTTAGTGGTGAGTATTGACAAGTCGGCACGGCAGAGCGTTCATTTGTGTGATTTTCCAAAAGCGGATGTGTTCTTGATTGATACGGAAATCGAAGTGCAGATGGATACGGTTCTAAAGCTTGTAAGCTTAGGACGTGCCGCCAGAAATACGGCAAACAGAAAGATCAGACAGCCTTTGGCAAAGATGTATGTGAAGATAGATGGGGCAAGTAAAGCGGCAAAAGCAGAGCGTTCCAAGGTCGCCGTGAAGATAGATAGTCTCGATGGAGAGGCAAGGGCAGAGCGTTCAAGTGAGGGAACAAAAGAAAATCCCACACTGCCCAAGCTCTATCAGAATATTATAGAAGAAGAGTTAAATGTAAAAGAACTCATCCTAACAGAGGAGGTTGCATCATTTACAAGCTACAGCTTTAAGCCCCAACTGCGGACCGTAGGTCCCAAATATGGGAAATACTTAAAGCAAATTCAGCAGGCACTTACCGCCTTAGACGGAAATGCCGCCATGGAACAGCTGAAGCAGGAGGGTGCAATTCGCCTTACGCAAATCAGCGATGAGGTGGTATTGACAGAAGAAGATCTCTTAATTGCCACAGCCCAAACGGAGGGTTATGTCAGCGAAAGTGACGGTAGCCTAACCGTGGTATTAGATACCACACTTACACCGGATCTGATTGAAGAGGGCTATGTAAGAGAACTGGTCAGCAAGCTTCAAACCATGCGAAAAGAAGCGGGATTTGAGGTGATGGATCGGATTGCCGTAGGCTATCAGGCGGGAGAAGCCATTTGTGCCGTATGCCAAAAGCATAAGGAACGTATTTGTTCCGAAGTGTTGTCACAGTCCATAGAGCAGCAGGAGTTAGAGGGCTATCAAAAGGAATGGGACATAAATGGAGAGCAGGTTAAATTAATCGTTACCAAATCCCACAGGGATTAAGTATATAGTGTTACAGCACCAAATCCCTCCCGGAAAAAATGGGGGGGGGGTATCTTTTCTTTTTGGCATTTGCCAAAGAATTTATCATAGGTTTTGCCTTGCAAAACCATTTGCGGAACGGATTCCGCAGAACTATCTATCATACAACTAGGAGGTATATATGCAGAAGAACGTGATTGACAAGGAGCATTTCAAACAAGGTGTAAAGGATTGTGTAAAACAGCTCTACCGCAAAACCATCGAAGAGGCATCCCCACAGGAAATTTATCAGGCAGTTGCCCACATCGTGGAAGAACACGTGGTGGATCGTTGGATTGCAACCCAGAAGACCATCAATGAGAAGAACGCCAAGATTGTGTACTATATGTCCATGGAATTTCTCATGGGGCGTGCTTTGGGAAACAACTTGATTAATTTGTGTGCTTATGAAGAAATCAAAGAAGCTTTGGATGAACTCGGGTTGGATTTGAATGCTTTAGAGGACGAGGAGCCGGATCCGGCTTTGGGAAATGGCGGTCTTGGACGTTTGGCAGCCTGTTTTATGGAGTCTTTGGCAACCTTGGGCTACCCGGCATATGGCTGTGGAATCCGCTATCGTTACGGTATGTTCAAGCAGAAAATCGAAGATGGTTTTCAATTGGAAGCACCCGATAACTGGTTGAAAAATGGCTATCCTTTTGAACTTCGCAGACACGAATACTCCTATGAGGTGAAATTCGGCGGTTATGTGCGTGCAGATAAAAAGGACGGAGAAACCCGTTTCGTGCAGGAAGGACATCAGTCCGTTACCGCTGTGCCTTACGATATGCCTATTATCGGCTACAACAATAACGTTGTCAACAGCTTAATGATTTGGGATGCAGAGGCGGTTGAGGTATTTGGTTTAGAGGCCTTTGAAAAAGGCAATTACCAGTTGGCAGTAGAGCAGGATAACTTGGCAAAGAACCTGGTTGAGGTGCTTTACCCGGCGGACAATCATGTGCAAGGTAAAGAGTTGCGTTTGAAACAACAGTATTTCTTTGTGTCAGCAAGCTTACAGCGTATTATTGCCCGTTTCAAAAAATACAATACAAAGCTAAGCAAGCTTCCCGATAAGGTGGCGATTCAGATGAATGATACCCATCCTACGGTAGCCGTAGCAGAGCTTATGCGAATCCTGATGGATGAAGAGCATCTTGATTGGGATGATGCATGGGAGATTACGACAAAGACTTGTGCTTACACGAACCATACCATCATGTCAGAGGCACTTGAGAAATGGCCGGTTGACATCTTTAAGAGGCTTTTGCCTCGCATTTACCAGATTGTGGAAGAAATCAACCGTCGTTTCCTCTTGGCGATTGAAGTGAAGTTCCCGGGGGATCAGGAAAAAGCGAAACGCATGGCTATCCTTGCAGACAATCAGGTGAAAATGGCGCACCTTGCCATTGCAGCGGGTCATTCGGTAAATGGTGTGGCAAGGCTGCATACAGAGATCTTAAAAGAGCGTGAACTCCATGATTTCTATAAGATGTATCCGAAGAAATTTAACAACAAGACCAACGGCATTACCCAGAGAAGATTCCTATGTCATGGCAATCCCTTGCTTGCAAGTTGGGTGACCAAGCACATTGGTGACGGATGGATTACCGATCTTTCGCAAATGAAGAAGTTAGAGCCTTTGGCGGAGGATGCTAAGGAACAGAAGGCATTTATGGAAATCAAACGTCAGAACAAACTGCGTTTGGCGAAATACATCAAGGAAAATAACGGCATTGATGTAGATCCGGATTCCATTTTTGATGTGCAGATTAAACGACTGCATGAGTACAAGAGGCAGTTGCTGAATATTCTGCATGTTATGCACCTGTATAATCAATTAAAGGAGAATCCAAGCCTTAAGATTTATCCCAGAACCTTTATTTTCGGTGCTAAGGCGGCAGCCAGCTATCGGATTGCGAAGCTTACCATTAAGCTGATTAACGCAGTCGCTCAGGTAGTAAATAACGATGCGACTATCGGCGGTCAGCTAAAGGTTGTATTTATTGAGGATTACAAGGTGTCAAATGCCGAGATCATCTTTGCGGCATCGGATGTCAGCGAGCAGATTTCAACGGCAAGCAAGGAAGCTTCCGGCACGGGAAATATGAAATTCATGTTAAACGGAGCCGTAACTATCGGCACTATGGATGGAGCCAATGTCGAGATTGTAGAAGAAGTGGGTGTGGAAAATGCTGTCATTTTCGGTTTAAGCTCGGATGAAGTGATCCAATTAGAGAAGACCAGAAGCTATGATCCCGTGCAGATTTTCAATGAGGACAAAGACTTAGCACAGGTGATCGCACAGCTGATTAACGGCTTCTATTCGCCGAGTAACCCGGAGCTGTTCCGTCCGCTGTACAACTCTTTGCTTAACAAATTGGATACCCAGTATGCGGATACCTACTTCGTATTGAAAGATTTCCATTCCTATGTGGCGGCGCAGAAGAAGATTGAAGAAGCGTATGCAGACAAGGACAAATGGGCGAAGATGGCAATTTTGAATGTGGCACGTTCGGGTAAGTTTACCTCGGATCGTACCATAGAGGAATATGTGGAGGATATTTGGGAACTGGATAAGATTAAAGTTTCCTTGCCGGAGTAAGACCGGATGTTATAGGACAGCGATAGGTGCTGTCCTATAATGTTATTGCTAAGTCGTAAAGTAAAAGAGAAAATTGCCGATATATACATAAGAATAGACATAGAAAGGGTAAGGATAAAATAGTATGGAAGCAAATCGTGGTGAAGAATTAGAAGCATTAGAGGTGTTGAAAGATTACAATCCCAAGATGGAGAAAGCCTTAGGAGAAATCATTCCGGAACTTCGCGGGGAGAAGAAAGAAGATACCGCAGAGTACGTGAATCATGTCTTTAAGGGGATCAACTGGGAGTTACAGGTGGTAAATGGCACCCTTTCTCTCTTAAATGAGAAAGGCGCACAGATTGACAAGGCATCCTTAAACCGGATTGTAGAGGAGATTAACGATGCCTATACATCAAAAAATGATGCCGTGTTGGCGGATTTGGTAGAGCGTCAGTTGCTGCCATTTGTTCAGAAACTGCAAGGGGATATTGTGCAGGCATTGGCGTAGGAGGATCGCATGAATATTTTATTTATCGGAGGAACAGGCAGAATCAGCACCGCAATTTCAAAGGCTATCTTAGCGGATGAGAAGCACACACTTTATTTGATCAATCGTGGAAATCGCACACCCAAAGGGCTGGAGAAGGCAATCCAGATTCAAGGGGATATCAACGATGAGGCAAGCATTGCAAAGAAACTCGAAGGCTTAAGCTTTGATGCGGTGGCGGATTTTATCGCTTTTGAACCTGCCAGTTTAGAGCGTGATTACCGTCTGTTTAAGGGGAAGACCAAGCAGTTTGTATTTATCAGTTCCGCCTCTGCCTATCAGAAGCCCCCTGCCCATTATGAGATTACAGAAAGCACTCCCCTTGTTAATCCCTACTGGGAATATTCCAGGCAAAAGATTGCAGGAGAGGAATATCTCATGGATTTATACCGCAAAGAGGGATTTCCGATTACCATCGTGCGGCCAAGCCATACCTATGATGAGCGTTCCGTAGCGGTGGGCGTTCACGGAAATAAGGGCAGTTGGCAGATTGTGGATCGTATGTTAAAAGGCAAACCTGTCATTGTACATGGAGATGGAGCATCCTTGTGGACAATGACCCATAACAGCGATTTTGCCAAGGGTTTTATCGGACTTTTAGGCAATATCCATGCCATTGGGGAAAGCGTTCATATTACTTCCGATGAAAGCCTGACATGGAATCAGATTTACGGTACCCTTGCAAGTGCTTTGGGCGTGGAATATAAACCTTACTATGTACCCTCTGATTTTCTGGCGGCAGTCAGCGATTACGACCTGTATGGGGGCTTACTGGGTGATAAGGCAAATAGTGTAGTTTTTGACAATAGCAAGCTCAAACGCTTGGTACCGGGTTTTGTAGCCACCAAACGTGTGGATCAAGGCATAGCCGAAACTGTAAAATACATCTTAGCACACGAAGAATGCCAGACGAAGGATGAGGAATTTGATCAGTGGTGCGACTCTGTGATAGAGGCATTGGAAGAAGCGAAGAAGAAATTGCAGAAAGTGTGAGTTGCTAATTGAGGCAACCGTGTGCCTATAACCTAAATTGATTTTATTCGCTGTATGGGGAGTGGAAAATGAAAAGATACTTTCCGCTCTCCATACAGTATAATCCTTGCCACCATATTGAATGGAAAGAAAAAAATGTTGATTTTTCTTGTGAGAGTGTTATAACCCGAGTTTGCCACTTGTAAGGACAAAATGGAGTCCTTAGGGACTCCATTTTTATCAATAAATATGCGGTTTTCCTTGTATTTACAGACTTTGAAAATTCTTGAGAAAATGTGCCTACACTA
>BNZC01000031.1 GCA_026000755.1 Clostridia bacterium
GAATTTAAGTCTGGCATGATGTTTCTCCTTCTCAAAGAAAATTTCCCAGATTAAATTCTACCAGAAATCCGTTCCAGATTAAATTCCACATCAAATTCCATAGTGGAACTTACTTTGGGAATTAACATGAATTTTTTGTGAAGATTGCTTTGAAAAAAACGCTTGCAAATTTCCGAAAGGTGTGCTAAAATTGTAAATTGTGACATATGACAGACGGTGTGTTCGCTTTCTTGGCGAAATGACACCTATCCTTGCTCCCTCATTTGAGAAGGGGGCCAAAAGACCAGAAGGAGGTACGTAAGCATGAACAAATATGAGTTAGCACTGATTGTGAATGCAAAAATCGAGGACGAAGAAAGACTCGCCACAGTTGAAAAGGTAAAGGGGTACATCGAACGTTTTGGCGGAACCTTGACCAAGGTGGATGAATGGGGCAAGCGTAGATTGGCCTATGAGATTCAGAAGATGAGAGAGGGATACTATTACTTTATCCAATTCGATGCAAATTCAGAAGCTCCAAGCGGATTAGAAGAAACGCTCCGCATTATGGACAATGTCATCCGCTTTTTATGCGTTCGGCAAGATGCTGCTTAAAAAAGTAGGAGAAAAATCATGAATAAAGTAATATTGATGGGTCGTTTGACCAGAGATCCGGACGTGCGTTATTCCTCAAAAGGGGAAGAACAAATGGCGATTGCTCGCTATACCATGGCGGTGGATCGGCGTGGAAGACGAGATGCCGAAGGGCAGACAGCGGATTTTATATCCTGTGTTGCCTTTGGACGTACAGGAGAATTTGCGGAGAAATATTTACGTAAAGGCACTAAGATTGCGGTAACAGGCAGAATCCAGACAGGGAATTACACAAACCAAGAAGGACAGAAGATCTACACCACGGATGTGGTGGTAGAGGAGCATGAATTTGCGGAAAGCAAAGGGGCAAATGGAGACGGCGGAGGATTTTCTCCGGCGGGCAGACCGGCACCTGCCGCAGCTGCACCGGATGGCTTTATGAATATTCCTGACGGAATCGACGAGGAATTACCGTTTAACTAGAATCGTGTTTGGCAAGATGCCTTGCGAAAAGGGTTTTGTCAGACGAAAAACAGAAAGAGAGGTAAATTATCATGGCTTTTCATAAAACAGAACGAGGCGATGGTCCTATGAAACGCAGGGGCGGTTTGCGCAGAAGAAAGAAAGTTTGCGTATTTTGCGGGAAAGACAATTCCATTGACTATAAGGATGCCAATAAATTAAAGAGGTACATCTCGGAGCGGGGAAAGATTCTTCCGCGCAGAATTACAGGCAACTGTGCAAAACACCAGAGGTTGTTGACTGTAACGATTAAGAGGGCAAGGCATATCGCCTTAATGCCTTACGTGCAAGATTAGTTAGTGCACCGATCACCAAGATTGTTGACTGTGACGATTAAGGGAGCAAGGTATATCGCTTTGGTGCCTTACGTGCAAGACCGGTACAATAACAGTAAAAAAGTTTTGATTTGAGAGAGTGATATGCGAAAAATCGGTTCTCTATTTCCTACGTGCAGAATATGCCCCGGGAATAGAGAATTGATTTTTTTGTTTTGCAAGATTTATTTTGCGGAAAAGGCTTTTGGAACGTATTTGAAAAAATGAAGCTTGTTTGAGGAAATAAAACTGCTGTTCAAAAATTGTTCACGGCTCGTTCAATTTCTTCGTGCTGTTCAAAAATTGTTCATGAAAAACAGGAAAATTATTCACGTTATATCAATAAAATTTATGATATATTTATAATTAAAGAAGAGGGAAATGATGTCTCGGATTATAATTATTCATAAATTGCGAAAAATTTTTTGTCGAAAAGTGAGTTGCATTCATTGGAAAAGTTGAAAAATAAAGTAAATTAGCGAGTTGGAAAGGTTTTTGAAGAAAATGCCGTACTTTCCTTGAGGTGAAAAATAGCTTATTGCAAAACTAAAGGTGAAAACTAGTTATTTATAATATTAATAAAAACGATATAAAATAAATGGAAATTTTCAATATGCACCATTGACAAACTGTGTAGCAGGAGATATAATAATTATAGAGTCAGGGAACAATACAAGTGGAGGGTCAGTTGAGAAGAATCCATGAAGCAGTGAAGGTGAAGGAAAACGTTTCGGCGTTATGATGAAAAAAACAATAGCAGAGTGGGAAAGATCGAGTATTACTGTTTGGCAGAAAAAGGCTGAACAATAACAATCGGCAAATCCAATTCGTTCAGTCAATCGGCCAATCGGCAGCAGAATAGCCGAACAAAAAGGAGAAGGAGGAATCGCAATGAAACTAAAATATGAAAGACCTATAGTGGAAGCGGCAGAAGTAGAGGCGGAAGGTGTATTTATGGCAAGCGGAACAGTGCCGGTTGCATGTCAGAGCTTGTGGCGTAAAGGTGTTTGGGCAGCTACAGATTATAATTATAATATTTATGATGCTACAAAAACAGTGGATCAGGCAAGAGGCTGCGAGGGCTGTCCTGCGAACTGGGGACCGGGCAGAGGTTGTGGATTGCTCGTTGGTGATCCGGCAAATTTTGTAGCAAACTGGGAAAAGAACGCATTAAAACCTTCTTGGGAATTTGCAGGAACAGATGGTGATGAGAAAGATGCAAACAAATGGGTAGGTATCGGCGTACAGTAAGATATAGTAAGATTATTTGAATGGTAGACTTGCAGATTTAGAATGTGCAGTTTCCGCCCAACAGCAACAAAGTGTCGCTTTGTCACAGACGAAAGCGGCATTTTTGTTTGCAAATTTTTTTTTAATATGGTATAATGTGCGTAACAATGAGCCAAGTGACTGCAAAGCGAACCTGTACTTGCAAAGCAAGTACAGTAGATATGGAATGAGTAAATTGCAAGCTTGTTTGCAAATTTACGAATGAACATATATACGTAGCTATGCACTTGTGCATAGCGGGTTCGCATGATAAGGGCATTTGGCGAATGTCGCAACAACGAGCAAGTCTTTGACTTGCGAGTCTGGCAAAAAGGTAAAAAGGTAAAAAGGCATCAAGGTAAGAAAGAAGGGCTTATGAAAAAGGTGGTAAAATTTGGTGGCAGTTCCTTAGCGGATGCCGAACAATTTCAGAAAGTAAAGGCAATTGTTCAGGACGAGGACGTAAGGCGATATGTTATACCATCCGCCCCCGGGAAGCGGCATGACAATGACACAAAGGTGACGGATTTGCTCTATCTGTGCTACGAGCAGGTGGAAGCAGGAGAGAATTTTAAGGAATTGCTGTCTACGATACAAGAACGTTATGAAGCCATCATTCGTGACTTGGATTTAGACCTATCTTTGGCACGGGAATTTGAGAAAATCAAGGAACAATTCTTGAAAAAGGCAGGAGCTGATTATGCGGCTTCTCGCGGGGAGTACCTAAACGGTATCATATTGGCAAATTACTTGGGCATTCCCTTTGTAGATGCGGCGGATGTCATTTGTTTTCGCAAAGACGGAAGCTTAGACGAGGATAAGACGGATGCCTTTTTGTATGAACGGTTGTCTAATCTGGAATATGCCGTGATTCCCGGATTTTACGGCAAGGCTCATGGGGGGGGGGTAAAGACCTTTTCTCGGGGCGGATCTGACATTACGGGAGCATTGGTGGCAAAGGCGGTTCGTGCGGATGTCTACGAAAACTGGACAGATGTGCCGGGATTTTTGGTGGCGGATCCAAGGGTTGTAGATAATCCACAGGTGATTGAAACCATTACTTATCGTGAGCTTCGTGAGCTTGCCTATATGGGGGCAACGGTTCTTCATGACGAGGCGATTTTCCCTGTACGCCAAGCGAACATCCCGATTAATATCAGAAATACCAATGCGCCGAAAGGCAAGGGGACGCTGATTGTGGGCAGTACGTGCATTCGCCCGAAATATACCATTACAGGCATTGCGGGGCGGAAAGGCTTTGTGGCAATTAATATAGACAAGGCCATGATGAATGCGGAAATTGGTTTTGGCCGCAAGGTTTTGCAGGTGTTTGAAGATAATGGGATGTCCTTTGAACATATGCCATCGGGCATTGACACCATGACAGTGTTTGTTCATCAAGAGGAGTTTGAACATCAGGAACAGCGTATTATTGCGGCACTGTATCGCAGCGTAGAGCCGGATGAACTTGAGGTAGAGCCGGATTTGGCGTTGATTGCCGTGGTAGGACGGGGAATGCGAGCCACAAGAGGAACAGCAGGGCGGATATTTTCGGCACTTGCCCATGCTCGTGTCAATGTAAAAATGATTGATCAGGGTTCCAGCGAATTAAACGTGATTATCGGTGTGCGTAATGAGGAATATGAACGAGCGGTGCAGGCGATTTACGATATATTTGTAACTGCGGGCATAGAGGTTTTGCCGTGATTAGGAAAGGGGAGTGGAAATGGAAAAAAGAACATTTGAAAAATTAGGCGTAAGCGCAAGTTTATTGGGATTTGGTTGTATGCGATTTCCTATGCAAGGGGACGGTGAAATCGATGAAGCAGCAGGGGAGCAAATGCTCACCGAGGCTTACGAAGCGGGGGTCAATTATTTTGATACCGCCTATCCTTATCACAATGGGAAAAGTGAGCCATTTGTGGGGAAAGTCTTAAACAAATTTAAGAGGGATTCCTATTATCTGGCGACCAAGCTTCCGGTGTGGTTTGTGAAAAAGGAAGAGGACGTAAGGCGGATTTTTGAGGAACAGCTACAGCGCCTTGATAAGGATTATGTGGATTTTTACCTGCTTCATGCCTTAAATGCAGAGCGTTTGGCGGATCTTGTTGACTGTAAAGTCATCGAAACCTGCGAACAGCTGAAAAAAGAAGGAAAAATCAAGTACTTGGGTTTTTCTTTTCATGATAGCTATGAGGCATTTGAAAAAATTGCAAAGCTGTATCCATGGGATTTTTGTCAGATTCAGTATAACTATATGGATACGGACTTTCAGGCGGGAGATAAGGGCTATGCCTTGACAGAGGAATTGGACATTCCTGTGGTTGTTATGGAACCGATAAGAGGGGGGAGTCTGGCGAATCATTCCAAGGAGATTCTGACCAAATTTCGCAGTCAAAACCCGGATGCTACACCCTCTTCCTATGCTCTGCGTTGGGTAGCAAGCCATCCCAATGTAAAGGTGGTGCTAAGTGGCATGAGTTCCTTAGCGCAGATGAGAGATAATCTGGCGACATTTTCTGATTTTAAGCCCTTAAATGAGCAGGAACGGGAAATTATTGATGAGGTGGCAAGTATCTTAAAATCCAGGGTGCAAAATGCCTGTACCGCCTGCGGATACTGTATGCCCTGTCCTGCCAAGGTGAATATTCCCATGAATTTTAAGGCGTGGAACGATTACCATACCTATCAAAGTTACGGAGCGATAAAGTTTCTCTGGGAAGTGGCGATTGGGGAAGAGAGCAAAGCAAAGAATTGCGTGGAATGCGGCAAGTGTGAGAAATCTTGTCCTCAAGGGATTGCGATTCGGGCGGACTTAAAACGGGTACAGGAAGATTTGACAGTTACAAGTTAGTGTAGCGTTTTCAAAATAACTGACCGGAAAATTCAGACAAGTTTAATGGTTTGTTATTTGAAATACGCTGCACTGGTATTAGAGTTTTCAAAAGGAGAACACGTAAATGTTACCGCATCAATACAAAAGATATACCAAGCCTATCCCGGTTGCTTTCGCACTCTTGTTTAGTTTGCTTTTATTTGCAACAAATACAATGGCGGCAGGTCCTGAATCCATTCCAAGCTCGCCCCCTGAAATTGCAGCGAAATCAGCGATTTTGATGGATGTGGGTTCACAAACTATACTATATGAGAAAAACTCCCATGAGCAAATGTATCCTGCCAGCATTACCAAGATTATGACGGCGCTTCTGGCTTTGGAACACAGCAGCATGGGGGAAGAGGTGACTTTCTCTTATAACAGTGTCCACAGAATCGAGGGTTCCCATATCGGAAGGGATACGGACGAGGTTTTGACTATGGAGCAGTGTCTTTATGCTTTGCTCCTTAATTCTGCCAATGAGTGTGCCTATGCCATTGCCGAGCACGTGGGGGGGACCTATGAGCAGTTTGTTCAGATGATGAATGAAAAGGCAAAAGATTTGGGCTGTACGGACACTAATTTTACCAATCCCCATGGCTTGCCGGACGATGCCCATGTGACCAGTGCCTATGATATGGCGTTGATTGGAGCGGCGGCAATCAGAAATGCGACTTTCCGTGAAATTACAGGAACGTTCAAGTATACGATACCACCTACCAATAAGCATCCGGATGACAATACCTATCTGGAGCAGCATCACAAAATGATGACACCCGGAGGGAAGTATTTTGACCCGGATGTCATTGGCGGAAAGACAGGATACACCTCGGTGGCAGGCAACACCTTGGTTACCTTTGCAAAACGAAATGACGTGACTTTGGTCTGTGTGATCATGGGGGATAAAACCCCGGATCATTACGTGGATACAAAAGCCTTGTTGGACTATGCCTTTGACAATATCGGGGCATGGGATTTGTCTGTGCCAAGTAAGGCACAACTTGCCACATTAGAAGCGAAGATGTTATCTGCTGTTTCAGAGGGTGGAAAAACAGGCGTTTCTGCGTTAAATGCAGGGCAGACTGCTGTTTCGGGAGAATCGGACAAGCCGTCTTCAGAGCAAACGCTTGTTTCGGAGGGAGTAAATCAAAAACCGAGCAAACCTGTGCCTGTAAATGTGATTGTTATTCTTGCGTTTGTGTTATTGGCAGCAATTGGCGGTGGCGGTGTGATACTGTGGAAGAAGGGGATTTTGAGTAAGATTAAGAGTAAAGTTTTGGGGTTCGTGCAGCGTATTTCAAATCACTAACCAGTAAACTTGTCTGAATTTTCTGGTCAGTTCTTTCGAAAACGCTACACTTGTACGGCGTTTTCGAAAGTAGTGTTGGAAAGAGTAAAGGGGTTTGATTTATGGGAAAGCATTATACAGAAAAGACGAAAAAAGTATTAGACTTGGCGGAAAAAATTTCCGGTCAGCTACGTCACAATTATGTAGGAACAGAGCATATCCTCCTTGCCATGCTGCGGGTAAAAGGCAGTGTTGCGGCGGGTGTCCTTGAGGAAAACGGCGTAGAGGGAAAGCGGCTCTTGTCTATGATTAAGGATTTGATTGCCCCCGGCGATGTGCTTTTGTTGGATAAGGATGGCTATTCCCCCAGAACCAGAGGCGTGTTAGACGGAGCAGGGAGAGAGGCGGAACGTTTTTCGGCAAGGGAAATCGGAACGGAGCATCTGTTGCTGTCCATGATTCGGGAGTCGGATAGTGCCGCAACAAGACTGCTCAGCACCCTTGGCATTAGTGCAAAAAAACTGTATGTGGATATTTTAGGGGCGATCGGTGAAACAGACGTAGATGTTCGAGAAGAATTACGTCAGCTACGCAGCGGAAAGGATGCGGATCTTACCGCTACCCTTGATATGTATGCCAAGGATTTGACGAAAATGGCAAAAGAGGATAAATTTGATCCTGTCATTGGCAGGGAAACGGAAATCAATCGGATGATTCAAATCTTAAGCCGTCGAACGAAAAATAATCCCTGTCTGGTGGGAGAACCGGGGGTTGGAAAGACAGCCATTGCCGAGGGCTTGGCACAAAAAATCGCCTCAGGTACGGTGCCGGAGGAATTGCTTGACAAACGCCTTGTTTCCTTGGATTTATCCGGCATGGTGGCGGGTTCCAAATACCGAGGGGAATTTGAAGAACGGATGAAACGGGTGATTGCCGAAGTGACCTTTGCCGGAAATGTTATTTTATTTATGGACGAACTCCACACCTTAATTGGTGCAGGGTCTGCGGAGGGTTCCTTGGATGCCGCCAATATGCTAAAACCGCTGTTGGCAAGGGGGGAGGTACAGCTGATAGGTGCCACCACCCGGGAAGAATACCGTAAATACGTGGAAAAGGATGCGGCATTAGAGCGACGTTTCGCCCCGGTTGCGGTGGAAGAACCCACGATTCCACAGGCGATTTGCATTTTACAGGGCTTAAAGTCTCGCTATGAAGCCCATCATCAGGTGAGCATCAGCGAAGAGGCTATCACAGCGGCGGTGAAGCTGTCAGAACGTTATATTAATGACCGTCGTTTGCCGGATAAGGCCATTGATTTGATAGATGAAGCGGCATCAAAGGTACGCTTATCGGGATATGGTCAAACGGCGGATTTACAGGAAATGGAAGAAGATTTATCCTCTTTTGACAGCAAGATAGAGGGAGCTTTAAGCGGCGGGAATTTTACTTATGCCTCGGCACTGAAAAAGGAAAAGGAAGCCGCAGAGAAAAAGCATAAGAAAATGTTGGAGCAGTACCACAAAAAAGCGGGACGGAAAGGGCGTGTTGTAGGAGAAGCGGAGATTGCGGATGTGGTTTCCGACTGGACGAAAATTCCCGTGAAAAAATTAGGGGAGGAAGAATCCGCTCGCTTACGCCGTCTGGAGAAAATCTTGCAGCAGCGAGTCATAGGGCAAGAAGATGCGGTAGTTGCCGTTTCTAAGGCAGTACGCCGAGGACGAGTGGGCTTAAAGGATCCCGCCCGCCCCATTGGTTCGTTCTTGTTTTTGGGGCCTACGGGCGTGGGAAAAACAGAAATCAGCAAGGCTTTGACAGAGGCATTGTTTGGCGATGAAAAGGCTATGATTCGTGTGGATATGTCCGAATATATGGAGAAAAGCAGTGTATCCAGACTGATCGGTTCGCCACCGGGATACGTAGGTTATGAAGAAGGGGGGCAGTTGAGTGAAAAGGTGCGGAAAAAACCCTATTCCGTAATTTTGCTGGACGAAATCGAAAAGGCACATCCGGATGTGTTTAATGTTCTCCTGCAAGTCTTAGACGACGGACATATTACAGATGCCCAAGGACGGAGAGTGGACTTTAAGAATACAGTGATTATCATGACTTCAAATGCAGGTGCGGCGGCAATCGTAGAGCCGAAGAAGCTTGGATTTTCACAAGGGGAAAATGCCCAACAAGACTATGAACGCATGAAGACCAACGTTATGGATGAAGTGAAGCGAATTTTTAAGCCGGAATTTCTAAATCGTATTGATGAGAGCATAGTGTTCCATGCTTTAAGCAAAGAACATATGAAGAGCATTGTAACCTTGTTGGTGAAACGATTGATTACACGCTGCAAAAACCAGATGGATATTACCTTGCAGGTGAAAGGGAGCGTGAAAACCTATATCGTGGAAAGTGCCTATGAACCGAAATACGGTGCAAGACCCTTAAAGAGAAAGATTCAAAGTGCCATAGAGGATGGTTTGGCGGAAGAGCTTTTGTCGGGAAGGGTTAAGGCGAAGGGCGTGGTGTCGGTTGGCATGAAGAAGGGCGAAGTGGTTTTTGAACTAACGGAAGAGTAGGAAACGGAGGATATTATCTATGTCACCAATCAGTATTATAACGCATATACCTATTTACGTGTGGGTCATACTTGCATTGTTAATCAGTCGCATCATAAAATCATTTAAGGGAGGACCGGTTTCGGTAAAAAAGGCGCTTCTTCTGCCGGCAGTATTTATAGTTTGGGGACTTGAAAAAGTGGTTACTGAATTTTCGTTTCCCGTACAAGCCTTGGCTATGTACGTTGTTTTTGCAGGTGTCGGTACTTTTCTTGGGTATTTGCTATATTCTAAAACTTTGAAATTCGAGATACGTAATGAGGAACTGTTTCGCTTGGGAAGCCCCGTACCGGGCGTGGTTATTATATTGAACTTTGCGGTAAAATTTGCAGAGAATATGGCTATGGCAATCGATACGGAATTGTTGCATAATTTGACCTATAATATGTTTTACTGTGCTATTTCAGGGGTAACGATAGGATTGTTTATCGGTAATGTTTTCAATCTGCTTGCAAATCAGAAAAAGTTGTTGTCAAAGTGATTTCGTACAGGGAGTTACAAAACGCTGTACGAGTCGCTATTTTATAAGTGTGTCAATGGGAAATCACTGTATGAAAGTACGGTGATTTTTCAGAAAAAAGAGGAACGCCTGTGAGCGTTCATGAAAGGAATTATATTATGGCAACCAATGTTTCAGCAGTACAGTAACATTGATACACCGACTAAGATTGTCACACCGGTATAAATGTTGTTTATAAGATGTGCAATCAACGAGAATCTGATATTTTTTCTTTTTACCACCCAATAGTACACGGGTATCATCACAAGCAGTCTGCTGAAAAAATTCCACGGAGCAAAAAAGTGATACAGAGAAAACAAAACAGCATTGATAAAAAACGGGAATTTTGCGTTTATACGTGGGAGAAGAAAGCCTCTAAAGTATAATTCTTCCATCACAGGCGCTAGGATTCCATTTACAAGCAGTCCGAAAATCGCCACAGCAATAAGTTTATTTTTTGAATATGCAGCAAGGTCAATATTACGCAAGGCAATATTATCCGGAACAAAAGAAAATAATCCGTCCCGCAAAGAGGTTTCTAAGGGTTCCAAAACACGCAAAATAACAGTTGCCCAAATAACTATAATGACAACAAACAGTAAGTATTCCGACAATTTTGATTTTTCACGAAAGGGTATCAGCTTGGTGATACGAAAGGTGCCGAAGTTTTTCTTGGCGATATAAAGCAATATGCCCAGTTGAACTGGAATCATGGCGACCGGTACCATGACATATCCTGCGGCTACAGGAACAAAACCAAATCCGGTCACCAAGGGGATAAGCAATAGTATCGCAATTAGATTCGTAAGTCCCGGGAAAAGGTGAAATAGAATCGTTTGTGTTGTACTGTGTTTCTTTACGTCAATGCTGTCAGGCATAAAGTTCTCCTCTACTAACTAAGTGCTTGAAAAATTGTTGTTATTTCGTTCTGTTATTGTACCATACTTCATAGGAAATAGATAGGTTTTTATTATATCTTCGCCAGACAGTAATTACAGATTCTTAAAAAATGAATAGCACAAGACGTTGCAGATTCTAAGTTTTTATAATTGACCGTTTCATGTAAATTTGTTATACTTATGTCATGGAAACGGTTGTTTCCTAACATCGGATTTACGGGATATAAACGCTCCTTTTACCCAAAGTTTGCATCAAATTATTGATAAGCCATTCGGTTCAAAGGAGGGCGTAATGCCAATGACAACAGAAAAAATATTTTTAGAAGTGATTTCCGGCAAAAAAGATAATGCTATAAAGTTTTCAGACCTTCATAAGTTACTGGAAGCCCTCAAATTTAGTGAAAGGGTAAAAGGAGATCATTTCATATACTATAAAAATGGAGTTCGAGAAATTATAAATATACAACCTGATGGAAAAAATGCAAAAGCCTATCAGGTTAAGCAGATTAGGAATGTTATTCTAGCGTACAAATTGGAGGTGTAATGATGGCAA
>BNZC01000032.1 GCA_026000755.1 Clostridia bacterium
CCTGTCCTGTTATTGTGTTCTGTGCATTTGTGCCTGCGTGATTGTGGAGCATTTGCAAAAAGGCAAGAAATTGCTTTGGGGCTGTTTTATGATGCTTTTCAGATAATAAGCATTCCAAGCATCGCAAAGTGTTTGATTTTTCGTATCCGCAAATCTTCCGTTTACTTGAAATACAAATTTCGCTTTGGCGGCTATTTCCCTCGCTTTTGCAGTATCCTCTCCATCAATAAAATGTTCCCAATTTGTCGGTACGCCTTTATCAAAATAAGCCAGAATTGCTTTTGCGACAAGTGTATCTGCATCACATAAAACCTCTCTGTGTAAATCCCCCGCTGCTTTGAATTTCTCATCTCCGCGTTTTGGATCTACGGCAAGAAAATATCCTCCATTATCACACAAAAAGGCTCCTTTTATGCCACTTGTCCGCCCAAGGGGTTCTAATGGAAGCGTTAGTTTGCGTTTCTTGGTTTTTTTGTCCTCTGCCGTTTCCAAGGCAACAATTCCCAGCAAATTCCCCTCTTCATCAATATCCAAGGCATACGAGACCTCACGCACCTGCCAGCCCACAGGGGCAGAAGGCTTGTCCTTATACCGCTGAACAAGTGCAGAAATAATCATCTAAGCACCTCCATATTCCGCAGATTGGTAACGCCGACCATCATCTCTATCTGAAAACAACCGGAAACCATCATCTAAGCACCTCCACATTCCGTAAATCAATTACACCATTTACCATTTCTGCTTGAAAATAGCTCGGATTAAATGCGGTTATAATATCATCTCCATCCTTGTCTTTTGTCCAATCATAGGTAAAATCATAAAACATTAATCCCAGAGAACGTGTTTCTAAAATAGGAGAAGGCGGCATTTCACCCTCTCCTATCAAACGCACATGAGCAGGAAATTCTCGATTGCCCAGATAGGGCATATGGTAATGTTGCCCCTTTTCCAGGCGGCGACGTATGCTATCTGTGAATTTCCCCTCATTATCACGTTCGCCCGCTTTCTTTGTTAATTCAAAATGATATGTAATCACATAGCGTGGTGACCTCAACAACATAGCCGCTCGCTGGACACGATCGTTTGATGCTGCAATATAGGATTTTCCGCTTGATGCCTTGCTATTTACTTCGTTTCGGCGTATATTATCAAAACGAATCGGTGCACATACAGCGATTTCATCTATCACATACCGAATGGCGGGCTTCCAAAACACTGCCTCTAATAAACCCCGTGCCGCAGAAGGTGTAATCACATCATAACTGACTCGCTCTACTTTAAGCTCCGGACGGCTAAAACAGGCGTAATCACCCCAAACCTCCACTTGAAATCCGTAAGCCATTGTACCCTCCTTTCTCAACCTCGTTCCGTAATTGCATGATTCAAGCAATCTCTTCCAAATAATACCGCTCAAAACCCACAAAAATCACCACATATTTCTTTAGGTTTTCCCTCTCTTGCAAGCGTTTATCCTGTAGATACCGTTTTATCTGCTCTTTTCCTTCTTCTGTTAGTTTCTGAATGTTGCCCTCTGTTGCATCCGCCTCTTTCACATATTTCAATTCCAGCAATCCCTCATAGGTTGCATAGCTTCCCTGTGACTTCTGTATTAGAAGATCCGCAAAACCCTTCCCTGCCGGAAACTCGCCATGCACTACATATTGGCGACTAAGAGATAAGAACATAGAGAAAGTATGCTTCAAATTCTTCTCACTGAAATTTATCGTATCACGACTCCCCGTCTGTACCAAAAAATTCTTCACCAAGTCCGCTATTCCCGTCAAATCTCCCTTTTCTGCAAAAGAAAGAATGGCATCCTCTATCTCTGTCGTATCAATTCGATAGTTACTCCGCCGCTGTGCTGCTTGTAACAGATACTCAAAATACACCCCCTCCATCACCCGATTTGGAATCCGAAATAAAAGGCGCAATTTTTTTTCCTTGATTGTCAAAAAACCAACTGAAAAAAGCAGGGTCAACATATCGTTTTTCGCATAGCTTTTATCCAACTGAAAATAGGGTACAAAGGAACCCGACACCTCGTTGTTTAAGGAGAGTTCTTCAATTACTTTGACATTGCTCTCCGGTTCAAGCAGTTCCACGATGTTTCGTATGCTTTCTCCGCTCACGTTGAGGTTGCTGTCAATTAACTCTTCCGGGGCTTCTCCTCCCCTCTGATATCTGCTCAAATAATACATCACCAAGGTTCCGTTAAACACATGTTCTTCCTGCTTTATCGTGAAACGGTAGCCATCATAATTCTGTTTTAATTCCTGATAAATCTGCTCCCTGTCAACTTCCGAAAAACTTGGTAAGGCTACTTTGATTGCCTCTCGCACTTCTTGCTCCGTAAAAGCAATCATGGCGGCAAATGCATCCATCCTCGTAATATTCGTCGAAATATTAAACCCACTGGTCATGCTGTCTAAACTCACAGGCATAACTCCTGTAGCAAAAAAACGATCTACAATTCCATTTTCGGAATATTCCTTAATCACTTCATAGAATGCTCGCACAAAACCGCCACGCTGTAATACCTCTAGGAATTCTTTGGCATTCCCTCTTAGCAATCCGTTCGTGAAGTGATCGTACTCGTCAATGATAACATAGATCTTGTTTTGAAGCTCTAATCCGGCAAACTGTACGAAAAAATCACCCAGTACAGCTGCTGCCATAGCTTTCTTGTCAAGCGAAAAATTAAATTTGTAACGCCCACAAAATTTTTCTAATCCTTGAACTACTTTATTGGCAAAAAGTTTCGATAATTCCTCCGAGTCTGCTTTGTTTCCTGCCGCTACTCCGGAAAAATTAAACTTCAGGATATAATAGCTATTCTTATACGGTGTCGGATTGTCATACACATACAACGCTCGAAACAAGTCATCAAATTTGTCTGCATGGTCTAGCCCATAATAATAATCCAACATACTGGTGAACAAGGTCTTACCAAAACGCCGTGGACGCAGGTAAATGAGCTTCTTATTGTATTCCAAGTCGCCTAAATATTTTGTCTTATCGATATACAAGTAATCTTCCCTGATAATACTTTCAAAATTACTTTCCCCATAGGGTATCTTCTTCATTGAGCAGCCCTCCTGACCTCATTCCCCCTTTCAGTATAACAGAGATTTCGAAAAGGTACAATGCCGTTTTGTTAGAATACTGATAAAATGAAAACATCGGATTCATTTTACTTTTTACTTTCTTATACAAAAATTCCCTGCCCACCCTCCGGCGACAAAGTCACTCCATAGCATTCATCGTAATATTCTCTGCTTAACAATGCGATTTGCTCATCCAAAACTTCTATCGCACCCAATTCTTCCAAAGCCTTATAATCCGTGTCCTTATAAAGTGATACACCATATGCTCCTAAGGTGCGAAACAAACTTCTCTCTCGTTTATCTCCACATCTGACAACTTCACGAACCTGCTCTTCCAAATTCGGCACTTCTTTTAAGATATAAACCATTTTGGTCATTTTATCATCAATCAGTCGAAATTGCTTTGCAACTTCTTTGAAAGGAAACGAGAGCTTGTTTTTAAGTCCATCATCAAATGCTTTTACAATGTCTTTTGCATCCAACGCCTCTTCCCCTTTGTTATAATAGAGTCGTTCAAAGTAAGCTTTGATTGCCTCCGGTTCCGCAACATCGGTATATTTTCTTTCCACTTGCCTCATTGCATCAATGTTTGGCTGTATATTTTGGGGAAGAGTACCCTCCGTCATGGTAAATACATACACAATGGAATCCTCGATATTCCGTTTGTTCTCTCGGTTACATCGCCCCGCTGCCTGAACGACAGAATCCAGTCCTGCTCGTTCACGATAAACGGTTTCAAAATCCAAATCCACACCTGCCTCCACCAAACTGGTGCTGATGACACAGCATTGCAAATCATCTTTTAATCGACTGCGGATTTCCTCCAACACACGTTTACGATGTGCCGGATACATGGTTGTGGAGAGATGATACATTCCCTCTTCGCATACAATGTCACGATCAAGCAGTACCTGATAGAGCGACTGCGCCTTTTTACGTGTATTGACGATACAAAGAACCTGCTTGTTTTCCGCTAAGCGTTTTGCCAGTGCCTCTTCCGTCAAAGATTCCTGCAAGATTTGAATCTTTGCCCGTTTTAGGGCAGTATACAGTTCTTTTGGATTTTCAGCAATTTCTTTTATTTTCATACCATTAAAATGTCGATCTAAAGCAGATTGTGTCGCCGTCGCCAATACGGCAGTACAAGCATAATGTTCCACTAACTCTCGAATTGCTTTTACACAAGGTGTCAGATAGGGTTGCGGAATCATTTGTGCCTCATCAAAAATCAATACGCTCTCTGCAATATTATGTAGCTTTCGACACCTAGAAGACTTATTGGCAAACAAGCTTTCAAAGAATTGCACACTGCTTGTCACAATAAGCGGGTAATCCCAATTCTCCACAGAATGATGCTTATTCCTTGCAATCTCATTTTCATCATCGTCATAATCCACATCGCTGTAATGCCGCAAGACATTCTCTTGCCCTAACACTTTTTCAAACACAGCTGCATTCTGTTCAATAATTGTGTTGTATGGCACGATATAAATCACACGTTTTTTACCCTGTGCCACTGCATGGTTTAGTGCAAAAGCTAAGCTCGCTATGGTTTTCCCACTGCCTGTAGGTGCCGTCAAGGTAAATACGCCACTAGAGTGCGAAGCTTTCTCCATACAATTCCGTAACAGATCATTACGCCGCATGTTTAACTCATTATGGTCTGCCACCGCATGAAGAAAACGCTCCGTTTCAAGCGACAAACGTTTCTGTAATTCCGCAATAGAGGAAAACCCACCACGCACTGCACCGCCATCATTGCAAAAGGCTTCCGTATCCAACCAATCCGCATCTACTAAGGCAGAATAAACCATTCTCGTAAGAAATGCCACACCAAAACCGTTCTTTGGTGTAAAGTCAAGCGGTTTTAAGCGTGGTTCCATCTGCAACTCCATTTGATATGCAGCATAGGACGGTATCTTTTTTTGTAAACGTCCGGACAACGTGCCGCTGTCACTATCATCTTGCGTAGTCCCGCCATTCGGCAAACCGCCATGATGACCCATCACACAGTAAGCCATCAGCTTTGCGAGTTTTGCACAGGGTGTATCTCTATAGGTTTCAAGCAACAACTGCCCACCTGCTGTCGCATGATCCGTCCGAAAGGAAGCCCCGTGTATCCGCTTTTGGAATTCATCGGAATACTTTCCCACGTCATGCACCAGACCGCATTCATAGGCCAAATCGGCAGCAAAGGATGTCGCAAATCTTTTCGCCATGTCTGCAACATTTGTCAAATGATCTGCTAATAGTTGTTCTCTTTCGTTCTCACCTACGTGACTTCGATGTGCAATATAGGTTCCCATACTCCCTCTCAACTGGAATAATTCTCCAAAAAACTATACAATTCCTCTTCACTGTAAATCGGCTTTCCGACTTCAATTTCTTCTTGCAATTCTTTTGTCAAGGAAGGAAACCAGATGCCTGTCGCTTCAAACAGCGTTTCCCCATCGGATGCGTAAACCATCACATAGCCATCTTCTTCCCGTAAAATATACTGATAGGGCGAAAGGATTGTTGCACTTTCTGCACTTTCTCCTTCTGCAAGTTGCTGCGCTTTTTCTGCCGCAAGCTTCTGTGCTTTTTCCGCCGCAAACTGCTGACTTTGCAAATGCTGCCGCTGTGTGTTCAAAGAATAGACCAACAGCACGATTCCAAGAAAAAGTGCGACACATACAATCAAAAATAGACGGATACTACTGTTTTTTCTCATGGCATAAACCCTGTGCTACTGTCCGGTAAAACACAGCAACAGCCTTTCCACGTTTATTTTGTACTAGTATC
The DNA here is from genome assembly GCA_026000755.1 of Clostridia bacterium. Lineage (GTDB taxonomy): Bacteria > Bacillota > Clostridia > Lachnospirales > Lachnospiraceae > BNZC01. The sequence continues at coordinate 5,889 of BNZC01000032.1, forward strand.
CGCATTTTTAATTTTTTTATGCCTGCTATTTATTATTTTTGGAAAAATTATAATTGTCCGTAACGCAAACCAATATGTACAATACATGAGCAGAATGTTTTACCTCATAATATGTATCTTCTTCGCTCCCCGAATTAGTACCCCCCCAACGGGAAACTCCTTAAATCCGATTCACTAAGACCCCGCAAGAGTATCATAAAGAAGAAATATATCACCATTCCAAGTACAATGGAAAGCCCTGTGGCAAGTGCCGACAACAATCGTTCCGATATTCCTCCCATTTGCGTCAGCTTCATCAAGAGGTGATAGACTCCATATACACCCCCCCCCATGAAGAGAGAAGATATGGCGGGTATCACAAAAGTTCTCGGAATCTCTTGACGATAGCGGGCATATTTTTTGATGGAACGCCCATTTAAGAAACACATCAACAGAGAGAAGAACGTATTTGCCAAAACCACGGCATAGATATTCAGATCCGCCACAAGCATTAAGCCCACCAACAGCACGACATGAGCAATCAAGGAAAACACGGCATGGGTCACGGGAACTTTCATGCGGTTTAGCCCCTGTAAGACTGCATTTGACAGGGTGGAAATGGAATAAAACACAATAGAGATGGCTCCTGCCTGAATCAGACGTGCAGGAAGAATGCGCCCGTCATGAAATAAAAGCTGTAAAATAGGTGATGCCAATACGCCGATTCCCACGGCACATGGCAAGGAAACAATCATGATATAGCGCATAGCTACATGAATTTTACGCCTTACCATACGCATATCTGACTCCGCAAATGCCGTGGCAATACTGGGTACGCTGGAGGCCGCTAAGGCGGAGGCAATGGCAATGGGTACATTAACCAAGGTGCGGTATTTCATGGAAAAAATCCCCCACATACCACTGTACGTCACCTCTTCATAGCCCTGACGTGCCGCCAAATGCTTAAAAACACCCATGTCAATAATATTACTGATATTGTATACGGTGGTACTAAGCAAAACCGGCACAATCGTAAATAGTAAAACCTTAAAGACCGTGGCGTAGCTTTCCGTATGGGTATTTTCTCCATGAAAATTTTGCTCCTGCCTAATTCGTTTCTTAAAACCGGGACGGTAAATCAAAAACACCACGAGCATGAAAAGCAGAGCAATCATTGCTCCTGCTCCCGTTCCTATGGTACCGCCTGCCGCACCGTATGCCTGTGCATAGGAATCCGGATTTCCAAGAACTGCCCCTATCCGTTTACCATAGCCAAACAGCATAACTGCCATCCAGATGCTGACTACGGCATTTATAATCTGCTCCAGTAACTGGGAAATCGCACTTGGCATCATAGTTCCCATACCTTGGAAAAAGCCGCGGATTACGCCTAATATCGCCACAATAAGCAAGGTAGGTGCAAGGACTTGCAAGGCAAATACGCTAAGAGGTGTCTTTAGGTAAACCGTAATCTCCCTTGCCCCGAAATACACGATAAGTCCTGCCAAGGTTCCCGTTACAATGGCAAAGAGCAACGCCCCCTTAAAAATCCGAAAGGCGTTCTTTCGCTCCCGCATTGCCATACGAGTGGATACCAATTTTGAAACAGCAAGGGGCAGGCTGTAGGAAGAAATCAACAGCAAAATACTGTAGACTTCCATTGCCGCCCCATAATAATCGCTTCCATGATCCCCAAAAATTGCGGTTAGCGGAATCCGATAAATCAAACCGATGATACGGCTAATCATAGATGCGATTGCTAAAATAGAGCCTTGTACTAAAAATGCGGATTCCGTTTTCCTATTTGATGCCATAAACTATCTCCAAGTTTTAATCTACTGCTGCGTTTCGCTCTTCTTCACTCTGATACACTGCAAATTTATCTTTTAGGTTATCCTGCTGAATGCAAACCCAAGTTTTTCCCTGATTTAAGGTGATTTCCAGCCCTGCTTCATTATAATAACGAGCGGGTTCTTTTTCACTGGCTTTCTTCCAAGTCACATCAATCACTTTTCCGTTTGTGATATATTTTCCGCTACCCTCACCTACTGTATCAATATCCAGATAGCCGTTTTTATCCGCATTTCTCCAAGTGCAATACTGCACCAAGATATTCTTTACCGCAAGCTTGGCATTGTCCGCCCCTGCATCTACCTGCTCTTTTTTGTATTCATAACGATAATACAAACCATCTTCCGGATGATACACAAACCAAGGCTTATCCACTAAATACCCGGGCTTTACAAGCAAAGCATCCGCTCCACTTGACAGATTTACTTCATTTTCTTCCGGTGCAAACAGATAATGCCCTTTGTAGCTGTCGTTATAGGTGGTGCGATAGCCCTTCTTCGCCGTTGCGGCCTTTAAGCCCTCATCGCTGGTAAATGCATTGTGAGGGGATTTACGGTTCTTGTCCCGATAAAAGGAGGACTGCACCGAGGAATCCATGCCGCTGATGTTGTCCACATCTTCTCTCGCCAGAATCGGAACAGCATAGGCAGACTGACCGAAATGGGCATAAATAGCATCAAATTCCAAGGCAAAAAATATAAAATAATGACGACAGCTTCGATTAGAACCGATTTTATCCAAACCGCTTGTATCTTGAAAAATCGCCATAAGGCGTGTTAAGCCACCCTCCACGGGAACTTCATAAATGATGTCCGCCTTTGAAATGCCGTATTGGGGCAGGGCATCTACCGTATTGCCAATCATAACCGCATAGGGTCTTTGCTTTGCCACCGCCTCATCAATCCACTGACCCGTGGTATAACTCCTTGCCTTGCCTACCGGATCCTTGGGCAATTCCGGCTCCGGTTCCGGCTCCGGTGTTGTCTCTGCTACCGGTTCCGGCTCCGGGGCTTTCTTCTTTCCACACCCCGGCAACAACACCATTGTCGCTAGGATACACAATAGTATCCAAAATACTCTCTTTTTCATACGCTCATCCTCTGCTTTCTAAGATTAAATAGTTTACGAAAATAGTTTTTCAATTACCGAAACTGCGTTTCGATAAGCATATATCCATGAAGCCTTATAGGCTATCAAGCCTATATATTCTATAGTCTTTATCTCCCAATTCCTATAGCACTCAATATATTTTCCTGTATCCGTTCCATATGCTCGGCTTCCTCTACACTTTCATGGTCATAGCCCAACAGATGAAGCAGACTATGCAAAACCAAAAATGCAAATTCTCGTTTTTCACTGTGTCCATATTCTTTCGCTTGTGCTTTCATTTTCGGAACACACAATACCATATCACCAAGGAGAGCTTCTCCGCTATCCGGATCAAAATTTCCTTGGGTCTTTTCTATATCAGAAAAATCTCCTGCTTTCCTGAAGTCAATCATGGGAAATGATAGGACATCTGTCACCCTGTCAATTCCCCGCTGCTCTTTGTTCATCTGCCTTATTTCCTCTTCACCCACCAAAAGAATGCTTAACTCAAATTCATAAGGAACAGCAAAAGTGTCGGCTGCCGCCTCTATGACTTGCCCGGCAAGTTGCTCTAATGGAAAGGAATATTCTCCCTCATACTCCTCTTCAACCAAAATCGTCAAAACAAATCCGCCTCCTTTACCAAAAATTTCCTTATCTTCAAAACAGCCTCTTCTTACTTAAGTCTTTCTAAAATCGTCAAAACAAATCCGCTTCCTTTACTAAAAAGTCCCGAACCTTCAAAAACAGATTCATACTAAGTCCGGATTTATCATAAATGCCTTGGGTGGAATATTCATTTAAGGTCTGGTAAATCAGCATATCCTTATTCCATTCACTGGAAAGCTGGGTGTGATCCAATAATTCAAACTTGGTCAGAATTCGATCCACCATATGAACCAAGGCGGATTCCACCGTAGAGGGTAGGTATTTCTCTGCATTGTACTCCCCTATGATCTGCACAAGTTCCGGCAAAAACCCATGACCCACAGCTGACTTTATGCCATTTTCCACATGAGGTTCTCCCTCCATCTGCCCCAAGCGATAATAAAAACCTGCCGCCGCCGCAAGCTTGGCATCTGCACCAATACAGGCTGCACACGCCCCTGCATTTCTGGCAACTCGTTTTGCGTGTTCGTAATCCGTCGGAGAGAACGTTTTCATTTCAAGAGCTAACTCATAGGTCCCTTTCATGATACGGTTTAAGATCTGATCTCTTCGCTTCCCTACCTTGTCACTAAATACCCGAGCCAAGAAAACCACCAATCCGCTGACAATCAGACCCCCAAAAAGAGCCACTACAAGAAGCCCTATACCGTCATATTCCGTCGGCAATTTTGCCAAAGCCCGTTTTAAGAAAGGATAGCTTGACTTCGCCTGAAAGCCCGCTTCACTATCCAAATAAGAAAAGACCGTAATTAACGAAAAACTCCCTAAAAGCATCATAAAACAGCCCCAAAGCAATTTCTTGCCTTTTTGCAAATGCTCCACAATCACGCAGGCACAAATGCACAGAACACAATAACAGGACAGGAGATAGATACTCCCCTCCCCTGTCATCACCAATAAAATCGAACAATAAATGCCTATCATCAAACCAATAAAAGAGGTGGATACCAGAGTCATCAAAGCCGATGCCGCCGCCACCGGTTGAAGATAGGGTGCAAACAAACAGCTTACGATAATCCCTTGGCAAGCAATGGCATATGCCAAGGCAATACGGGCAAAATTCCCCGCCTTTTCATCCAAAATCCCCTTATCCAAACGGTTTTTTTCCATATTTACAGCAAGCAAGAG
>BNZC01000033.1 GCA_026000755.1 Clostridia bacterium
TTCGTAAAAACGGTGTTCCGTAACGATCGTTTGGGTTTTGATGTCCACAACATATTTTGACGTAAATTTATCGCAAGGTTTGCCGTGTCCTTTGATTTCGTGGCAGACTTCTCTATTTCTGATTTTTCTGCTGAAATGGTTTCTATCGCAAAAACCAAAATGCCGCAGGCGAATTTGATTCAGCACGATTTTTCACTTGGTATTCCACAAAGCCTAAACGATAAAAAATTCAACTTTATTATCAGCACCTATGCGATTCACCATCTCACAGACGAAGGAAAAATCAGTTTCATTTCATCTCTATTGGAACTCCTTGAAAAAGATGGTATCCTCTTAATCGGAGATGTAAGCTTTAAGACAAGAAAAAATTTAGAACAATGCCGACAGGATAGCGGAGAAGATTGGGATAATGGGGAGCATTATTTTGTTTTTGACGAAATAGCTGATAAACTAAGAGATACATGCAGTTTGCAGTATCATCAACTTTCTTATTGTGCCGGTGTCCTTGAAATAGGGAACCCTATGTTAAAAGGCTATCTCATTCCACACCCTCCGTTACTTGTGCAAGGTGTAGGAACCGGAACTGAAATACCGCAAACCCGTGCTGCGTATGAACAAATCGGCGCGGAAATTGCAGAGTATCATCCTGATGTTATGGTAATTATCTCACCGCACAGCGTGATGTACACGGACTATTTTCATATTTCACCGAACAAATCGGCGAGCGGCAACTTTGCACCGTTTGGCTGCCCACAAGTGAAGTTTCATGTCGCATACGACAGCGAACTTACCGCAAAAATAGCGGAATTTGCCGAAGCCGGCGGCATACGAGCGGGATTCTTGGGTGAGAAAGACAAATCTCTCGACCACGGCGTTATGGTTCCGCTGAACTTTATCAAATGTGACAATATCGTGCGGATTGGATTGTCCGGATTTTCATTCATTGAGCATTACCGGTTTGGAATGTGCATAAGGCAAGCGATAGATGCACTTGGACGAAAAGCGATAATCATTGCCAGCGGAGATATGTCACACAAACTCGGCGGTTCCTATGGATTTAGCGAGTACGGTGTGGAACACGACAAATATGTACGTGAAAGTATCGAACAATCCGATGTTCGCCGCATTTTTAACATTGATCCAATTGTCGCCGAGAACGCCGCCGAATGTGGCTTGCGTTCGATTATGATACTGTGCGGTGCCTTTGACGGATTAAACGTTCACTCGAGCGTTCTGCACTACGAAGCACCGTTCGGTGTAGGATATTTAACGGCAAGTTTTACCGCTGACGGTGAAACTGACAGTCTATTACCACTGATCATAACGGACAAAAACAGTAAACTTCAAGCAGTGCGTGACAGCGAAGATTCCTATGTCAAACTCGCTCGCACCAATGTCGAAAACTATGTTAAAACGGGCAAGACGATAACACTCTCGACCGATTTACCCGCAGAACTTCTGAACAATCAAGCGGGTGTGTTTGTCTCAATCAAAAAGACCGGAAATTTGCGTGGTTGTATCGGAACAATAGCACCAACGTGTGAGAATATCGCCGCCGAAATTATTCAAAACGGTGTCTCTGCGTGTTCCAAAGACTCGCGATTTGACCCGATTTCACCCGATGAACTTGACGATTTAACTTATAGTGTGGACGTGCTAAACGCTCCCGAACCAATAGACAACACATCACAACTTGACGTAAACAAATACGGCGTTATCGTGACAAGCGAATACAAACGAGGCTTACTGTTGCCAAACCTTGACGGTGTGGACACGATTGACGAACAACTGTCTATTGCTATGCAAAAAGGTGGTATTGCACCAAACGAAAATTATTCGCTTGAACGCTTTGAGGTGGTACGACACAAATGAAATGTAAACTATGTCCCCATTACTGTGACATTTCCGAAAATGCTTATGGGTTTTGCGGCGTTAGAAAGAATGTCGACGGTGAGATTGTTAGTGATAATTACGGCAAAATCACAAGCCTTGCCCTTGACCCAATCGAGAAAAAACCGCTGTACCATTTCTTTCCCGGTAGCAAAATTCTATCGGTCGGAAGTTACGGTTGCAATATGAAATGCGGCTTTTGTCAAAACTTTGAAATTTCACAAAACAAAGCTAACTATGAGTACCTTTCACCCGAAAAACTCACGGAAATTGCCATAAACACGCAAGACAATATCGGCGTAGCGTTCACGTACAACGAACCGACTATCAGCTTTGAATATGTTGTTGATTGTGCCAAGCTTTTGAAACAAGCAGATCTGAACGTTGTGCTTGTTTCCAACGGACAAATCAACTCTGCTCCACTTGAAAAACTTGCAAATCTTGTAGATGCGTGGAACATTGATATGAAAGCTTGGAGTGAAGATTTCTATAAACGTCAGTTTGGCGATTTTGAAACGGCTAAGCGTACAGTAGAAATTGTGAGCAAGACGGCGCATGTTGAAATAACAACGCTGATTATCCCCGGCGAAAATGATAATGATTATGAGATAGCCGCAATGTCTAAGTGGCTTGCGGGAATTTCTGCGGATATTCCTTTACATTTGTCACGATATTTTCCACGATACAACTACGATAAACCCGCAACGCCGAAAGATACGCTGTTTCGACTTGTGAGGATTGCAAAACAGCAGTTGAACTATGTTTATGTTGGGAATGTGTGAGGGAACTTATGTGATTTCAACAAAAAGTGCTTGTTGTTTTTGTTGAAAAACCACAAAAACTCCTTGCACTTTTTGATTTATAGCGTACTTTAAGCATTCAAGTCCTCCATCAGTTCTTCAATGCTGTCAAATGTGCGACTCATGTTGCGATTAAGCTTAACATCTTGGATTGCTTCTATTGTTTCGGCATTTGGAGAAAAGTTTTGCACCTCAAATGGTAAACCGTTTCTCAATATGGACTGTCGAAGAAAAATCCGCATTGCTGTAGGCGTATCCATACCGAGGTCGGAAAAGAGAGAATCTGCTGCTTGTTTTAGGGAATCTTCCACACGGACTTGTATTAGGGAATTTTTAGCCATTGTATAAACCGCCTTTCGTAGTTGTTTGTAATACAATTATATGTCAAAAAAATATTTGTGTCAATAATGAGAAATCCATCTAAGAGGCTAATTATTGTGAAAACTTGAAACCTCCTAAAACATCTCCAAACTGGCACTTTTGATAGCGGCACGCTCTGCGAATTTTAGAACAAGAAATGCCGCAAGAAAGTATGCCCCACCTACCGCCACTTCACCCAAGCGAGAAGCGGGAAACGTCGAAGTGTCCGACGCCGCTCTTGCGATGCTTCTAAGGTGCCTGCTCCCCACAATTTGCTCTTACTTCGCAAGCGAAGAGGGCAAGCGAGAATTCGCAGAGTGGAAGGAAAACAGCAGACACATAGCAAAGTCAGATTCGTGATGTCGGTAAATCCGAAATCGGTCTGACAAAACGAAACAGCGCTGGAAAAATCCCGCCGCTGTTTCGCACTGTCAAGCTTGGCACGGCTGTCGGGAAACAACATAATTTTTCTCTCCGACAGTAAAGTCTGCCGCTTCGCGGCTGGCACAGCAGACTCGCCGACAGGTGTGTCTTAACAATCGCTCGTGAGAGCGATTGAGCAGGGGTTGGGACGGTAGTCCCAATAAGCAGGAAAGGTGGTTTTGGGCCAACTTACCATTGTTTACCATGTCTGTAACATCACAAAAAGTCAAACTCCGCACAAGCAAAAAACACAGACATACTTCCGTGCATAAAATGTCGTTAAATTGATTTGGCAAGCAGTAGATTAGGACTTCCTAACCGCTCGTTGGTGCTGCCGTCCCAATCCCCACTCAACCACTCTGACGAGCGGTTGTTAAGCCACGCCTGTCGGCGCGACTGCTGTAACTACCGCTGTCGCGGTAGAATCTACTGTCGGAGAAGTAAATTTGAGTTTTGCGAACAGCACCGTAACCGCAGGAGTGCAACTATGAATAAATCAATCTCACTCTTGTTATACTTTCCGAGTCAACAAGTTTTTAGAGATACTTTGGTGTAGGTCTCAACTGTTAAATCTACGATTCAAAAATTGAGGGCAATTCAACTGTATCACCCGTTTCTTTCTCATAAATTTCAATGGCTTTTCTGAATATATCTTGGCGTTCTTTTTTTTGGTAATCATCTGACAATTTCACTTTAACATATTTTTGCCAACAACTTTCGCCAATATTGAGACAATACCCTTCCATCCTATATGGTGCAGAATCTTTGGTAAAACGGTCAACTGTAAAGTTTCCAAAAGCTGTTACTTGCATAGCATCAGGTATATTTGCGTTAAAAATATATACAATAGTAGAATTTTCGTTATAAAATGTAACACTCTCACCAGTATATCTACTTCGAAAAGACCAATCTTTTAAATAACAGGCACGTCCAGTAAATGAAACCAAATTAACGGTTTGTTCAACTCGTTCATAGAATATTATAGGTTCCAGCGGATCTCCTTCTTTACGCGAACGGCGATAAAAACCAACCCAAACACCATCAATATATGATGAACCAAGAACAATCTTTTTCAGCCAGTTAACTTTATTAGAAAGATATGTTACACCTTCAATCACTAAATTAAAGAAACCTGTTGCAAAAACCGCTTCTATAAATATCTTGACAATAAATTGAAGACTTTTGTTTTGGATTATTGATAAATCTATATCATCAATTATTTTCCATGTTACAAAAACAATAACTGCAGTTGCCGTAACTGATATTGAATTTATTTTTTTGTTCATAAGTAAGTTCTCCACATCCTCAGATTACTTAAACTTAATTTTTTTATGTGCTCATCTATGCACTATAGGCTAAATTAAATTACAAATCTATTATAATATGATTTTTTAGAAAATACAAGAAAATTTATCTTAAAGTAGATTTGCTCCCAAAGTTGGAGAGACCTCAAGAGTCCCGAAAATGCGGTGTTTCTACTCAATCCATTTTTGGATTCTGTGTCACGCAGTCTAAAATGAGGAATGCAACGTGCCCAACTTTGGGTTCGTTGAGTCCAAAGTTGGACGCACCTAAAAAATCCCGCAACCACGCCATTTATCCAACACGCTCAATTTTGAGTTGCTTAAAGCAACAGAGAAATAATTTCCCACGTTGGCTAACCAAATATCAATTTCTTCACACGAAAAATCGCTCTACCCAAAGTTGGGGAGAGCGGTTTTTTGCTTTTACTGTGATGTTTTTCAAACAATGGCTATGAAAGTTGCCAAAAAAAATGGGGACAGCTCAATTGCGGTGACAAAACCACCGCACCTACAACCACAACACAAATCCGAACCCCTCGCCAACGGCAAAGGGTTCGGATTTGCCACAGTATACCGGAGAAGGTGGGATTCGAACCCACGGTCCCTTTCGGAATCACTGGTTTTCAAGAATTGAGAACCCCTATTTTCGTCCCATAACTCCGCATAACTTGCGTGTTCTTATTTGTGTTGTTGCAACGGGACGATTTCAAGGGTGTAACCCAATGGGTGCAACACTTTGAAAAGAGTGTCAATCTGCGGTGTAGCTTTCAGGCTTTCAAGTCGGGCGATTGCGGGCTGTTTTACACCGGAGATTTCCGCAAGCTCCCGTTGCGACAATCCCTTTTCTTCCCGCGCTTCAATCATCTTGCCGATTAAAGATACTTCAAAATGGATACGCTCACGCTCTGCCGGGCTTACTCTTGTTTCGTCGTTTATATAATCGGTAATCGTATTGATTGCTTTACCATTCACCATGTCATTCACCATGCCTTTCTATGAAATCTTTCATTTTCAGCCGCGCCTGTTCAATTTCCCGCATGGGCGTTTTCTTCGACTTTTTAATAAAATGATGTAACAGAACAAATTTATTATCTTTCCAGTAAAAGAAAAATATGCGGTTGGCAAGCGGGCGAAGCTCCCATATACTTCCGTCGATATGCTTTACGATTGGCTGTCCTATGTGCGTTCCATATTGTTTCAACGCTATCATATATGCAAGTATTTTGTCGCGGTTGATGCGTTCATTTTTACTTGTTTCGCCTTTTTCTTTCAGTTCGTCAAGATATTCAACTATTTCAGAGTTCCCGTTTTTATCCCGATAAAATTCAACCTCGTACATGATATTCCTCCTTGCTTGATTATGATAACATATTCGTTATCTTTTGTCAATCGCTTTTCATGTGAAATTTCTCACAATTATTTTATCGTCTGTTTTTGCCGGGTTTTGGATATAGTCGTCGATTGCCATTTTTCTAAGATACGCCGCCATGTTGTCCGTATGCAGTAGGCGCATTTTTTCAAGTATCAAGTCCCTTTCCTGTTCCGTGATGCGAAACTTGACTTGTATCGTGCGCTTGCGCCCGTCCGTTGTTTCAGCGCATTCAATCGTGTTGTCTTGCCTATCGGCAGACAGGCCGTTTTCGTTTTCCATATCGCCACCGTTCCTTTCGTTTTTCATGAGGGTTTGGGATTCTCCCAAAATAGAGGGTTCGGGAAACTTCCCGACAAGCAAAACCGATGCGCCACAAGGCGGGCGGTTTGACGGAACGGGAACACTTTTCAGCGAAAATAGAAGGCAAGGAGAATACACCGAATTCGATCTGTTCTTTCGGATTATATGAGAATCCAATTCAAGGAGTCGCTTTCCTACGATTTTTTCTTGACAAGAGCAAAAATGTAATATACAATGAGTATATACTCATTGAGTTATAAGTCACATTGTGCAGGAGATGTTATAATATGGAAATTATACAAGGCAAACGCCAACTTCAAAAAGTAGCCACTCGTGAACATATTATCGAAACTGCCATGTTGGTATATCTGGCACAAGGATTTTCCACTCCGACTAATATTATCGCACAAGAAGCAGGCGTAGCACACGGTACTATCTTTGTTCACTTTCCGACAAGAGAAAACTTATTGTTTCACGCTTTGGAACGGTTTGCCGATAACATCGGGGAAAAGTTACACGGGCTTTCCGCTTCCAATAGTGACATGGAAGTTCTCCTTCGGGCGCACATTGAAATTATTGGTGAAAATGAAGCGTTCTATAAAAACCTAATCCGTGAAATATCCAGTTTGCCCTTAGACACAAGAAGCCTGCTTGTTTCCTTAAATTCTATCGCTTCACATCATTTTTCCATAGCTTTACAGCGCAGTATTGAGGATGGGAAACTTAAAAAGCTGTCCGTTCATATGGCTTATAATACTTGGTTGGGCTTGGTGCATTACTATTTGCAAAACAGCGAATTTTTCTCGCCCAATGGAGAATCTGTGATAGAACGATATAAAGATGAATTAGTAAACAGTTATATAGACCTTCTCAAAAAATAGCATCGGAGGAATTGATTATGAAAAAATGTATCGCCTGTGGTATGCCTATGAACACTCCGTCTGAGTTTGCAATGGGAGATACCAACAAAGACTATTGCGTACATTGTATGCGGCAAGACGGCTCTATGCAATCGTTTGAAGAAAAGCGTTTAGGGCTAACGGACTTTATTGTTCGTACACAGGGTTTTGACCGAACAGCCGCACTTGAAGTTGCGGAAACTATGATGAAAAAACTTCCCGCATGGGCAGATTGTTTCTCGTAGGGAGGGATTGTGATGAGCGCATTATCTGATTTGCCGAATGTCGGCAAGGTTTTGGAGGACAACCTTCAAAAAATAAATATTGAAACACCGGAACAACTGCGGCACATGGGTGCAGAAGAAGCCTTTATTCGTATTCGTATGCAAGTTGACCCCGATGCGTGTTTGCATATGCTCTATGGGATTCAAGGTGCGATTGACGGTATTCCAGACAAATTTTTGCCTGTTCAAACAAAGGAACACTTACGCTTATTTTACAAAACACTTTGAAAGGACGGATATGAGATTATGAAAGTCAGCAACGCATTTGAAAATTTTGCAAAAGAAGCCCCACAACATCAAGCGGCATGGATGGAAGCCGTGCAAAAATTGGATAAAGCCAGTGTTCTCGACAAGAAAACAGAAGCACTTGCTTACCTTGCAGTAATGGCAGTTATGCGCCTTGAAAGCGGCTTGCCTTTTCATGTCAAAATGGCAAAGGAAAATGGGGCAACACGAGAGGAAATCAGCAGCAGTATATTGGTTGGTCTGCCAACGGCAGGAAATGTGGTTATTAGTGCCTTGCCAATCGCATTAGCCGCATTTGACGAAAAATAATAGATTTGGAAGTGATTGCGCCGTGGCATTGGATTGAAACGCCGCAACGGTTATTTGAATAAGAGGTAACGGATACCGCTTATATGCCCAAAACGACCATCCATCGAAAAACTATGGTTTTGATTTTTTTGTGTAGTATAATGAAATGCGTAAGGAGGTGGAAATGTGAAAGTTGAGATAAAGATAGACGGACAATGCGAAGAAACAACCGTCATCGTCATTGCAAAGGAACTCTCTGAAGAAGTAAACGAATTAGCCCAAATGCTCTCTAATTCAAGGCTGCAACTGTATGTTGCAAAAATCAAAACAATGTTGGGAATGTGAGGTGTTTGTTATGTTAAAGAAAACCATAGGTTGCGGTGCATTGGGATTTCCTCTTGGTGTTTGTATCGGGTATGTCATTACTATCTGTATATCTGTTGTTTTGGCTACGGGAGAGTATTCTCCCTGTGCCCCTGCTCTTGCCGATGAGTTTGGGAACGAACTTGCGGCAGTCATATTTCAAGCGGCATTATGCGGCATCTTAGGAGCCGCTTTTGCGGCAGCATCGGTGATATGGGAAATGGAAAAATGGAGCCTTGTGAAACAGACAGGGATATATTTTCTTGTTGCTTCGTTGGCAATGCTACCAATCGCATACTTTGCGCATTGGATGGAACATTCTCTTGCCGGATTCCTGCTGTACTTTGGTATTTTCGTTGCTATATTTGTCGTTATGTGGGCAATCCAGTATTTTGTATTAAAAAGCAAAATCAAACACATGAATGCGCATATAAAAGAAATAAAGTAGGATTTCACTCGCCTTTTGAAGATGTCAAAGCGGTGGCAGCGAAACTGGAAATAAAGCCGCCATCGCTTATGTTCCATGTAAAGAATCTAAACGGTCTAAAGAGCATTCTTGGGCAATACACGATTAAGATTCTTGTCGCTATACAAAAATTCAAAAACGTAACGCATACAATTTTTTGTTGGGCAACAAAAACAAAAAATAGGGCAACAGTAAAAACGAAAAAAAAGCCAGAAACCTCTTACGGTTATTGGCTTTCATAGCGGAGAAGGTGGGATTCGAACCCACGGTCCCTTTCGGAATCACTGGTTTTCAAGACCAGCTCCTTAAACCACTCGGACACCTCTCCAAATATCCAACAACAATTAAAATGATACCAGTTTTACAAAACAGTGTCAAGGTCTTTTTTATAAATTCACATATTAAGCAATATTTTCGTTACTACTCAGCTACAATAAAACAATCAATAAGGAAAACGTCCTTAAAGCCACTTACTGCTAAATCGTTAAAAAGCACATGAAAACAACGGAAGCCATGATAGAAAAAACATACGAAAACCGGTTACTACTCAGCTACAATAAAACAATCAATAAGGAAAACGTCCTTAAAGCCACTTACTGCTAAATCGTTAAAAAGCACATGAAAACAACGGAAGCCATGATAGAAAAAACATACGAAAACCGCATAAAACAAGGCAAAAAAGCCGTTCTTTGCTTGACTTTTCACGCTTTTTCTGTTATGATTATAACTATAAAGGGCGGTGGAAAATGGGCGGCAATTACGAAAAAAACATGTTTCAGCAGTTAGAAAAAGCTCTTCTGAAAATTGATGAATTATCTGACAAAGTGCAAAGAATAGAATCGGAAACCGAAAATCGGTTTCTTCAGATTATTTATGAAAAAGATGCCGAAATCGCCCGTCTGAAAGCCGAAAATATTGTTTTGACGGAAAAAGTAGCAAAACTAGAAGCTGAAATTGACAGACTAAGGAAACAGCTTGACCATGACAGTTCCAATTCCTCCACGCCGCCGTCAAAAGATAAAAAAACCAATCAACAAAACACCTATAATGGACGGGAAAAAACCACGAAGCTCTCGGGCGGACAAAAAGGTCATAAGGGGCGTACTCTGAACAAAACGGATATACTGGAAAAAATCAGAAATAGAGAAGTCTGCCACGAAATCAAAGGACACGGCAAACCTTGCGATAAATTTACGTCAAAATATGTTGTGGACATCAAAACCCAAACGATCGTTACGGAACACCGTTTTTACGAA
>BNZC01000034.1 GCA_026000755.1 Clostridia bacterium
TTTTCATGTGCTTTTTAACGATTTAGCAGTAAGTGGCTTTAAGGACGTTTTCCTTATTGATTGTTTTATTGTAGCTGAGTAGTAACCGGTTTTCGTATGTTTTTTCTATCATGGCTTCCGTTGTTTTCATGTGCTTTTTAACGATTTAGCAGTAAGTGGCTTTAAGGACGTTTTCCTTATTGATTGTTTTATTGTAGCTGAGTAGTAACCGGTTTTCGTATGTTTTTTCTATCATGGCTTCCGTTGTTTTCATGTGCTTTTTAACGATTTAGCAGTAAGTGGCTTTAAGGACGTTTTCCTTATTGATTGTTTTATTGTAGCTGAGTAGTAACACTGTAAGCCGCAAAACAAATCTTTTTGAATAAAACCCTTGAATTTATCGGCGTTTTATTGTAGAATAAGGTAAGTGGTGTGTTCTGTCTTGGCGAGTTTCATTAAATCGCAACATTGGCATACCCCCTGCGAACCGTGGGGAATAACAGGAAAAGACCGAAAAAAGGAGACAAAAAATGATTTCAGCAGGTGAATTTCGAAACGGGATCACGATTGAATTAGACAACGGGATCTATCAGATCATTGAATTTCAACATGTAAAACCGGGAAAGGGCGCAGCTTTTGTGCGAACAAAATTAAAGAACATCAAAAATGGTGGGGTGGTTGAGCGAACGTTCCGTCCAACGGAGAAATTTCCTCCGGCAAGAATTGATCGTGCGGATATGCAATACCTGTATGCCGATGGGGATTTGTTTCATTTTATGGATACGGCAAGCTATGAGCAGATTGCCTTGAATGCAGACTCGGTGGGGGATGCCTTAAAGTTTGTCAAGGAAAATGACAGTGTAAAGGTTTGCTCCCACAACGGCAGCGTGTTTTCCATAGAACCGCCTTTATTTGCGGAACTGGACATTACGGATACGGAACCCGGATTTAAGGGGGATACTGCCACCGGAGCCATGAAGCCGGCTGTTGTAGAGACAGGAGCTACCGTTTATGTGCCATTGTTTGTAGAAACAGGGAATAAGATTAAGATTGATACCAGGACGGGAGAATATCTCTCCAGGGTTTAGTGAGAGAATAGGAGGAAGTATGAATATAAGAGGATTAAAAAAAGGCTTAGCACTCTGTTGCACAGGCGTATTGCTGCTTTCACTAGCAGGTTGCGGGGCAGTTAAGGAAAATACGGTACTTTCCACAGATGATATGGAGAGAGCAACCATAGGTGTGCAGTTGGGAACTACAGGTGATATTTTCGCAACTGATTTTAAGGGGAATCATCCGGGTACCAAGGTAGAGGAATACAATAAGGGTGCGGATGCGGTACAATCCTTAAAACAGGGCAAGATAGACTGCGTGGTTATTGATGAGCAACCGGCAAAGGCCTTTGTAGAGAAAAACAGCGATTTGAAGATTTTAACAGAGGAGTTTGCAGAGGAAGAGTATGCCATCTGCATTGCAAAAAACAATGCCGAATTAAAGGCGAAGATTAACGAAGCCTTAGATGAATTAAAGGGTGACGGCACATTAGACAGCATTTTTGCCAATTACATTGGAGATGATACCAAAGGAAAAAGTCCTTACACCTCCCCGGCGGATGCTACTAGGGAGAATGGTATTCTTAAAATGGCGACAAATGCCCAGTTTCCCCCATATGAATATTATGCCGATGCCGGAAGCGGTGCAATTACAGGCATTGACGTGGACATTGTACAGGCTGTTTGTGACAAATTGGGCATGGAATTACAGGTGGAGGATATGGAATTTGATTCCATTATTACCGCCGTGCAGTCAGGCAAGGCGGATATTGGTGCGGCGGGTCTCACCGTTACAGAGGATCGCTTGGAGAACATTGATTTTACCACGACCTATGCAACCTCTCGCCAGGTCATTATCGTAAGGAATAAATAACAGATGAACGAATGGATTCAGAAATTTCACCAGAATTTTATCGAAGGGGATCGTTTTTTGTTTTTGTTAAAAGGCTTGGGCAATACCCTGATTATTGCGGCATTTGCGGTGTTGCTTGGAATTGTTTTAGGATTTCTGGTGGCCATCATTCGGGCAAGTTACGACAGGGAAGGGAAATTCAAGTTCCTAAATGCCATTTGCAAGATTTACATAACCGTGATTCGAGGAACGCCTGTTCTGGTACAGCTGTTGATTTTGTACTATATTATTATGTCCTCTATGAACAATAAGATTTTGACGGCAGTGTTGGCATTTGGCTTAAACTCTGCCGCCTATGTATCGGAAATCATGCGTTCGGGCATTATGTCCATTGACGTGGGGCAGTTTGAGGCAGGGCGCAGTTTAGGTCTTTCCTATTCCGCTGTTATGCGGCACATTATTTTGCCCCAAGCGGTGAAAAACGTACTGCCCGCTCTTGCAAATGAATTTATCGTACTCCTAAAGGAAACCTCGGTCAGCGGCTATATTGGATTGATGGATTTGACAAGGGGGGGGGATATTATTCGCAGTACAACCTATGAAGCGATCCTGCCCTTGCTTGCGGTGGCGGCGATTTATCTTGTGATTGTCATGTGCCTCTCCTATGCCGTAGGAGTGCTTGAGAGGAGGCTTCGAACCAGTGAACGCTAAGAAGGAAGTGCTGATTCAGACGCACGGGCTGTGTAAATCCTTTGGGGATCATCAAGTGTTAAAGGACATTTCCAAAACGATTTGCCAAGGGGAGGTGCTTGCCATAGTAGGACCCTCGGGGAGTGGGAAATCCACCTTTCTTCGGACATTAAACCTCTTGGAACGCCCAAGCAGCGGGCGGATTGTATTTGAGGGAACAGACATTACAGACAAGTCCGTAGACATTGATAAGATGCGGCAGAAGATTGGTATGGTATTTCAGCATTTTAATTTATTTCCCAATCATACCATTCTGGATAATATTATGTTGGCTCCTGTGGTATCAAAGCTTATGACCAAGGAACAGGCAAGGGAGAAAGCGGAAGCACTGTTAGAACGTGTAGGCTTGACGGATAAGGCAAATGTCTACCCCAGTCGCCTATCCGGAGGGCAGAAACAGAGAATTGCCATTGTGCGGGCACTTGCCATGAATCCCGATGTGATGCTCTTTGATGAACCGACTTCCGCCTTAGATCCTGAGATGGTAGGAGAGGTACTAGAGCTTATGCAGGGTCTGGCAAAGGAGGGTATGACCATGGCGGTGGTCACTCACGAGATGGGCTTTGCAAAAGAGGTGGCAAACCGTGTGCTGTTTATGGATGAGGGTCAGATTGAAGAAGATCGGGAGCCGGAGGGCTTTTTCGGGAATCCGAGCCACCCTCGCTTGAAAGATTTTTTGTCCAAGGTGTTGTAAGTGCCGGGCAGTTCGGATAGGGAATTTTGGTATGAGAGAATTTCCTGTCGATGAAATCAGGAAAAAAGTGTTTTACAAATCAAAAGGAGGTATACGATCTTGATGAATTTTGTGTGGGCTTTTATTGGATATGCGTGGCATGTGGTTTTGCTTGTGGGACTTGCCATAGCCGGTATTTTCACAGGGAAATACCTAAGTAAGAGAAAGGCAGAAAAAACTGCGACGCAGGCGACTGCTCAAGAAGGGAAATAATAAGGAAATGAGGTAAGCGTATTCATGAAACGATTTCTTTCCATTTGCATAATGATCTGCCTGCTTTTTGGTCTTGCCTCCTGTGCTAATCTACCGGGGGCTTCTGTTGCGACCACGGAAACGCCGGAAGTGGTCAATTTAATAAAAAACGGAGATTTTGAACAAGGGAATATCGTGTCACATGGAAAGGGTCAGTATGAAGTCTATAAGCCGGGGAATGGCGTAGGGAGCATAGAAGTAACAGATGGAATGGGTATTATTCATTTAGAGAAGCCGGGACCCCAAGTGGACGGTGTGCAGATGTCCTATTCGTCGGTATCCTTGGAAAAAGGGAAAACATATCGTTTCTCTATTGATGCTTCTTGCACTACCAGACGAGATATTGAGATTGGTATATTAAACCCTGCCGGCGGATTTAATGTGGAGGATACCCAGTATTACTGGAGGGAAGATATTACCGTTGATACTACGATGCGAACCTATACAGCGGAATTTCGGATGGATTATCCCTCCAATACCCACGCCAGGATTGCGATTAATTGCGGGAAGGCAGCCTCCAACTATCCTGCAACCGATGTTCATGATGTTTTCGTGGATAACTTAGTCTTATCTTTGGTACCGGATGATGCTATGAGTGCATGGGGTTATCAGTTGCCCAATATTTCCGTGGATCAGTTGGGCTATACGCCGGAAGATACGAAGAAAGCGATTGTTACCGCAGGCAGTGAACTGTATGAGATCTTTCGAGTATCCGATAATGTGATGGAGTTTGCAGGCAAGGCGAAGCTACAGGCTATGAGTGGGGCTGCGGGAGAGGAAGTGCGGATTGCGGATTTTTCCAGATTTCGAAAAGAAGGAACCTTTTACATACAAAATGATGAGGGGCGATCCCTGCCCTTTACTATCTCAAAGGAACCCTATCGTAATGTGCGTTCACAGGTATTTGACATGTTTCGCTATCAGCAAAGCGGGATAGGATTAGACTATGGTCCGTGGAAACATGGGGCAGGGCAGACGGCACTTGCTACCATTTATGGGACAGATATTCAGAAAGATGTTTCCGGAGGGTGGTATGATGCAAGGGATTATGGGCGTTATGTGGTGTCCGGAGTACAGACTGTGGCGGATTTGCTCCTTGCGGAACGTCTTGCACTTGCACCGGACCGAGATGTGCTTGTAGAAACAAGAACGGAACTCGAGTGGTTGCTTAAGATGCAGGATCCTGAAACGGGGGGAGTATATCACAAAGTGACCACAGCAGGAAAAGGAGATGTGAGCTACCCGGATGAAGAGGAAGGTGAACTGATTATTTCTCCGATTTCCTCTACCGCTACAGCAGACTTTGCGGCAATCATGGCGATGGCGTATCGTACCTATCGAGATGGTTCCCCTGTGTTTGCACAGGAGATGATTGATGCCAGTAGGAAAGCGTGGGCTTGGTTACAAGAACATCAGGAATATCCCATGTTTGAGAATCCGGAAGGGATTAGCACACGTGAGTATGGGGCGAGTGTAAACCCCAGTGATACGGACGAGCGTTATTGGGCAGCCTGTGAGCTTTATGTATCGACAGGCGAACCCTTTTATCATGATTATATTAAACGGGGTTGGATTTTCCATGGTTTTGACTGGGCGAATGTAGGAGATTTCGGAAATGTTTCTTACCTCTTAGATGGTTCGGACTATGGGCAGGATGAATACACGGTAATTAAAATAAAAAATGCAATTCTAAATCACTGCGAACAAGTTCGTGCAAGGCAGGAACAAGAACCTTACGGGATTTCGCTTGCTACCTATGACTATGCAAGCAATATGACCATTGTAAATGATGCCCTCTTGCTTTTGGTTGGAAACCATCTGGAAGCTCGGGCGGGCTATCAGGCAGCGGCAAGGGAGCAGATTCGGTATCTGTTTGGGAAAAATCCTCTTTCCCAATCTTATCTGACCGGCATGGGGGAAAATGCAGTAAAAAGTCCGGCACATAACCTTTCGGAGCGAGTAGGACCCGCTGTTCCGGGGATGTTGGTAGGAGGGCCGAATACCAGCTTTACCGATGCCAAAGGCGATGTAATAGACGATTACACTAAGAACATATTGGAAGGACAGCCGCCGGCGAAGTGCTATATTGATGGGGTACAGAGTTGGTCGACCAATGAGCCGTCGATTGCACAGAATGCAGCGCTGTATTTTGTTTTGAGAATGCTAGGACTGT
Source organism: Clostridia bacterium (assembly GCA_026000755.1). Taxonomy (GTDB): domain Bacteria; phylum Bacillota; class Clostridia; order Lachnospirales; family Lachnospiraceae; genus BNZC01. Next base: position 5,793 of record BNZC01000034.1, read on the forward strand.
GATGTGAAATGGTTTTTGGGAGTTGTTGTTGTCAAATCCGACCGTCACGGTAGTTGTGTCATTTTGGTGAGTTGCAGTTACTATTTGCGGTCAACTCCAAACGGTTGCCCGCTCTAAAAAAAGAACCCTCGCTTAAAACATTTCGGGCAAGCCCCTCCAAGTACGCCTTGCAGTCAGCAAAAGTGTGCTTCCTGCAAGGAGGGTCTTCCCTCCATTTCGCTTCAAAGGTTCTTTTTTTCAGAGCGGGCAGCCGTTTTCAAATCAACCGCAAATAGTCCCTGTGCAAGTCACGAAAAAATGACACAATTGCCCGTGACTGCGTTATCTTGCCATCGGAAGTTTCACAAAAAAACGCTTTTACACAGTATGGATTGCCTGTGGTAAAAGCGTTTTTTCGCTAGTTTTTTGAATCGGATGTTGTTTTCTTAAATAACACAGCCCTTACCGCACCCTTCGGGTCTTTTATGAGTAGGACAATGAGCCATATTACCAGTCCAAGAGCTACAACCGAAAGTCCCAGATAAAAATCGTTTAGCATGTCAAGGGGTGCGGGGGTGAAGTACTCTGCACCAAGCTCGGCGTATTCAAACACGCCATCAATCAGCCACATAAGCGTTGCACCCCAATACATCAGGGTCAAAATGCCAATCTTCATCTCGTCTTTTGGTGCATTCTTATACCAAATAACGGTACAGATAATCGCCGCAAAAGCGGTGGTAAGTAGTGTCATAAATCAATCTCCTATCATGGTAAAGATAACAGTAACATAATAGCTACAAAAGTGCCGATTGGTAGTTTCCTGAATCAGACATCTTGCTTTGCAGCAATCGCCGCACTTTGTTCTTTCTTTTCCATGGCATTTGTGATGGCTACCATACCTGTCCAGACAAGGGTTACAAGAACCGCCATAGAAACACCTGTAGTTGCCATCTCTTGGAGTACACCTGCCGCATTTCCCTCAGCCACTCCCGTCAGGAATGGGAAGAACGGTGTAATCTCGCCGTGCCATATATGCTCGAATGCCAATAAGGCACTCCCGCCCCAAAGCATATTACTTAACCATTTTAACTTACGTGTAAATGGAATCGTAACGCTGTGTTCTGCATGATCAAGTGTTGCCTCCGTACTTTGGGTGTCTGTCTGTTGTTCTTTGGAAACCATAACCTTTCTTACAATGGTTGTTACAACTGCTTCTGTTGCCGGTACAAGTAAACAGGCCATATTTTTTTCCTCCTCGAAATTAAAGATTGCCACATCATATATGGCGGTTTCTGCCAAGTAGTAATGCCCAAATTATTCTCTGTGGGCAAAACTCATTCATCTTCTTCATTCTACCTCATTAGGGCAAATCTGTCAAGTCCATTCATGCAGATTGTAACGAAACGAAATGCTTGATTGTTACTATTTAGATTGAGACTCTCTCATAATTCTTTTGACTTTGCGATTGATTTTTGGTATAATGTCGATAGACATTATACGAAAGGACAACATACCACCATCATGATACAAAAAAGGCTTCATACCCCCGAGGGGGTTCGAGATATTTACAACGAGGAATGCGGACAGAAATTGATTTTGCAGGAAACTTTGCAAAGGGTACTTTGGCAGTATGGATTTTCTGCCATTGAAACTCCTAGCTTTGAATTTTTTGACGTATTCGGACAAGAAATCGGCACGGTTCCCTCCAAGGATTTGTATAAATTCTTTGACCGAGAGGGCAATACTTTGGTACTGCGCCCGGACATTACCCCATCAGTAGCTCGCTTAGCGGCAAGCTATTTTAGTGAGGATGATATGCCGAAACGCCTATGGTATCAGGGACACGTTTTTATCAATAACAGTAGTTATCAGGGAAGATTAAAAGAAACAACCCAATTAGGAGCAGAGTTAATCGGTGACGACAGTATAGAGGCGGATGCAGAGCTGTTGGTTTTGGCGGTACGTTTGCTTTTGGCGGCGGGCCTTACCGACTTTCAGCTTGCCTTGGGTCATGTGGGATTTTTCCGCAGTTTGATACAAGCGGCGGACTTAGACGAAGATGTAACAGCAGAGATTACAGCATTGATTGAAAATAAAAACTTTTTCGGTGTGGAAGAAGTCCTTGCCCCCCTTTCCTTGCCCCCTGCCTTAAAGGAACTCTTTGGGAAACTAGGCGGATTTTACCAAAATACAGACAGCCTAGAGAAAGTCAAAGAATTGGCGAAGGATTATCCGGAAGTGGCAAAGAGCATAGACCGTATTGCGGCAGTGTATGAGGTGCTTGTTCTCTATGGTGTGGAAGGGCATATTTCCATTGAATTGTCGATTTTAAGCCCCTATCACTATTATACAGGAATTATTTTTGCAGGATACACCTATGGCAGTGGAGAAGCGGTGGTAAAGGGCGGGCGTTACGATCATCTGCTATCCGGTTTCGGGAAGAATGCCCCCTCTATTGGTTTTGCTATTACGATTGATCAGCTGATGGCAACCCTCTATCGGCAGAAAATTTCTCTGCCCGGCTTGCAGGAATGCCGTGTGATAGAGTATGCACCGGAGGAGTTGAAAGATGCCATCAAGCAGGCGGAAGCATTGCGTTTGCAGGGTGAAAGTGTTTTGTTACAGAAGAGATAAGGGTATTCGTGAACTTGCCAAAAAAGAGAGAACGATAAATTGAGATACCGAACCTTTACATTAGGGAAAGGCCGTCCGGCGAAGTAGAACCGAAGCAGAACATAAAAAAGGGAGAACGATAAATTGAGATACCTAACCTTTGCATTAGGGAAAGGCCGTCTGGCGAAACAGACATTAGCCTTATTTGAAAAAATCGGCATTACCTGCCATGAAATGAAAGAAAAAGACAGTCGAAAGTTGATTTTCGTAAATGAAGACTTAAAGCTTAAATTTTTCCTCTCCAAAGGTCCTGACGTACCCACCTATGTGGAATATGGAGCCGCCGATATTGGCGTTGCAGGACGGGATACCATTTTAGAGGAAGGGCGAAATGTCTATGAAGTGTTGGACTTGGGATTTGGCAAGTGCCGTATGTGTGTCTGCGGTCCCATAGAAGCACAGGAGGCATTAAATAGCCGTGAACTCATACGTGTTGCCACTAAGTACCCGAAGATTGCCAAGAACTATTTTTATAACAAAAAGCACCAGACCGTGGAGTTGATTAAGTTAAACGGATCCATCGAACTTGCCCCCATTGTCGGGCTTTCGGAGGTTATCGTAGACATTGTGGAAACGGGATCCACCTTGCGAGAGAATGGCCTTTGCGTGTTGGAAGAAATCTGTCCGCTCTCCGCCCGCATGATTGTAAATCAAGTGAGCATGAAGATGGAATATGAGCGGATTACGAAGCTGATTCGGGATATTAATCAGCTGAGTGCAGAAACTTCATTATGATTCGGAGCGAAGTGAGGTGCATTTCTCATAAGCTACACTTAGAAAAACTGCTTAGCAGACGGTCATAGAAAGGAAATTAGTATCCATGAAAATCATAGAACTAAACCCGGAAAACAGAGCGAAACTGCTTTCTGATTTATTAAAACGCAGTCCTTCTGCTTATCCCAATCAAGAATCTCAGGTTGCTGATATAATAGAACAGGTGCGAACAAATGGCGACGAAGCGGTGTTTTCCTATACCGAGCAGTTTGACAAAGCCACCATTTCCCCTCAAACCGTAAGGGTGAGCGAAGCAGAAATGAATGCAGCTTATGCGAACACAGATCCTGCCCTTATTTCCGTTATGGAGAAAGCGAAAAAGAACATATGTTCTTATCATGAAAAGCAAAGGCAATACAGTTGGTTTGACAGCAGTGCAGACGGAATTCTATTGGGGCAAAAGGTAACGCCCCTTGAATGGGTGGGTGTTTACGTTCCGGGAGGGAAGGCAGTCTATCCCTCATCGGTGTTGATGAATGTGATACCGGCGCAGGTGGCGGGTGTTACGCATATTATTATGACCACACCTTGCGATTCAAAGGGAGAAGTAAATCCCTTGACTTTAGCGGCGGCGAAGGTAGCCGGTGTGACAGAAATCTATAAAATCGGCGGAGCGCAGGCCATTGCCGCCTTGGCTTTTGGTACCCGGAGCATTCCAAAGGTAGATAAAATCGTAGGACCCGGCAATATTTACGTGGCACTTGCCAAGAAAGCGGTGTTCGGTCATGTGAGCATTGATTCCATCGCAGGACCAAGTGAGATCTTAGTCTTAGCGGATGAAACCGCCAACCCCCGTTTTGTGGCGGCGGATTTGCTCTCCCAAGCAGAGCATGACGAGTTGGCAAGTGCAATTTTAATTACCACAAGCAGGCAACTTGCAGAAGAAGTGTCCGCACAAGCGGCAGCATTTACGGAAGTTTTGTCCAGAAAAGA
>BNZC01000035.1 GCA_026000755.1 Clostridia bacterium
ATTGTCATAACCGTCAATTCCGATATCAAAATCCCTAGTGTACTAGTTTAAGGAGAAAGAAATGCGACAAAAGTATGAAAGTCTGCCCTTGGCACAATTAAAGGAAGTAGCAAAAGCAGCAGGACTAAAGAGAACGACAGGCTTAAAGAAAAGCGAATTGATTGACCGTTTGGTTGCGGAAGAGGAAGCAAAAGCGGCAGTTGCGCCTGTAAAAGAAGTGGCAGTGCAAAAAGAGGCGGCAGTGCAAAAAGAAGTGGAAATAAAAAAAGAAACTCCCAGACTACCCAAAGCAATCGCAGAGGAAACAAAAAAAACAGGAGAGGATACCCTTGCGGCACCCTCGTTTCGACCAAAATCCTACTCCAATACGATTGTGACCAAGGAAGGGTTTGAGATTGAAAATCCGGAACTTGACAGCGGTCTGACCGTGAGCGGTATTTTAGAAGTTATGCCGGATGGTTATGGATTTATCCGCTCCAGCAATTATTTGCCGGGAGAGGGCGACATTTACGTGGCTCCCACCCAGATTCGCAAATTTTATTTGAAAACAGGAGACATTATAGAAGGAAATACCAGAGTGAAAACCATGCAGGAGAAGTTCAGCGCCCTCCTGTATCTTAGAACAATCAACGGTTATCACCCAAGGGAGATTCAAAGGCGTCCTGCTTTTGAGAAGCTGACCCCGATTTTCCCGAATGAACGCATTCGTTTGGAAACCAATCGGAGCCAGATTTCTATGCGTATTATGGATTTGGTATCTCCAATCGGAAAAGGACAAAGAGGAATGATTGTTTCCCAGCCAAAGGCAGGAAAGACCACCCTGTTGAAGGAAGTGGCCAAGTCCGTCAAGGCAAACAATCCGGAAATGCACCTGATTATTCTTTTGATTGATGAACGACCGGAAGAGGTGACGGATATTCGGGAATCGGTTTGCGGTGACAATGTGGAGGTGATTTATTCTACCTTTGATGAATTGCCGGAACGCCACAAACGTGTATCGGAAATGGTGGTAGAACGGGCAAGACGTCTGGTGGAACATGGGAAAGACGTTATGATTTTATTAGACAGCATTACTCGTCTTGCCAGAGCCTATAATTTAGTAGTTCCGCCCAGCGGCCGCACACTCTCAGGTGGTCTTGATCCGGCGGCGTTGCATATGCCCAAACGCTTCTTTGGAGCGGCAAGAAATATTAGGGAAGGAGGAAGCATTACTATTTTGGCTACAGCACTGGTGGATACAGGCAGTCGTATGGATGATGTGGTCTATGAGGAATTTAAGGGGACAGGCAATATGGAGCTGATTTTGGATCGTAAATTATCCGAAAAAAGAATCTTTCCTGCCCTTGACATTACAAAATCAGGCACCAGACGAGAGGATTTGCTCCTTGATCCCGAGGAACGGGAAGTTATGGATATGATCCGCCGTGCCATTAATGGCATGAGATCAGATGATGCCGTGGAAAAAATCCTGAATCTGTTTGTACATACCAAGACAAATGCTGAATTTTTACAAATGGCGAAGAAAAACTTTAATTAAGAAAAATTTCCGGAAAATTAAAAAAAGTTATTGACAAAACCACGCAGACGTGGTAAATTATAATTGTTAGCACTCGAAATAAAAGAGTGCTAACAAAAAAGAAATCTGAAGGAGGCAGTAACATGACATTATTACCATTAGCAGACAGAGTAATATTAAAGCAATTGGAAGCAGAAGAAACCACAAAATCCGGCATTATTTTGGCGGGTTCGGCACAGGAGAAGCCGCAGCAGGCGGCAGTATTGGCGGTAGGACCGGGCGGAAACGTTGACGGCAAAGAAGTTACCATGCACGTAAAGGAAGGGGATACGGTTATCTATTCCAAGTATGCAGGTACGGAAGTAAAGCTGGATGGCGAAGAATACATTGTAGTAAAGCAGAATGACATTTTAGCGATTGTGGAGTAAAAGGCGATTGCAGAATGAAAGACAAAAGCAAGACATAGGTGAGATTAGGTAAAACAAAGGCAAGATATTAGGTAATCAATAAGTAAAACAAAAGCTAGATTAGGTAAGGAAAGAGAGGACTATTTCACATGGCAAAGGAATTAAAATATGGAACAGAAGCCAGAAAAGCATTGGAAGCAGGTGTAGATAAACTGGCAAATACAGTAAGAGTAACCTTAGGACCAAAGGGACGTAATGTAGTATTGGATAAGTCTTTTGGCGCACCTTTAATCACAAATGACGGCGTTACCATTGCAAAGGAAATCGAATTAGAGGATGCCTTTGAAAACATGGGTGCACAATTAGTGAAAGAAGTTGCCACTAAGACCAACGACGTAGCAGGTGACGGAACTACAACAGCAACCGTTTTAGCGCAGGCTATGGTAAAAGAGGGCATGAAGAATTTAGAGGCCGGTGCGAACCCCATTGAACTTCGTAAAGGCATGAAGAAAGCCACCGAAAAGGCAGTAGAGGCCATTGTATCCATGGGCAAGAAAGTGGATGGCAAGAATCAGATTGCAAAGGTTGCGGCAATTTCCGCAGGAGATGAAGTGGTAGGCAATCTGGTTGCAGATGCAATGGAGAAGGTTTCCGGCGATGGCGTTATCACTATTGAAGAATCAAAGACTATGCAGACAGAGCTTGAACTGGTAGAAGGTATGCAATTTGACCGTGGTTATGTGTCTGCGTACATGGCAACGGATATGGATAAGATGGAAGCCATCTTAGACGATCCTTATATCTTAATTACCGACAAAAAATTAAGCAACATTCAGGAAATCCTGCCTTTGCTTGAGCAGATTGTACAGTCGGGCAAGAAGCTCTTAATCATTGCAGAAGATGTAGAGGGCGAAGCATTAACCACCTTAATTGTAAACCGTTTAAGGGGAACTTTCTCCGTTGTAGCGGTTAAGGCTCCGGGCTATGGCGACAGAAGAAAAGAGATGTTAAAGGATATTGCCATTTTAACAGGCGGTGAAGTGATTTCTGAAGAATTGGGTCTTGACCTTAAAGAAGCGACCTTAGATATGCTTGGACGTGCAAAATCCGTAAAGGTTCAGAAAGAAAATACGGTTATTGTAGACGGCGAGGGCAATAAAGACGAAATCAAAGCCAGAATCAGCCAGATAAAGACACAGATCGAAGAAACAACTTCTGAATTTGACAAAGAGAAATTACAGGAGAGATTGGCAAAATTGGCAGGCGGCGTTGCAGTCATTCGTGTGGGTGCGGCAACAGAAACCGAGATGAAAGAAAGCAAGCTGCGTATGGAAGATGCCTTAGCAGCCACAAGGGCAGCGGTAGAAGAGGGCATTATTGCAGGTGGTGGTTCTGCTTATATCCACGCTTCCAAGGAAGTGGAAAAATTAATCGGCGAACTGGAAGGCGATGTAAAGACAGGGGCTAAAGTAATCTTAAAGGCATTAGAATCTCCCCTCTATTACATTGTGGCAAATGCCGGTTTAGAAGGAGCCGTTATCATCAATAAGGTAAGGGAATCCGAAACAGGTATTGGCTTTGATGCCTACAAGGAAGCCTATGTAGATATGGTAAAAGCAGGCATCTTAGATCCTGTAAAGGTGACAAGAAGTGCGCTTCAAAACGCAACGAGTGTGGCATCTACCTTGCTTACCACAGAAGCAGTTGTTGCCAGTATCAAAGAAGATGCACCCGCTATGCCTCCGGGCGGAATGGGCGGCATGATGTAATGCGAGTCAACAATGAGCCAAGCGACCGCAAAGCGGGAGTAGCAGATAATACTTGTCCACGAGAGAGCTTGCTCTCTAAGTGGAAAGTAATATCTGCGTAAATGCACACGAAGTGGGCATTTGGCGAATGTCGCATTAACGAGCAAGTCTTTGACTTGCGAGTCTGGAAAAGCATAATATAAACGCTTGTATAAACCTCCAAACTGGTGTAAGATAAAATAAACAGTTTGGAGGTTTTTTTATGGAAAGAAAAGATAAAGGAGTGCATTTACAATGAAAAAAGGAGAAATCCATAGTGGACAGGTTTTGCGGGTTGACTTCCCCAACAAAGGTATTGTATTTGTAGATGAGCAGACAGAGGAACGTCTGGTCACCGTAAAAAATGTCTTGCCCGGTCAACGTATATCCTTTTTGCTTACGAAACTACGAAAAGGAAAGGGAGAAGGTCGTCTGCTTGAAATATTAGAACCCTCACCCCGTGAACAGAAGGGTTTAGCTTGCGAACATTTTGGCATTTGCGGAGGTTGCACCTTTTCAAGCATTCCGATAGAGGAGCAATTGCAGCTGAAACAGGAGCAGGTGTTACGCTTGCTAAAACCGGTATGTGCACCCTATGTGGATATAGAGCAGGAGATTTTTGAAGGGGTGCAGGCAAGTCCAAAAGCTGAGGGCTATCGCAATAAAATGGAGTTGTCTTTTGGTGATGAGGTCATTGGGGGAGAGCTTAGCCTTGGAATGCACAAAAGAGGAAGTTTTCATGATATTGTAAATGTAAATGACTGCCGGATTATGGATGAGGACTTCCGAAAAATCAGAGAATGTGTAAGGGATTATTTCCGGAAGAGAAAGATTCCCTATTATCATAAAATGCGCCATGAGGGCTATCTGCGCCATTTGCTCCTTAGAAAAGGCGAAAAAACAAAGGAAATCTTAATTGATTTGATCACAACGACGCAAACAAATGTTCTGATTGGTTGTGAGAAAGCAGCGAGAAAGGGCATGGTGCAGGAGTCTGAAAGGACGAAAGAACAAGAGGGGGTTGAAGCAGAGAGAGAAGCGAGAAATGACGTGATTTCAGAGTTCAAAATGACGAGGGTTCAAGATGGGCTTGAAGCAGAGAAAGAACTCCTAAGCGGTATGGTACAAGCGTTATGTTCGCTCTCCTTAGAAGCCGATATTGTTGGGATTTTGCACACGAAAAATGACAGTTTGGCGGATGCGGTCATCAATCAGGGAACCAGCGTTTTGTATGGGCAAGAGTATTTTTTTGAGGAATTGTTGGGATTGCGCTTTCAAATCACAGCATTTTCCTTTTTTCAGACCAATTCCTTAGGGGCGGAGCTGCTCTATGAAACGGTGCGTGAATATGTGACACAAAAGCCTGCTTCGAAGAATGATGAAGTAAAATCCCTTGATAAAACGGTGCCGGAAAACATGACACAAGAACCTGCTTCAAAGAATGATGAAGTAAAGTTGTTTGATGAAATGGTGCCGGAAAAAATAATACAAAAGCCTACCTTAAAGGCAAAAGAATTTTCCGTGATTTTTGATTTATACAGCGGAACAGGAACGATTGCTCAAATTCTGGCACCGGTGGCAAAGCGAGTGCTTGGCGTTGAAATTGTTCCGGAAGCAGTAGTTGCGGCTAAGGAAAATGCTGCTATAAACGATTTACATAATTGTGAATTTTTAGAGGGGGATGTCTTTCGTATCTTGCAGCAGGTAGAAGAAACACCGGATTTTATTGTACTGGATCCGCCACGAGAAGGGATACACAAAAAAGCTTTGGAAAAGTTGATTGCATATGGAGTGGAAAGTATGGTTTATGTTTCCTGCAAACCCACAAGTTTGGCAAGGGACTTGGAAGTGCTTTTAGCGGCAGGCTATCTGCCGAAACGAATTTGCTGTGTGGATTTATTTCCGAGAAGTGCAAATGTGGAGACGGTGTGCCTGTTAAGTCATATGAAATAAGGAAAGTACAAACAAAAGGAGTCGAATCTCATGAAAAAACAACAAAAGAGAATAGTCATCATCAGTTTCGCCGTGATTCTTATAATGGTGGCGGCATTGGCGGCATTTTTAATGTTAGAAGATCAAGAGGAGAGGAAGGCGGCTTCTTCCGACACGACAGAGCACACAGAGGACACCGGTAGGCAAATGCCTCCGCCTAATTCCTTAAAAGAAGAAAGGAATGAAGAAAATCAAAAAACGCCTGAATCGAATACAGAACCGGAAAAAACACCCTCCACAGATGCAACGATTGACATGGTATTTATGGGAGATATTTATTTAAGCGATTATGTGCTGAATCAGTATAAAGAAAAAGGCATTTCCGGGGTGCTTTCTGAGGAGCTGCTTACACAAACGAAAAATGCAGATCTTGCCATGGCAAATGAAGAGTTTGGTTTCAGCACGAGAGGGGAGCCGCAAGCGGACAAGCAGTTTACCTTTCGGGTGAACCCTTCTTATGTGAGCGTGTTTCAGGACATGGGGCTGGATATTGTAAGCTTGGCAAATAATCATAGTCTGGATTTTGGAGCAGAAGCCCTTTCCGACAGCTTTGCCACGTTGGATCAGGCGGGGATTTTATACGCAGGGGCGGGGGATAGCAAGGAACGGTCGCTTCGTGCAATGAAAATCGATGCGAATGGAAAAAAAATCGGGATTTTGGCGGCGACCCGTGTCATCCCAACCGCAGACTGGAATATTGATAATCGTAAGCCCGGACTGCTTTGTACCTATGACGGCATAGCCCTTTGCGAAGCGATTACAGAAGCGAAGGAACATTTCGATTTTGTCGTAGTGTATGTCCATTGGGGCGTAGAAAAAGCGGAGAAGCCGCAGGATTATCAAAAAGATTTGGCGAGGGCTTATATTGATGCGGGGGCAGATTTGGTTGTTGGTGCCCACCCCCATGTATTGCAGGGGATTGAATATTACAAAGGGAAACCAATTGTTTATAGCTTGGGTAATTTTATATTTTATCAGGAAATAGAGGCTACAGTGCTTTTGCATATTAGCATGGAGGCAGACGGAAATACAATGCTACGTCTGATTCCTGCAACTGCAAGCGGTGCGCTTACGAAAGAAGCGGAGGGAGAAGCGGCAAAACGTATTCTTGCGCATATGAGGGATATTTCCTTTGGAGTGACGATCAATGAAAATGGAGTTGTAGCAGAATAGTTGTAAATTATTACACAAGTTGCGCATACAATAAAGGAATCCCTTATTTGGAGAAATGTATGGCGACAAGTATAATGATTGACGCATAACGCAAGCACACAATAACAAAAAATCAAACTTCTACATATTGCACAAAAAACCACATGTTTATTTGTGCAATTGTGCTAAAACAAGACGAAAGGCGGAATCTTGCCCATCGTCCTGTTTTGTTACTGCTCCATAAAATCTGTGGTTTTCCACGAAATCTCAATTGGAATACTTGGTGTCGGTGGGAATATTCAAACGTACTCCATAAAATCTGCGACTTTCCACCGAATTTCAAGTCGGTTGTCGGGAAAGACGAGAACCTTTTCAATCAGCGCCTCCACAAGCCCCTGCGGAATTGCCGATTCATCCATTGCCTTTTTTGCCATTGCAAGCGACTGTTTCGTTATTCGTTTTTTGCGTTCTGTTTGTCTTAGAACTGCAAGCTGTTTATGCAGCTGTTCAATCTGTTCTGCACAATCGCTTTTTACGGACTGGTAAGTTTCACGGTCAATTTCACATAGTACAAACTGTTCGTAGAACTTTTGGCATTCTTCTTCCAGTTGCCGGAGCTGTTTCTCGTAAGCAAGGGTTTTTCCTGCATCTGCTCCATTATTTTGAATGTTTGACAGCTTATCTGTGTTCAAAACAAGTTCCGCCTGCTTTTTGATGATGGCAAGCACTGTTTCATGGATTTCTGCTGCGCTGATTTTCATTTTATGGCACTTGGCATTCGGGTCAGCATAGCTGTGGAGGCAGCGGTAGACGATAGTTGTTGTGGAGGCATCATCGTATTTTAGTTTGTACCCGCAACAGCCGCAAACGGCTTTGCCTCGCAGCAGGTAATCTTTTTTTCGTATCTGTTTGCCGTTTGCTTTATTATCCGCTATGATTTCCTGCACCTTGGCAAAAACTTCTTTGCTTATGATAGCAGGATACCGGTCGGGAATGACAATCCAGTCGCTCTTTAAGGTGTAATCCCTCTTTCCTGTTTCCGGGTTTTTCTTAAACTTGCCTGAAATGCGGGTTCCGATGAACTGCTCGTTTTGGAGCATTTTGCGGATGCTGCTTGTTGCCCATTGGCAGGTCGGTGTAATGGCATGTCCGTTTCCTTGTTTGATATATTCACTCGGAGTAGGATAGGATTTTGTGCTGATAATATCCCTGATTTCAAAGTACGGCAGTTCTTGCAGCGCCAAATCAAAAATCTCTCGAACCACACTTGCCGCTGTTTCGTCAATTTCTAAATCACTATTTTCAAGTTTGCGATAGCCGTAAATAGGAGATGATACAATGCGTTTGCTATCGGCTAAGCGGGATTTTTCTGAGCGGTTTGTTTCCTCCTGACAGGATAGACTTATCGGCTTTGAAGTCCGGCAACTTTTGTATTTTTCAAGCGATTCCTGTGCTTTTGTAAAATCCTCTTTGCTTATAATCGGCGGATGGCTGCCCGGAATGATAATCCAATCCTCTTTTGGTTTATAGATTTTTTTGTACGAGCCGACTTCCTTTACCTCTCGCCTTCCTGCGATATAAGTTCCTGTGTACTGCTCGCGCTTTAGAATCATCAACACCATATCGGCTGTCCACATATTGCTTTGCAGGGTGTCGAGTTGATGAAACCGTGCCAAATACCGGCTCGGTGTAAGCTGTTTCTCGGCGGCCAACAAGTCTCGGATTTGTCCGGTAGACATGCCGCCTATTTTCATTTGGAATATGCGCCGGACGATTTCGGCAGTTTCGGGGTCAAGCTCCCATTTTCCCAAAGCATTTTTGTGATAGCCGTAAATTGCATGTGAACCGATGTTTTCGCCGCGCATCATCTGAATCCGTTTGGCAGACTTTACTTTCTTTGATAAATCTTGCGAATAATACTCGTGCATCAAAAATTTGAAAGCAACGTCAATCCCGCCTGTGTCGCCTTTGTAGTTGTCCGAATCAAAATCGTCTGAGACGGCGATAAAACGCACGCCGTAGAGCGGAAAAACCTGTTCGATGAAGTAGCCGCTGTCCATGGCATTTCTTGAAAAACGGCTAAAATCTTTGACTACGATGCAGTTTATCCTGCCGCTTCGAACAAGTTCAATAAGCTCTTGTACGGCGGGGCGTTCCATATTTGTCCCGGAGTGGCCGTTATCTACAAATTCAAGAATTTCTGCATTTGGAATCTCCAAGCAGTCGATATGTGCATCAAGCATTAGGTGTTGGTGCGGTATACTCATGCTTTCCGTTATGGCATCGTCCATGGAAAGGCGGATGTATTTTGCAATTGTGTAGTTAGCCATTGCCGGTACCTCCCGCTTTTACAATTTCGTCTGTAAATTTGAAATGCACTTCAATATGCTTATCCTCAAAAACAAGGACTTTCTCAATCAACGCATCTGCTATATCAGCGGTCAGATCTTTCATGCAGCTTAAAGAAGCAATGTCATCAGCGGCTTTTTCTTGTTTTGCTGTTTCAAGGAGTTGTATCTGTGCCTTTTTACGCAGCAGCTTTTCTTGGTCCCCTAGTGCGGCAAGTTTCGTTTCATATGCCGTTTTCATTTCCCTGTACTCGCTTTTGGTAATGTCGCCGGTAACAAGGCTTTCATACAAGCCTTTTAGGAATCGACTGTTGCGTTCCAGTTCCGCTTGTATGTTTCGTAATTCCGATTCGTTAGCAGACTTTGTTTTTGTTACGGTGCTTATGTCAGTAAAAGCCTCTGCCTGCTTTCGCAGCATGTGAAGCAGGATGTCTTTTAAGTCGTTTTCGGGTATGCGGTTTGGAACGCAGTCATTCTTGTTGTCCATCAATAATAAGCACTT
>BNZC01000036.1 GCA_026000755.1 Clostridia bacterium
AAAAATAAATATCGAATTTACAACTATTTAACAAGTTCTTGCTTACTTTGAAACATGCTCCGTGTTATACTGTACTTGTTCCTAAGGAAACGCAGGAAACAAAATCAGAAGAAATCATAGGAGGAAACAACATGAAACGATTAACAAGTAAGAAGAACGCATTTTTAGGTGCAATTGCCTTAACGGCAGTGCTGGGAACAGGTACTCTTGCAGTCAACCACGTATCAGCTTCTGATGCTGCTGATGCGATCAGCAATTTCATCGCTCCAAGCAACACGGAATCCACTGCAACACCTGCAAACAAGGACAACACAGGTTCTGCAACAACGGGATCCGTAACAAAGACGAACGATGGATCTGCAACAACGGGATCTGCTGACAAAGGCTCGGTTACTACGCAAGGCGGACAGATCATTTCCGGCACCGGCAAGGTCTCTGAAACAACTACCGGAGCAAAGGGAGGATCTGTAACCACTACGAACGAAAAGCAATCGACTTCTAATGCAAGCGGATCTGTAGAGATCATTAATCCACTACAGTAATCAAAAACCGGTATAACCGCTTCCGGGATTAAGTAACAGAGCGGACAAGAAAATTTATAAGGATACCATGGGAAAACGCAGCTGTAACAGACTACGGTTGCGTTCCCCGTATTATCGAGGAAAACAAAAAATGATACAAAACAAATCAAATCAAATCAAAAAAAAGATAAAACAAACCCCTTTCCTAAGCGCCGTACTATTTTCGATGGTTCTGGGGATTGGCTTCGTTGCAACAAATAGCCTGGCGGCAACAGCACTATTTACGAATACTGACAGTGAAAACTCCTCGCTTACAACAAAGGTAGACACGGCAGCAGCCACAACGAAAGAAACCGAACAATCGGAACAAGCAAAACAGCCGATTACGTTTCAATCAAAGGATGATACTTTGGAAGAAGCCCCTGCTGCGTGTATTGTTCAAAGTGACAACGGGGAGAGTATTGTCAGCGTTACTATAATTGACAACTAATTTGTTTTGTTTTCTATATAGAAGAAGATACTTACCTAATTACTTACCTACTGGAAAAAAACACCCATAGCAACAAAAGGAGAAAGAAACCTATGAAAAGAAAGAACACCAATGTCCCTGTGAAAATACTGGTGGCATCTGCAACCATATTAATTGCTGTTATACTGATTATTGTCCTTGCAAGCAACCATTTCCTGTCGAATAAGACCACGGCAGCTTCCGCAAATCCTACCGGAACGGAAGGAAGCGATAAGAACGCCAAAGAGAAAAAGAAATCTCCGGAAGAAGAAAAAGCAGAGAAAAAAGCGGAACTCTTGCAAAAAGCCGATCTTTTGGCAGCAGGTTATGATTATGACGGCGCAATCGCCGCCTTACAGACCTTTGACGGTTACGCATCCGATACAGATATTACAGGGAAGATTGCAAGCTACGAGCAGATTAAGGGAACCTTGGTTGCTTTTCCCGTGGAGAAAGTGACCCATATTTTCTACCACTCCCTGATTGTAGATCCAAGCAAAGCCTTTGCGAACCATGAAACCAACAAGGCGGCACAGGGTATGAACCAATGGATGACTACGGTGGAGGAATTTAATAAGATTACCCAGGATATGTATGACGAGGGTTATGTTTTAGTCAGCATTCATGATTTGGTGAAAGAACAGAAAAATGCAGACGGGAGTGTAAGCATGGAGAAAGGAACCATCATGCTCCCACCGGGGAAGAAGGCCTTTGTCCTCTCACAGGATGACTTAAGCTATTATCACAGCTACACGGGGTATGGCATTGCCTCAAAACTTATCGTGGACGAAAACGGCAAGCCCGTAAACGAATATTACGATGCTTCCGGAAAGCTTTTGACCGGAGCCTATGATGTGGTACCTCTTCTGGATAAATTTATTGAGGAACACCCGGATGCCACCTATCACGGAGCCAGGGGAATTATTGCCTTAACCGGTTATAACGGTGTGTTGGGCTATCGAACAGATGAGAGTTACAAGACACAACCCGCTGATTTGAATGCGGATAAAAAGCAATGGTTAAAAGACAACCCCGATTTTGATTTAGACAAAGAGCGCGCAGATGCTAAAAAGGTAGCGGATGCCATGAAAGCAGAAGGTTGGGAATTTGCAAGCCATACGTGGGGACATTTACATATCGACAAGGTCAGTCTTGAGAGTTTGAAGACAGATTCCAACAAATGGAAAGACAACGTACAACCGATTGTGGGGAATACGGACGTGATTATCTTTGCTTTCGGCGCAGATTTGGGCGGTGCGGGCAACTATAATGAGAGCGATGCAAAGGTGGCATTGATGGAGAGCATGGGCTTTCGCATTTTCTGTAATGTAGATGGCAATCCCACCGCCGGACCACATTTTGCTTCCCACTATATGCGTATGCCCAGAAGGAATTTAGACGGTTACCGTATTTATATGAATTCCATTGGACAGGAACACAATTTGTCGGATTTGTTTGATGCGAATCAGGTGCTTGATAAGAAAAGACCTCCGGTAAAACCATTGACATAGACCGAAAGCAACTAAGCCCTGTTCTTTAGGGCGCTGCTTACCGAATGTCCTTTCTTCGGTAAGATAGTCGTGAATTATTATGACATGATAAACCAATTAGTGCAAGGTCGTTCGTGAACCTTAATGAGTGCGTAGCACGAATTTAGCCCCACGAACTTCCGTAACAGAGCAAAACGACTTTTTTCACAACATCACCTAGGTGGCGATTGTGAAAAAAGTCGTTTTGCTCTGCCTCCTACGGTTGAAGCGTACTGCCCCCTCTCATGGCAACATCAGCTTCTGCCCTGCATAGATTTTATCCGGACTCTCTAACTTGTTTAGCTGACAGATCTGTTTCAGTTGTTCCGTGCTTTGATAGAGTTTCTTACAAATCAATTCCAAGCGATCCCCCGGCTGTACAATATAATACCTAGGCTGTGATGGGGCGGCAACAGGGGCGGTTTGCTCTTTTGCTGCCTCCTCTGTATTGGGGGGGGGATTTCCCCCCTCCGGATTCTCTGCTGCGCCTCCTTCTCCGGCACCTGTTTCCCCGGCTGTGGGTTCTCCTTGGGAATTGCCTCCTTCTGCTCCTTGATTCCCTTCCCCGGCACCCTCCGCTTCCGGCTGCGGTGTTTGATTTTCGGTGGCAGGGACTTCCGGTACTTCCTCTGTGGCACTTGGCACAGACTCTACCTGTCCGGGTAGGTTATCCACCACAAGCCCTCCCGAGCGACTATCCTCCTTTTCCTCTTTTTGATTGTCATTTAGAATGGCAATGGTTTCTTCCATCTGTTTCATTTTTTCATAGTTATTGACGGTATTAATCCCAATTACGCAAAGGGCAATTAAGCCTGCCAATACGGCAGTATAGCGTGCCGCCCGTTTCCGATTGGGGTGACGATTTGCCTGTCTTTTCGCCATGGCATTTCGATAGCTTTGCAGTGCTTGCTCGGTACTGCTTCCTATCAAATTTTCACTATCCGAAATCGGATTTTCTCCCGCTTCCCCTGACACACTTTGTTCCAAAAAGCGGTCTGTCACTTCTCCGGTTCCCTCATCTCCATTTTCAGAAACACCTTGGATTTGCCCCGAGGCAAGAGAATTTAACTCACCATTTTCGCTGATACCCGTGATCTGCTCTCCCATTTCCCCTCTATATACGCTCCCCTGCTCCCTGATTTTTTCTCGCACATGAATCATATACTCCTGCATGGAGAGATTTTTTTCATAATAAATATAATATCCCTCTTTGGAACCTAAAACACCTTGCTCATAGGCGTAAAACTGTTCTTCTTTTTCGATGGGTTCCGACAAAAACAGTACCTTATCCCGTCCGGTAAAATATTTTCGGTGCGCCGCTTCTATGGCAGAAGTGATCGCAGAAATCCCTTCCACCGAGAGAAACCAACCCACTACCTCCTGATTGTCAAAATACTCCTTCATTTCCTTGTATATGTATTCCCAACAGCTTTCATCAAAGACAATACCCTCAGCCCCGAAAATAAAATCCTCACAGCTTACCGCACCGCTGATAAAGGTGTAGCGAATGTCCTTTGACACCTCGCTTTTTCCCAACAAAACAGCACCTCGCTTTTCTGATGTTTGTTCAAACATGGCAGAATGCAAAAAGGTGTAGGCGTAATCTTCTATATATATTTTATGTCGCCCTCTGGGGCTTCCTATCTGACGTATGTTTTTCGGTGGCTTAATGCTGACAGATGCTGATTTTCTACCGGCATCATTGTAAATAATTTCTATCATAACAGGCTTTCTCCTCCTTTTTCCATTCATCATAACATGGCTTGTCCGGAAATTTTTGGAGAATACTGTCTATAGGGTGAAGATTGAGAAATCAATAGTTTTGCGGATATAACCATACAAACCTATCATTTCCACCATCAAAGTGGCGTTTGAACAGCTTGACACTATTTTTTGATATATTTTGTACTACGACCCGTCCCCACTTTTTCCACCAAGCCCTCCCGCACCATTGCAGCAAGGGTGGCTTCCACCGTGGTGGGGCTGACATCCGGCAAGATATAGCAAATCTCCTGTTTGGATATGGGGAGTAGGCTGTGCAGAACCGTTGCCTCAATGCGTTGGCGTTTCGTGACTTTTTTGCTGTTTACTACAGCAAACCGCTTGTCCAGTTCCTTATAGCAGAACAACAAGCTTGTCACAAAATTTTCAATAAAAGGAAAGTAGCTGTTGTTTCCCTCATGCCAACCGGTGGAACTGTCTTTTAAGGCAGCGTAATACCCCACCTTGGCACGATTAATCTGTTCCTCAAAGGAAATATATCGCCCGGCATCAAAGCCATTTTTATAGAGCAACAAGAGCGATAGTAGGCGTGACATTCTGCCGTTGCCATCCGCAAATGGGTGAATACACAGGAAATCGAGGATAAAGCAAGGAATGAGCAAAAGCTGATTGATGTTGTAGTTATTCTGTGCATCCATATAGGCAAAAACAAGCTGCTGCATGGCATCCGCTGTTTCCGTCGCAGGAACTGTTGCGAAACGGATTCGCCGGTTACCATTGACATCCACTTCCATGATGATGTTGTCGGTTTCTTTGTATTGCCCACCATTTACCGGTGAATACGAAAGCATAATTTCATGAAGGCGAAGAATATCTTCCTCGCAGATGTGGAGATGGGCGTACTCCCTATGAACCAAATCCAGTGCATCACGATACCCGGCAATTTCCGCTTCATTGTGATTTAAGGGTGCACTATTTTGGTTCACAATTTCATTGATACGCTGCTCACTGGTGACAATGCCTTCAATGGCATTGGAACCCTTAACTGACTGGACTTTAGCAATGCTCAAAAGGTGTTCAAAAAGTTCTTCAAAGCTGTCCTTGCGCTCGTTTTCACGCTCCTGTAATGTAGCGATTGCACTCACGATATTGACAAGACCGGCCGGAAGCATTCCATGTTCCAAAAAAGAATAATCAAAGAATCTCATAAAACCCTCCAAAACATTTTCTGCATATAGTATAACAAATCTTATGCAGAAAAACAAGAGGGTTTTGATTTTTTCTGCATATAAAAAGGCAGATTATATGCAGACTCATCGTAAATCCGATGTTCTGCTAGTTTCAAATCAATACTTGGAAATTGCCCATTGCCGTTGAACTCTTTCCAAATATTGATTACAATTCTTCATATTCTTAATCAAACCTGCATATACTATAATGTTTTACAGAAACTAAATATGAGGTGAATCGTAATGCAAGCAGAATTAAAATCCTTCAGTAACGCCCAAAAAAACATTTGCAAATACTTGTCCAGTCACAGAAATGAAACTATTACTGATGCCGACATTGAGCAGTTTTTAGCAAAACAAGGCATTGAACGCCACCTTGTGTGGAGTCTCCTTAAAGAATACTTGTTTAATCCATTGCTATTTACACACGTTCGCAATTCTTTTGTACACATAAGACCGCAACGCAAAAAATGCATACGACACCATCAGCACAAATAAATCTCTGCTTTTGTATCAATAGGTCGTTGTTTGTGCCTTCTTTTTGCCACAGCTTTATTTGATGAGCCAATAGCATTTTTTGCATCAATATGTCGTTGTTTACGTCTTTTTACCATAGCTTTATTTGATGAGCCAATAGCATAGTATCTGTTACAACGTACTATAATGTTGCCATTTTCTCCCAAGCTACGAAGCACTAGATTAACGGATTCATCAACATCAATACGTTGTTTACACAATTCCACAAGTTCCCTATGTTTTTTCCCCGGATTTTTGTGAATCAGGTTCTTAACCACTAATGCCACTTTTTTGTTGTCGGTCACATTCGTTTTCTTCAGCATCATAATCAAATCTCCTTCTTTGTTGAAGTGTAAACGATTTATTCGCCACACCCACTATTTAACAATCCTTTCGCTTCTTCGATTACAGTTTCTGAAAATGTAATGATGTCTGCCTTTAGCGTTTCAAACACTATGCGAGCCAGTTTGTTAAGTAGCTCGTCAGAATCCAACTCGACCTTACAATACAAATGCAACTTTGGAATGAAAAGGCTCTCAGCACACAGATAACCTTCTAGTCCGGAGAAAAATCGGAAAAACTCCGTAGTATTTTTTCTACGAATCATACAGTCGTCACCAATCCCATTTTTCAAGTTAATAGCACCAAACAAAACACTTGGTTCTTCAATATTTCCTGACATTTGACAGCATAGTTCTTCCTCTATCGTATTAAAAAACTTCATATCATACGGACTACGTGTTTTTGTTATTTGTGCCTCAGCCATATACCGGTTAAGTGAATCTATTACATCGTTTATTAGAAATTTGTGACTAGAAAAAATGTATTCGGTATGATCTAAAGAAACGCCATCTTCAAACTTGAAATAGACTGTATCAAGCAGATAGTCGATTCTATTGGAATACAACTCCTCACCATCGTTATTATATATTTCTTCAAGCTTATTCGATAAATCTAAATGTTCCTCTTCATCACTCCAAGTCTTAAACATGCTATATACAAGTTCGTCCAACAATAGATAATCTGCAAAACGTTTAATTACCGATTTGTACACCTTTCGCCCAAATGCCAATTCTCCAATCATATCGTTTCCATCACTATTATTTTTCGAATTCTTTATTATGGTGTCTAACCACGAATCATCAAGTCTAATAAAATTATCAGAAATTGCATTCTCATCCGCTTCTTCTTTTAACACCTTTAAAACACGAATAATACCAAACAAAAAATCATTTGGCAAGTTTAGATTATCGCTGTCTTTTCGCACATCATTTTCTGCACAAGATTGCTCTGCCATATTCATCAATATGGTTCTCATCAACAACTCACTTTTGTGTACAGCATGATGATAATTGACATCCTTATAAGACTTCCATCGTTTACGAAGAAACTCTTCAATATCGGCAACCGTTTTTGAAACTGCTGTTAATATATAAGGTTTTGTTTTTTTATAGTCTTCGTTTTCGCTTTTATTCTCCTCAAAGGACAAGAACATAAATAAACGTTCATAATCTATTATATCTTTGCTCACTCCGGAACATAACAAATCTCTACTGGTAAAATCTAACCTGTCAGCATCAAGCGTTCCGGATATTATTTGATGAAGCACTTGATGTATACTACTTGAATTAGAAAAATTGGTATCAAGAATCCTGTGTGCCACTTCAAAAGAAAACAAGCAAAACAGCAAGAAATTATTTTCATCTTCCTCTGTAGCATCTTTCAAATCTTCTTTTACGAAATGAATGCACTCCGTTTCAACTACAGGCAACAATTTTACAGTAATAACTTCATGAAGCTTAACGGACTCATTTTCTTCGTCTACATAGTCTTCCACAAGACGCAAATAGTCTTCTTTATTAGCGTTTCTTTCAGCACTATCAGCCGCCATCCATTTGCGGCGCAATATCCCCAAAACATCCTCAATAGTATGTGAGTACGGAAAATGCCCAACATCGTGGACTAATCCTGCAATACGAACCCCCTGATAAACAGCCGCATAGAGAAACGCATTCTTTTGTTCTATCTGCGGCGGTGTATGTGCATTGTATATTCCTACGAAAGGTGCATCTTTTTCAAAAATCGTTATTTGTTTTCTACTACTAAACACCTTCTCCCCATAAAGCTCACGCTTGCTTCGCTTTACTTCACTCGGGGAAATCTACTTTTCAAGTTCTGTGCCGAACGATAGTAGCATCTTATTAAGAATTTCTCGTTCAGTATTCGACACAGCAGACTGAAGTAGTTTCCCTGCAAGGTGCATTACCCCCAAGCTATGTTCAAATCGCTTCACCTTATTTGAAGCAAACGTCAAAAAGACAAGTGAGTTTTGTGAAACTCGATGTAAACGCAATAGTGGCTTTGTTGCCAATATTTTATCTTCCAAACCACTATACGGAATAGTCTTATGGATAATGTCTGTGTGTGAGCGTGTTTTAAACAAGAAATTTGTCACGGTCAACTCCTCCTCCAACGAACGGTCTGTTTATAGTTTGCTCTTTCATTGTTGGTCTAACAGCAACTTTTCTTGTGAGCATCCCTATATGTATATTATAACACTCTCACAAGAAAAATCAACATTTTTTTCTTTCCATTCAATATGGTGGCAAGGATTATACTGTATGGAGAGCGGAAAGTATCTTTTCATCCCGAGTTTGCCACTTAAGTATTGAAAAAACCGAAAAACAATTGAAAAAAACTTAGATTTTGCAAGGATTTCCCTTGCTTTTTTTATGCTTCTATGATATAATACATTTGTGCTCACATCATCACC
>BNZC01000037.1 GCA_026000755.1 Clostridia bacterium
GAAATAGATGGGTTGGCGTGTGTCCGGGTGATAGTTCCAACCACCTCTCGCAGGTGTGCTGTCAAACTGTGCATAGTAGGTATACGTACCATCGAATACGAACTTGTTTACGATAGGTGTATCGCCGCTGTAAAGCTTGCCATCAGCCTTTAAGGTCCCCACAACATGGTTCTGCGAACCGGTACCGGAATCAACCACCGCACCAATTGCCAATACCGTTACAGGGATAGTCACGGTATCGGTGTAGAGCTTGTCTTTGGAGACAATTTTTGCAGTTAAATACACCACTGCATTGGGAGATCCTTTCGCAGGTCTTTTAAGCGCTCCTGCATCCTTAGTAGCAACACTAATAGCCGTATCGTTCGAACTCCATGTAATGTCCACGGAAAATCGCCCTTTTTTTTCTGCCTTTTCTGCGCGTGTGTCGGAATCATACGCATAGCTTCCGAATTGCAGACTCGTCGGTAAGTTCAGCGTATATACTACTCCATTCTGGTTCGTATTGGAAGCCTTGATCAAATCCCAGTTTACTGTGTTCACCGCTGCGATCACGGCTTCCTTGTAGTTGTTGACGGCAACCACAGGCGATTCCAACGCTAAAACTGTTACATCTATCGTTTTTTGTTTTGTAGTGTTAATGCTGCCGGGTGTGTTGTTGCTTGTGTTGCCCACGCTAAGAGTGGCTGTCAAGATGCTTGTAGCCGCACCGGATCCGACGCCCGGCCGTGCAACAACACCTGATGGCAAAACAGGTCCACCTGCCGACGTTGTCCAGACAACGCTAACCGTTCGATCTAATGCTGAAATCGTCCCAGGAAAAATAAGGTTGTTTGTCACTTCAAATTGTGAGCGATTGTTGGTGCTTTTGATCAAGTCCCAAGTAATTAATCTATACGCTTCGTCAAGAATGCGTGATACAGTTATTTGCGAAGTAGGATCTAAGTTCACTCCCGCATTTGTCATGTTCGCAACGGATGCTTGAACAGTTGGATCCAGACTCCCCACGTCAATGGTAGAATGGACGGTCAGTCGGTGCGTATCAGCGAAGGCATTTGTGCGAATTATCGGTTCCTGAAAACCGTACAAAGTGCCGGTATCATCCACATCCCCGGCAGCGGGTATGGTCAGATCCGTTAGAGCAGTACCCGCAAAAGCGTTCATTCCAATATCTACATAACCTCCCGTATACCCCGTCCCGGCTCGCCCCGGTCGGAGTGTATCTCCATCATATGTTGGCGGAACGTAGTAATTGCCGTAGCGCGGTGTTTTAATGGTAACTTGTTGAACACCGGTAGCGCCTTTCAGTACGTTGCTTTCAATTATTACATTGCCTGTACTAGTATTCACTTCGAAAGTTACGTTTCTTAGATTAATTGCGTTTGCAAACGGACTCTTGCCCGATGGATATGTGTCAACAGTTAGACCGCTTGGAATGGTCAGACTGTCACTATTGCGCATGGTGGTTCCATTGAAAGCATCTTCTCCCACGTGAATGATACTCGTAAGATCTGCGGAGAGAATGGACGTCCCGCTCAGGAGGTTAGCAGGTATACTTTTACCAGAAAGCCAGCTGATGTCGAATTTCATAAGCTGAAGACCAAACAGAGCTCCATCCCTGAATACAAGGGATTTACTGTATTCGATATTGCGGAAGGCAGTTATGTTCGTTCCATTGAATGCACCTGCTTCAAAAGTGGTGGTACCTCCTCTTCTTAAATCGTTCATGTCAATTGTGCCGGAAAGTCCCGAGGGTTGAAAGGCATTCATTTTGTACGTGATATTTTGTACTCCTACGCCAAGGGTATTATTAAAAAAAATTTTTAATTGGGGCAAAACCGTATTTACATCAGCGTTAGTTTTTCTCACTGCGGTGATTGTACAGGTATAGTCAATTATAGTGTAATCCACACTAACTCCTGAGCCACCATTCCAAATTGCTGATAGCTTAGAACCCTCTACTTTTTTTATGCTCTCGGTAGTAGTATCCGCCGCAGCACTTAAAAACCCTGTAAACGGCAGGAAGCCGACACTAAGTGCCACTGTTAAGATAATTGCTAAAAATTTGTTTGTTTTCATTTTTGTTCTCCTCTTGTGATTTACATAATTTTTATAACTACAGATTAAGTTCTGTGCTTTAGGGTGATAACAATTGCAAAACACTGTTCACATTCTGATTGGCCTGTGCTATCATTGCCATACCTGATTCCTGCAATATCTTCGATTTGGAAAATAGCACCATTTCTTTTGCCATATCAGTATCACGGATCCGGCTTTCGCTACGGGAGGTGTTTTCGCTTGCAACGTTTACAGAATTGTCAATATGTGTCAGCCTGTTCTCCTGCGCTCCAAGCATTGAACGAATCTCGGATACATTGTCTATTGCCAAATCGCAAATATCTATTGTGCCGGATGCACTTTGGTATGTCAAAAGACTGCCCGATTTCAACTCGCCGCAATCGCAGAACACGCACTCCGTATTTTTTGGATCAGCATCATGGGGTGCTCTGGGTATATGAAGTTGCAGACCTTGACCTTCGTATGCTCCGACTTGCAGCCATAGACCTTGACCTTCTTCCCAGTGTTCCTCGAGTTCCAATTGTGCATTGACTTTATAGGTCAGCGAATAGCCTGCGGTACCGGTTGCTCTGCCGTATATATCGGGTGTTAAGGCTCCCGGCTGCAATTCATAGTTCAAGCCCCTGTCGTCTATGGAAAGAGCCTCATGTTCATCAAACACAATTTCTTCACCCGCAGGAAGCGTCGGATTTATCGTTTCCGGTAAAAATTCCAGAGAAAAAGCATCGTGCAAAACCTCCATATCTTTCATATCAGCACAATCGTCTTTTTCATGAACGCCTACCGTAGTACAATGGCATTCTATATTGTCTCTGTCAAAATCCTCTTTCCATACCGCCGTCATGGTATACGTTTTTCCATTTGCCGTAAAGCTCAATGTGCATTCTTGCAGGGCAGGGGTAAGATAACCGTCTGTTAGCGCCGGGAAAGAAATCTGCGAGGTATCGAAATCGGATGCGTGTTGGCGAACGGTACCCGTATTGTTTGGAATCGGTGAGTTCACCGTACCGTAATTTTCGATGATGCCCGTATTGTTCGTTACGGTCAGGTCGCCGCCGTTTCGTACCGTGCCGTCATTTGTTGTTATTTCAGCTGTACTGGGACTACCGCCACCAATAACCCTACCGCTGATTTCAACAACTGCATCTGTTGTATTTTCGAGAATTTTCGCTGATGAGTCGTTTAACAGTTTTATCACACCGGTGCCACTATTTTGATTGATGTTGACGGTCTTAGTATTATTCAGTTCAACCGTTCCGCCGTTATCAAGAGAATCTACCATAGAAACCGCTCCGTTAAAAAGGATAGTTCCCTTATTTTCACCGCCTATGGTAAATGTTGTATCTTTCGGTAAATTGACCGTAGCTCCTTCTCCTACGCCGTTTTTAAGTACAAGCTCCTTTCCCGCACCCATAACAGTAACTTCGCCTTTCAGTTCGTCGGTTATGGTCAGCTTAGCCGCATTGCTCTCTATTTTGCTGGTTGCTCCTGTCGTTTCGATGGTAGCCGTCGTATCTTTGTTGGTTAGATCCAGACTGCCATTATTTGTCGAGATGGTGACCGCCCGTGCCTGCGTTTCTATTTTGCCGTTGGGTCCATTTTCCGTAACGGTAAGAGTAGAATTGGGATTGCCATTTGTGGTTTTCAAGTTCCCATAGTTGTTCGTCACGCTTACTGTTTCCGCTGCCGTATTGATGCCGTAGATGCTACCACTACCACTGTAAGCAGGGTCACCATTTGTTGTTATCGTAAAAGCGGAACCCAACTCACCATTCGTTGTTGTAATCGTTCCAAGAGATCCATTCGTGTTGACCTCTACCGTATAGGTATTCGTGCGTAGCGTAGCGGGATAAGCGGAATAACCATTTGTATCTAACCTCGTAAAGGTAGTTACATCTGTTGGGTCTGTTGAAGCCACCTCAATCGTGCTGGTGTTCGTACCGTTGACAGTAACTTTTTCCGATTGTGCATCTATCGTACCCTTGTTCGTACCGTTGAAATTAACGGTTTCTGCAGTTACTGTTATTGTGCCGCTATTCGTTCCCGGAGTAGCGACAGAACCAAAATCAAAAGTCGACCCCGAGTAATTGTTATTGGCGATTATTCGCCCCGAGTTGCTGCCATATATTTCGACCTTTTTCGCATCTGTCCATATTGTGCCGCTATTTGTCCCCGGAGTAGCGACAGAACCAAAATCAAAAGTCGACCCGGCATCGTTGTTTGTGGCAGTAATCAGTCCCGAGTTGTTGTTAGTGCCATATATCTTGACTTTTTCTGCACCTGTCCTTATCTTGCCGCTATTCATTCCCGGAGTAGCGACAGAACCAAAATCAAAAGTCGATCCGACATCTTTGTTTGTGGCATCAATACCCCCTGAGCTGTTGTTAGTGCCATATATCGTGACCTTTTCTGCAGCTACCTCTATATTGCCGTTGTTCGTTCCCGGTTTCGTTTCAGAAGCAAATGTAAAACTCGACCCACCGGCATTATTTTCAGAATAAATATTCCCTGCGTTGCTGATGCCACCACCATATATCGTGACCTTTTTTGCATCTGTCCATATATTGCCACTTCTGTTGTTCTGTCCCAGAGTAGCGGCAGAACCCAGTTCAAAAATGGAATTGTCGCTTTTGTTTCTGGCAAAAATATTCCCGTCGTTGAATTGAGTAACGTAAACTTTTTCCGTATTTGTATCAATAACGCCAGTATCAGTCTTGTTTTCTACATTAAAATTTTCATTCTTACCGATAATGGTTTCAGTACCCGGCTTATCTTTATCGGTTTCAATGAAAACAATGCCTCCTGCATTCCTGTCGATGGTATTTGTTTTGGCTTCGGAATACACATAAGCAGGTTCATACTCATCATACCTTACATTATACGCATACTTTGCAGCATCCGTTGAATCGACAAAATGCTTATAATTGGGAGGTCCGTCCGGCTCGGCAGGGTCGCCCGGCTTGTTGGGAGGCTCGTTATGATTGAGATACGGTCTGGGTTCTATTAGTACGTATCTGTAGTGGTCGTAAACAAGTGGATCTGCGGAAACCTGAATGGGGCTGTTTACGTGAGGAGGAACAAAGTAGCGTGTCCTGACATCTAATTCGTCTAACGGAACATCAGCGGAAGGTACCTTTTCTCCATCCAAGGCTTTCATGTCTATGTGGTCTTCCCAAATATATGTTGTTACAGTCGAGCCGGGAACAGGTGCGTAAGACAGAGGTGACGGGGGAGAAGAATAAGGAGAACTTGCTACTTGTAATTGATACACATAGTAACTGCCATCGGTGCCGCCGGCACCGGGAGCTTTATAATTTGTATTTGTTCCAATGTGTAATTCTTCAACATTCTCACCCGCACGGATAGCACCGCCTTGGTTTTCCGTTATATCGGCTCGACCGGCTCTTTCTATCTGGATGTTTCCCGTCCTTTGGTTGATGCCAATTTCCGTATTGCCTTCGGTGTTGCTGTACACAAAGCCGGAATTAAATCCGACTTCAAAATCGTCATACGCAGTTCCACCTTCGTATCGCAGCAGACCCGAATATTCATTGTTCCCTACTTCGACATCGCCGCTCGTAAAGCGATAAGCCTCTTCAAAGTCGGTGCGTCCCAAGATGGCACTACCTGCCGTAGGCAAACCGTTGTCAGGATAAAGGTCTTTTATTCCTGTGCCGATCTGATTAAGATCACCCGAACCCCATGTGTCGGTTATCGTACTACTCGTGTCAGGTATTTCTAAATTTTTTGTAGTAGTTGCTACTTTGTCTGCATCCAATCCTGTCGGTGCTGGCGGAATATATGGAGCTGACGGTTTGGGAACAGGTACGTATGCAGGTGGAGTGCTTGGTGTGAGTACGGCACCCAATCCTGTCGGTGGTGGTGTATTTTGAAGCCACTTGACTCTCGCAGTATTGTTATCAAAAGAGGTATCGGCTAACGCTCCCCCTACCGTCATGCTTACACTCGCTAAGATCTCACGGGCATATTCACCGCTTAAGATCTTCATACCGTTAAATGTAGTTCGGTCGGCTATCATTTCAACTTCTTCCGCAAGCTGTTTATATTCTGCGTTAAGAGCCGCCCGATCCTCCGGGGTGTTTGTGTCGTTTGCAGCTTGCACGGCAAGTTCCCGCATACGTTGGATGATACTGTGGGCTTCCTGCAATGCACCATCTGCAACCCCTATCAGGGAAATACCGTCTTGGATATTTCTGTCCGCTTGGTTAAGTCCGCGGACTTGTGCACGCATTTTTTCGGAAATAGAAAGCCCTGCCGCATCATCCGCTGCACGGTTGATTCGGTAGCCCGAAGAAAGCTTTTCAGAGGACTTTGCATTTTCTGCTCCACTAATCTTTGTATTTCGTATTCCCAGCATGGCTGCCATGTTTGTTTGTAAATTTATGGCCATAAAGCCCCCTCCTTCGGCAATCCTATTTTGATTTTCTATCACAAGGTCTATTTGTCTAAACACACATCATATCACTAGCATATCAGTGATAACTTGCGTATGCTGATTTGTCTAAACGCACATCATATCGCCACTATATCGATAACTTGCGTGTGCTGATTTGTTATTGTACAGCAGGAAAACACCGAATGGTTCCTGCTAGACAATAACGTTTATTTCTCATAAAACAGTTCTAACATTAAGCGGCACAGAGCTTCTTGATCGACATGAAATTCTTCCAAATCATGTACACCTTTGACGGTCTCGCCTTCCGGTGTGTAGATTTTCGGATCAAGCGTGTATCCAAGGGCGGTAGAAAACAGGGAAACAAGTTCAGATTTTCCCAAATCCGTTACACTGTAATCGGAAATCCTGTCATATAGGCGAATGGGCAAAAACGGATTAATCTTGGCTTTTTGTTTGAAACGTGATACAAATGCGCTCAGATACTGTCGCTGTCTCTGCAAGCGCAAATCCGCACTGCCAAAATTGTGGATATTACGAGTTGCTGTATAAAAAAAGGCTTCCCTGCCTCGCAAATGGCGCATTTCCCCTTTCTGAAATACCATGCCGTTTTCAGGATAATAGATGTCATTTAACACCTCAACAGTCACACCGCCTACGGCATCATTTACGGCAGAAATGGCTCCTCGGTTTACTGAAAAATAAGCAGCAATGGGAAGCTGATATAATAACCTAGAAACTGCCATAGTACTCCGTCTACAGCTGATGTCCATGCCGTCTCCAAAACCGTGCTGCACGGTAATTTGCATGGGACGTGTCTTGAGAAAATTACCATCTTTATCATAGGTATCAACCAAAGCCATTGTGTTGCGGTTAAGGGCGAGCAGTTTGATTGTTTTTGTATGAGGATTTAGGCTCACAAGGAAAATGCCGTCGGATTGTCCTCCGCTGATACCGTCTTTGGCCAAAGCGACCGGTTCATCCTTGTCTATGCCCAGTACCAAAAAAGTCAAAATGTCCTTGTTGTAGGTATACACATCGCCATGGTAGCGAACCTGTCCTTCTTGCAAACCCTCCTGAGCGTCCGAAAAATCCTCTGTTTCGGGCAACTGTAGATCCGGTATAGTCTGCATTTCCTGAATACGAGCAAGTGCAGCATCGCCCTTGCTTCGTATGGAAAGAAAAGTAAGCAAGACGGCGGAAATTCCAAGGAACAGGAAAATCAAAAGGAATAATAGAATCCGTTTTTTCTTTTTTGAAATAGGATTATGCATATACTAGGCCTTTCTCACCCTCCTTGCAAATATCCCAACAGCCGTCACCGAGAGAAAGACAACTACGCCAATTACTGCCGCCTGATTCTTTTCCCCTGTTTTTGGTGATGTTTTTATTGTTTTTCCCGTATTCGCTGCATTGTTTACAGGTGTTCCTGTCCCCGGCACAGCATTCACAGACGTATCCGTTCCCGGCGTATTGTTTATCGTGGGGATTGGATATGGCGTGTTAGTGCCTAATTCCACAACGACTACCGGAGAGAAGGAATTAAAATGTGCACGCACAACTCCATCTGACACAAATAGGGGCAGTATGATTTCCCATCTTTGTTCAGCACTTATGTAGTGCAAAAGAATGATTCTTTGTCCTGCTCGTATTCCCGGAATGTGCAGGGTAACGTCCAGTCCGCCCGCCGGCATGGACAGATTGTATTTCAGAGATACATCCATGATCTTTTTGATGGCTGCTCCCCCCGGACCAAATAAACGATTAACTCCATGACATATTTGCGAACCTGCTCATATCCCCTACATCCTTCCAAGCTGATTCTCCCTTACCGACTTTGAAGAGGCTTATCGCTTTACGAGCGGCGATGTCGAAGTAGGGAACAATGAATATTCGGGTCTGCTGCGATACG
>BNZC01000038.1 GCA_026000755.1 Clostridia bacterium
AAACAAATGGTCGGCTTTCACTGTCATAATAACATAAAAACACCGAAAATGAAAGGTTTTTTCAAGAATCTTTCATTTTCGGTGGAAGTTAGTCTTACAAAGTGGAAGTTGCTTTTTCAATTAACCTTTTTTTTCATTTTCTGCTGTTTCACATACGCCCTGACCATCATGGCAATACGAAACAACAGTGCATCCTCAAAATTGCGCATATCCAGACCTGTTTCTTTTAGAATCCGTTCCAAACGATAAACCAAGCTGTTTCTATGAATAAACAACTGTCTGGAAGTTTCTGATATATTCAGATTATTATCAAAGAAACGCTGAATAATCATGGATGTTTCCTCATCAATTCGTTCCGGGATTTTCCCGCCAAACACTTCCTGCAAAAACATTTCGCACAGATTTACGGGAAGCTGATAAATCAGTCTGCCAATTCCCAGACGATTGTAGGAAATAACCGCTTTTTCCGCAGAAAAGATCTCACCCACCGTAAGGGCTAAGCAAGCTTCTTGGTAGGAACGGGGCAAATCCTTAAGATTATCCGCCGGATTGCCATAGCCTACACGCACCTTTACCATAGCTTCCGTTTCTAAATGGGCAACCATAGCAGTTGCCAATTGCTCAAATTCCTTTTCCTCCATGCCTTGTATGTCCTTAACCAATGAAATGCTTTTGTCATTTATTTCTGTGACAAAATCGCTTGCGGAAGAAAACATATGCCGCAGGTATTCCTTCACGTTCCCATCAACTCCCTGTGCCAAATCAATGACATAGACCAAGCGCCGTTTCTGCTCCACTTGCAACTGTTTCGCCCGTCCCATCATGTCCGCCGCTAAAATATTGCCCAAAAGAATATGCTGCATGAAATAGTTCTTATCGTTTTGTTCCCGATCAATGGAAATGATGTTTTTAATCTGGCAAGCCGCCATACGCCCAATCAGACTGCATTCCTCTGTCAGTGCCTCTACCGCCAAGACATATTCTGTCTGCCACCGGGTGTCCACCTGAAAGAGTTGCCAGTTTCCCACCCTACCACTCTCCTGTGAAGAATCCACAAAAAGAGCAACCCCATCACCCACTGCATCTTCTACCGGATCTGTGTTCACTAAAAGCCTGCCCCGCTCATTAAAGAGAGCAAGGGGCAGGCCGGAAATTTCTTTTATTTCTTCTAAAATTGTCTGTAGCTTATGCTTTGAGAACACAAAATCTCCTCCGATATACAATAGCATTTACGGTTACTGTCTAGCGAAAAAACACGGAACAATACACGATTATCGAAACGTAATTTCGGTAATACAAGATTATCGAAACGCAATTTCGGTAATACAAGATTATCGAAACGCAGTTTCGATAATACACATTTACGACATATCGAAACATCATTTTTTAATGCGTAACAGTCAGTTCCGATTCCTTATCAAACACATGAATCTTCTCTGCATCAAGTGCCAACTTAATGGTATCTCCCTTGCGTACCGTGCTTCTGGCATTTACCTTAGCGGTCATGGGAGATCCGTTAATGGCGTAGTATAACAACACTTCCGACCCCAACAACTCATACCCTGTCACCGTGGTGCTTATAATACCGCCTGTCTGGGTCGCCAACTTAATCTGGGAATCATCAATATCTTCGGGACGTATGCCCATAATAACCGTCTTTCCAACATAGTCATTTTCCCGTAAAATCTTGCCCTTTGCAGGAGGCAAATCAATGGAAAATTCACCGCAATCCAAGCGAATCTTATCCCCTTCCTCCTTACACTGCGCCTCCAAAAAATTCATCTGTGGTGATCCGATAAATCCCGCCACAAAAAGGTTGTCCGGCTCATTGTATAATTTCCGAGGAGAATCTACCTGTTGAATCAGTCCATCCTTTAAGACTACGATTCGAGTTCCCAAGGTCATGGCCTCTGTCTGATCATGGGTTACATAAATAATCGTCGCTCCCAATTTCTGATGTAGCGTTGCAATCTCCGCCCTCATCTGCACCCTTAGCTTGGCATCCAAATTGGAAAGAGGTTCATCCATCAAAAACACCTTGGGATTACGTACAATAGCACGCCCCATGGCAACACGCTGTCTTTGACCACCGGAAAGTGCCTTTGGCTTGCGATCCAGTAATTTCTCAAGATCCAAAATCTTCGCCGCTTCGTTTACTTTTTGCTTGATCTCGGCTTTTGGAACCTTTGCAATCTTAAGTGCGAACGCCATGTTGTCAAATACCGTCATATGGGGATAGAGGGCATAGTTCTGGAATACCATTGCAATATCCCTATCTTTTGGTTCCATATCGTTTACTACTTTTCCATCAATAGAAAATTCACCTGAGGTGATGTCCTCTAATCCCGCAATCATGCGAAGGGTGGTGGATTTGCCGCAGCCGGAGGGTCCTACGAAAATAATAAATTCCTTGTCCTCCACCTCTAAGTTGAAATCCTTTACGGCTTCAAATCCGTTGGGATAGGCCTTATAGATGTTTTTGAGTGATAAGCTTGCCATGATTGTTTCCTCGCTTCCTTTTTCATAATTCCCGGTTACTCTCGTTACGTTTGGCGGTTTTATTCAAACACCGATATCCGAGTTTCATTATGTACACAACTTCTCTCCTTTCCAGTTTAACAAAAATGGGCTGTTTTGGAAAGGGTAAAACCTCACAAAAATAATTGGTTTTTTTGTACATCTTGACAAATAAAGCTTGCCAATCATGTAAGAGTGTGGTAGTGTGGTATATGTATAAAGCGAGTCGAGAAAGGATTTTACAATGAAAATAAAACGAGAAGACATCAGAAACATCGCCATTATTGCCCATGTTGACCATGGAAAAACCACCCTAGTGGATGAATTATTAAAACAAAGCGGTGTATTTCGGGCGAATCAGGACGTGCAGGAGCGGGTCATGGATTCCAATGACATCGAACGGGAACGGGGAATTACGATTCTCTCCAAAAATACTGCTGTTTTTTATAAAGACGTAAAAATCAATATCATCGATACCCCGGGTCATGCGGATTTTGGCGGCGAGGTAGAACGTGTACTTAAAATGGTAAATGGCGTGGTTTTAGTGGTAGATGCCTTTGAGGGGGCTATGCCACAGACCAAATTTGTCCTCATGAAGGCCTTAGAGCTTGCCCTGCCTGTAGTAGTTTGCATTAACAAGATTGACCGCACAGAGGCACGTCCTACGGAAGTCATTGATGAGGTCTTAGAGCTGTTCATGGATTTGGATGCTTCCGATGAACAACTGGATTGCCCCTTTTTATTTGCCTCTGCAAAAGGTGGCTATGCAAAGCGTGCCTTAGAAGAAGAAAACACGGATATGAGTGCTTTATTTGAAACGATTTTAGACTATATTCCCGCACCCGAGGGGGATCCTGAGGCTCCTGTTCAGGTGTTGATCAGCACCATTGACTACAATGAATATGTGGGGCGTATCGGCGTTGGCAAGGTGGATAACGGCTGCCTTAAGATTAACCAAGAAGCCCTTGTGCTAAATGCCCATGAACCGGACAAACATACCAAGGTAAAAATCAGCAAGCTCTATGAATTTGACGGCTTAAACAAGGTGGACGTGACAGAGGCGAAAAGCGGTTCCATTGTCGCCATTTCCGGCATTGCGGATATTCATATCGGCGATACCATCTGCGATTTGAGTAATCCTGCCGCCATTCCATTTCAGAAGATTTCAGAACCAACGATTTCCATGAATTTTATTGTAAATGACAGCCCCTTGGCAGGACAAGAGGGGAAATACTTAACCTCTCGTCACCTGAGAGATCGCTTGTTTCGGGAACTGAATACGGACGTTAGTCTGCGTGTAGAGGAAACGGAAAGTGCCGACAGCTTAAAGGTGTCCGGACGCGGGGAACTGCATTTATCCGTGTTGATTGAAAATATGCGCCGTGAAGGCTATGAATTTGCAGTAAGCAAGGCGGAGGTGCTCTACCAAACCGATGAAAACGGAACAAAGACCGAGCCTGTGGAATTGGCTTATGTGGATGTTCCTGACAACTTTACGGGAGCGGTGATTGACAAGCTAAGCCAACGAAAGGGCTTGTTACTTAACATGGGCAGTATCAGCGGTGGCTATACTCGTCTGGAGTTTGACATTCCTTCCAGGGGTCTGATTGGTTATCGAGGAGAATTTCTGACGGATACCAAGGGCAATGGTATCATCAACACGATTTTTAACGGATATGCACCGTATAAAGGGGAAATCAGCTACCGCAAGCAGGGTTCTTTGATTGCCTTTGAGGCAGGGGAAGCGGTTGCCTATGGCTTATTCAGTGCACAGGAGCGTGGCAGTTTGTTTATCAGTCCCGGAGAAAAGGTTTACTCCGGTATGATTATCGGACAAAGTGCCAAGGCGGAGGATATTGAATTAAATATCTGCAAGAAGAAACATTTGACAAACACACGTTCTTCCGGTGCAGACGAGGCTTTGACCTTGACTCCGCCAAGGATTCTAAGCTTGGAGCAAGCTTTAGAGTTTATTGATACGGATGAATTGCTAGAGGTGACTCCGGAGAATTTGAGGATCAGAAAGAGGATTTTGGATCCTACTGCTAGGAAACGGGCAGGGAGGAAATAAGGAATTAAGTACGAAGTCGTTTATGAGCCTTAATGAGTGCGTAGCACGAGCTTAGCCCCACGGACCTCCCGTAAGCATCGTTTCCCTTTCGTGAAAAACAGGCTGCCGCCGGGGCTTTGAAAAAGAATCACTCGCTTAGAGCATTTCGGACGAACCTCCCAAAAACGCATTTTCGGGAATAGCGGTTCCCGAAAATGGGAGTTTCTCCTCCATTTCGCTCGAATGCTTCTTTTTCAAAGCCCCGGCGGCAGCCTGTTTTTCACGAAAGGTATACGCTTCGCTCACTCTCCATTCCAAATAAGGCTTACGGCAATCCCACTATGGTCAGATAAATTCTTGTCTTTATTCCATTCTTCAATATCAATATCGACACCATCTACAAATTTCTCTGAAATAGCGATATGGTCGATACATTCCGGTCTGTCCATCGTAAGCAGCTCGATATGATTTTCGGAGAAAGAATGAATCATGGCACTCCTGCCGAACTTTGTGTAATAGTAATTATCTGCAAAACTACAGTTAAAATCGCCGCACACGCATAGACTGTTTCCATCAGACGAAAGCCTCCTAAAATCATCCAGTTGCTTTGATAAATCCTCATGGAAGGACGGATGCCTATTACCATAAATCCCGATTATCGTTCCGTAGACCAGAAGATTACCTCTTTCCGTTTCTAACTCGACACATAGAGCGGTATATTCGTCATAAGTCGTATGTTGTTTCACACATCTATAATTGGTGAAAATCGAAACCCGATTCTCTGTAGGTTTGTAATTCACCGGTTGGTTTCCACCTAGCTTTGGGGTTTGGAAACAATACCGATCGTTCGGTTTTAACTGCACATCCGTTTCCGTCAGGACAAGAATATCCGCCTTCACTTGTTCACAAACAAACAGAATTTCATCAAGCTTTGCTTTGTGTTTTAATCGTTCGACATTCCAAGTGGCAATCCTCATGTTGTTTTCACTTCTTTTCATAAAATTTCATAAAATTTATCACCTCTTATTGCCTTTTTTGAAAAACCGGTGTATACTGGGTATATGCTATGAATGGAGGTACACATCTTATGTCAACGATTAAGCCTGTATCTGATTTGCAAAACAAAGAATACGAAAAACTGTTGGCTTGGCAAAAGCTAAAATCAAAACTGGATGAAGGACGGCGTTCCGGTGAGGAAAACGGTTGGATTTCTTCTGATGAGGCAAGAACCATCTTTGAGGAACGCTATCATGTTTAAGGTCAGCTATTCCGGAACGGCTATAAAAGACTTAGAACAAATAGGTGACTATATCGCTGAACAGTTACAGAATCCGCAAGCTGCTCTGAACACACTTCATAACATCCAAGATACCATTGATAAACTTAGTGCTTTTCCACATATGGGTTCGTTATTAGCCGATGTTACAAAAACTGCAACGGATTACCGCTTTCTTGTTTGTGGCAATTATCTTGCTTTTTATCACTTCTCAAAGGATGAAGTATTGATTGACCGCATACTTTATGGTCAGCGAGATTATATAAAAATACTGTTCAAAGATTTACCTCAAAACAACTCTAAATAACCTCACCATTTTCGGAAGTTTGCCTCAAAAAAATCAATCCAATATAAATTCATATTCTCTCACAATGACCCCATCTTCAAATTCAAAAACATCACAGGACTTTTCTCCAAGGTTATTAACCAGAATGGCTACAATTCTTGTTTCGCTTTCATTTGCCAAAAGTGTTTCTACGCAAAACGTATTGTTATATTTTTCGTAAACATCTTGCATATAAGCAATGTAGTTATCGGCACCTACAATCGTCTTATTATTGTGAGGCGAATGAAGTTCCCATACTATGTTGGGGCTGATGTATTGACGGTATTTTACCCAGTCACGCTGATTTTCCGCTTCAAAGAATTCCATAAGTACAGATTTCATTTCACCCTCCCAACAATGGTTGGTCCTATTGGAACAACACTTCGTTAATTTCGAATATATCAAACCTAATTTCGAGATCGTTGCCACGCAAAACTGCTACACCTGTATGTTCGGATTGATTTTCAGCAAATCATCGATTAATTTGTTATTATCTGCAACAGAAATCATGACTTCACCCGTTCCGGAAGATTCATTCAAATACTCTATATGCAAACGGTCAAATGACAATGCCGAGGTTGCAAGCAGGGTATGTGTTTTAGTTATAGAATGAATCTTTTTACAATCTATCTGCTTTTTGGAAAATCCAAAGACAAAGGTTAAAACATCGTTTTCCAATATCACATAATAATGGTTCGCAATGAGAAGTGCAATATCGCACAACAAGAGTATTAAAAGGAAAATCCAAGCAGACAGTGTGGCTTGCCCTGTTACTATCCGAAAAATTTCCCATATAAGAAATGCGTTGATAAAAAGCAAGACAAGAATCCACCAGATCCCTCTTTTTGCTTTGTATCTCATGAAACTCATATCAAATCCTCCTTTGTTAAGATCAACGCAATTGTGTAGCGCCTTGCGACATAATTTCAAAATCGCTGTTTTCTTGTATCCGTCACTGTACTAGCTTACTGTATCGGTGATACTCTGCACCAACTCCACCGCTTCTACTGCATCCTTTCCATATCCGTCCGCTCCGATTTCCTCGGCGTATTCCGGCGTGAGTGCCGCTCCGCCCACAATCACCTTAACGGAAAGTCCGTCCTCTCGCACAAAATCAATAACCTCTTTCATATAAGTCATGGTGGTGGTCATAAGAGCGGAGAGGGCTATGACATCCGCTTTATGTTCCTTTGCCGCCGCTAAAATCGTTTCTTTATCCACGTCTTTGCCCAAATCGTGTACACGGATTCCGTAATTTTTCAGCATCATGGCAAGCAAGTTTTTCCCAATGTCATGCACATCTCCCTTGACCGTGGCAAGCACCACGCAAGGTCCTGCACTTAAATCTTTGCCTTTCAAAAGCAAGGGTTCCAAGAATCCTACGCCTGTTTCCATGGCTTTTGCACTTGCAATCAGCTGTGGCAGGAAATACACTTGGCTGTTGAAGAGTTCCCCTACTTGATTGATTCCCGGGATTAGGCATTGCTGCAAAAGATCGTTTGCCCCTATGCCCTCGTTTAGGGCAGTTTCTAAATGGGCGATGATTTGTTTTTCTTTGCCTTGCAAGACGTCTTTGTATATCTGCACCATGGCGGGAGTGGCGAGTTTGACAATAGAAACAGCCTCCGTGGCAACGATCTCGAAATTAGGTTTGATATATTCGAAATTAACGAAGTGTTGTTCCAATAGGACCAACCATTGT
>BNZC01000039.1 GCA_026000755.1 Clostridia bacterium
ATAGTTTAAGGTGGCATACCTACGGTTCAAGGCTAACATATGCTTACTCAATGTAAAGGGTGTGCTACGCTTAAATTGGGACATTTTCATTTGCGGAATGGTGGGACATTTTCATATGCTAATCATAGTGTTTTTGAAAAAAAGTCCTTGACGAAAACACAAAAACAGGATATAATGAGTGCAAGCGAGAAAAACGCACTCGTGCGTTTGGCGAGCGACGAATTATGATCATGATTCGCAGAATCGTGATATAATAATTATTGGTTGCGGTTCATTGCGAACAGTAACACAGCAACTCTATGCAGGAATGGCGGAATTGGCAGACGCGCACGGTTCAGGTCCGTGTGACAGCAATGTCATGAGAGTTCAAGTCTCTTTTCCTGCATTCATGGAGAAAGGGCATCACATATTGTGTGGTGTCTTTTTGCTTAAGTCAAGGAAGTCTTTCGGATTTCCTATTAAGTAAAATCCTACGGGAGAAGTACACTATGGTATGCAAATCCCGTTGAAATCGTGCTATTGTCACAAAAAATAGTTGCATTTTTTGTGGATTTCCGTTATAATTGAGGTAATGGTAGTTCTACATGAAATGAATGCGTTATGACATATTAGTATACTGCACCACTGATATCTAGCATATTACACTAGATATCAACGGTACAGCACACTAGAAGCGAGGTGTATTATGACAATCGGAAATTCTCCTTTTGGTTATGCAGGAGCTTATGCACCCATACAAGGAAGCTACGGCACAGCGGATTCTTTCGCTGTTGCTTCGGTTGCGGGCATAGCAGGTGCTTCCTCTGCTGATTCGCTTGCAGGTACAGCGGATGCTTCCGCTACCGGCATAGCCGATCCGTCCGCCGTGGGTTCCGTTGCAGGAACGGAATGCCAGACCTGTAAGGAACGCAAGTATCAGGATGGTTCAGATGAGAATGTGTCCTTTAAGTCGGCGAGTCATATTTCGCCGGAGGCCGCAGGTGGTGCTGTTCGTGCACATGAAGGAGAACACGTGGCAAATGCCTACTCCAAGGCGGCAGAAAAAGGTGGCAAGGTACTTAGTGCCACCGTATCCATTCATACCGCCGTTTGCCCGGAATGTGGGCGAATCTATGTATCGGGAGGCGTTACCAATACCAAGATAGCCTATTCAAATGAAGAAAACCCCTATGTGAAGAACTTGAAGAACATGCAGGCAGAAGCCTTTAAGGGGAATCATATTGATGTGGCGGCGTAGAGTAGCACCGAGTTAAATATTATTTGATACCAAAAGCCCGCAATGTGGGCTTTTTTTATATTCCACAAAACTTGCAAATATTTATGAAAAAAATAAAGGAAATTGACAAAACTTGCGGAATAATAGTCTTAGAGATTATTTTTTCATAGAGGGTGACAACATGACAATACGGGAAAGCATGGAGCTTCGGGAGCGGGACTATCTAAGTCCTTATGCCACCAAAAGCGAGGATTCCAAGGGCAGGGAAAGAGCAGAAACACAATGTGATATTCGTCCTGATTTTCAACGGGATCGAGATCGTGTTTTGCATTGCAAGGCATTTCGCCGCTTAAAACATAAGACCCAGGTGTTTTTAACTCCTCGGGGGGATCATTACCGAACACGTTTAACTCATACTTTAGAAGTTTCCCAGACGGCAAGAACCATTGCAAAGGCCTTGCGTTTGAATGAAGAATTAGTAGAAGCCATTGCCTTAGGGCATGATTTGGGACATACCCCTTTCGGTCATGCGGGAGAAGCGGTGTTAAATGAATTGAGCGAGGGGGGCTTCTTTCACAATGAGCAGAGCGTGCGTATCGTGGAACGTTTGGAGAAGGGCGGAAAGGGCTTAAACCTCACTTGGGAGGTACGGGACGGCATTCGCAATCACCAGACTAGGCTGATTCCTGCTACGCCGGAAGGTGCCATTGTAAGATTGTCCGATAAGATTGCTTACATCAACCATGATATAGATGATGCAATTCGTGCCTTGGTATTGAAAGAAGAGGAGATTCCGAAAGAATATCGGGAAATTCTGGGAACGTCTGTTCGGAAACGCCTAAATACCATGATTCACGACATTGTAAAAAACAGCAGTGACACAGCGGAGATACAGATGTCCCCTGAGGTGGATAAAGCCATGCGAGGGCTTCGGCAGTTTATGTTTGAAAACGTGTATCGCAGTCAAGCCGCCAAGGGCGAGGAAATGAAAGCCAAAGAAGTGTTGCGTCGTCTTTTTGACCACTACCTAAGGCAACCAGAACATATGCCGAAGGAATTTTGTGACATGATTGACAAGGGCGAAACCAGAGATCGGGTGGTGTGCGATTATGTGGCGGGCATGACGGATCAGTATGCCATTGTAAAATTTGACGAATACTTCGTGCCGAAAGCATGGCAGATAAACTAGATCAAGCTGTCGGTACAACGCTTTGAAAAGAACTGATGTTCCGGCTTTTGTTCCGATACTCGTAAAAGGAGGTAGTATGTCCTATTACTCCGACAATGTGATAGAAGAAGTCCTCTCACACAATGATGTGGTAGATGTGATTTCCTCCTATGTGAGCCTGAAAAAAAAGGGCGGCACCTACTTTGGGCTGTGTCCCTTCCACAATGAACGAACCCCTTCTTTTTCGGTTACACCGGCAAAACAGATGTTTTATTGCTTCGGTTGCGGCGCAGGGGGGAGTGTCCTCACCTTTTTGATGAAATACGAAAATTACAGTTTTCCGGAAGCTGTGGAACGATTAGCGGAGCGAGCGGGCATCGCATTGCCAAAGGAAGAATTAAGCCAAGCTGCCAAACGAGAGGTAGACCTAAAAGCGAAGATTTTAGAGATGAACAAGGTGGCTGCCAATTATTTTTACATA
Organism: Clostridia bacterium; assembly: GCA_026000755.1. GTDB lineage: Bacteria > Bacillota > Clostridia > Lachnospirales > Lachnospiraceae > BNZC01. The sequence goes on from BNZC01000039.1 coordinate 2,866, forward strand.
CAGCTACGTCGAAGCTCGGGAGAGCTTGCCCGTGCCTATCTTAGTAAGCGTACCCTGACAGAAGAAACGATCAAAAAATTCGGATTGGGTTATGCCAGTGCATACTCCAATGATCTCTATCAATATTTGAAACAGCAAGGTTACGAGGATGCCCTGTTAAAGGAATCCGGTCTTATCAGTTGGCATGAGGGCAGGGGGGCAGGGGATAAATTTTGGAATCGTGTGATGTTTCCCATTTTGGATGCAAACCACAAGGTGGTAGGTTTTGGTGGGCGCATTATGGGAGAGGGAGAACCGAAATACCTGAATTCTCCGGAAACAAAGGTGTTCGAGAAGAGCCGCACCTTGTATGGACTGAATTTTGCCAAAAGTACAAGGCGTGATTATCTTCTGCTGTGCGAAGGGTATTTGGATGTCATAGCCCTGCATCAGGCAGGCTTTGACAATGCCGTAGCATCTCTTGGAACGGCATTTACAAGCGGACATGCTAATTTATTGAAACGTTATACGAAGGAAGTCTATCTCAGTTTTGACAGCGACGGGGCAGGGGTAAAGGCGGCGATTCGTGCCATTCCCCTCTTAAAAGAAGCAGGATTTTTGGTAAAGGTCATTACTATGACACCCTACAAAGACCCGGACGAGCTGATTCAGGCATTGGGAAACGAGGCTTATCAGGAGCGAATTAATGACGCCATTGGCAGTTTCTTTTTTGAAATTTCTGTGCTGGAGAAGGACTATCAGCTGTCTGATCCGGAGAGTAAGACTGCATTTTTCAATGAGATCGCCAGAAAGCTTCTGGCTTTCGATGAGGCAATTGAACGAGAGAATTATATGGAAGCCATTGCAGGGAAATATCGGATTGGCCTTGCCGCCTTGCGGACGTTAGTGGAACATATGGGCAGGAAAGGAGAGTTTGTAAGAGAACGGGTACCCTTAAAATCAGGACGAGCAGAGCAAAAGAAAAAAGAGGATGGTCAGAAGCTGTCCCAGAAGATGCTGTTGACTTGGCTGATTGAAGATGTTTCTTTGTTTGAAGAAATTAAGGCGTATCTGGGGGCGGAGGATTTTACCGAACCGATTTATCAGGAAGTGGCGAAGCTTTTGTTTGCGCAGCATGAGAGGGGGGGGGTGAATCCTGCCAAGATTATCAGCAGTTTTTTAGATGAGGAGGCGCAAAGGGAAGCGGCATCCTTATTCCATGCTAAGACACCAAAAGAGGAGGAGCATCGAACAAAAGCTTGGCAAGAAACGGTTTATCGGGTGAAAGAGAACAGCATTTTGCACAGACAAAAAAGCTTAGAACCAACGGATTTGGTTTCTTTGCAGAAATTGGTTGCGGATAAGCGACAGTTGGAAGCACTACGGCACCGAGTATAAACTCACTACTTTCGGACAAAATAAAAAACAAGAAATGGAAGGATAAAACAAAATGGAAGATAAAGCAGTAAATTTCAGCAAGAAACTACAGGAATTACTGGTACTTGCAAAAATGAAAAAAAATATTCTGGAGTATCAGGAAATCAGTGACTTTTTTATCGGCATGGAACTTAGTGTTGAACAGTTTGAAAAGATACTGGATTTTCTGGAAACGCATAATATTGACGTACTGCGTATTTCCGATGATGACGATGATGTGGAAATCCTTTTAGACGAAGACGACGAAGTAAAAGAAGTTGAAAAATTAGACCTTACGGTACCGGATGGAATCAGCACAGACGACCCTGTGCGTATGTATTTGAAAGAAATCGGAAAGGTGGCACTTCTCTCCGCCGATGATGAAATCGAATTGGCAAAGCGCATGGAACTGGGAGATTCGGATGCAAAGAAACGACTTGCAGAGGCCAATTTGCGTTTGGTGGTCAGCATTGCCAAGCGTTACGTGGGGCGTGGTATGTTGTTTTTGGATTTGATTCAAGAGGGCAATCTGGGTTTGATTAAGGCCGTTGAGAAATTCGATTATCGCAAGGGCTACAAATTCAGCACCTATGCTACTTGGTGGATTCGTCAGGCGATTACAAGAGCCATTGCCGATCAGGCCAGAACCATCCGGATTCCCGTGCATATGGTGGAAACCATCAACAAGCTGATTCGTATGTCCAGGCAATTACTGCAAGAATTAGGTCGGGAACCGACCCCGGAGGAGATCGGGGAGGAAATGCACATGCCGGTGGAACGAGTGCGTGAAATCCTAAAAATTTCCCAAGAACCCGTGTCCTTAGAAACACCCATCGGCGAGGAAGAGGACAGCCATTTGGGGGATTTCATTCAAGATGACAATGTACCTGTGCCATCGGATGCGGCGGCATTTACCCTCTTAAAAGAACAGCTAATCGAAGTGCTTGGTACCTTGACGGAACGGGAGCAGAAGGTCTTACGTCTGCGTTTTGGCTTAGATGACGGACGAGCCAGAACCTTAGAAGAGGTGGGCAAGGAATTTAAGGTGACGAGAGAACGCATTCGCCAGATAGAGGCGAAGGCTTTGAGAAAATTGCGCCATCCCAGCAGAAGTCGTAAGTTGAAGGATTATTTGGATTAAAAAGATGAAAGATATAGCGGCTTAACTTTTATTAGACCGCTTGTTAAGCCGCTATAGTGCTTTCCTAAGTCTGTCCGAAATCATATTTCGGACAGACATTAATCAAAGCACTATAAATTTGTCTAAAGCACGATTGAGCGAATTGACGGAACATAACTTGGAATTATGGGAAATAGAGGAACTATGATAAAATTATCAAAACGCCTTTCGGCAATAGCGGAGTTGGTGTCAAAGGGAACTGTTTTGGCGGACGTTGGGACAGATCATGGCTACCTGCCCATCTATTTGATTCAAGCGAGTACTTGTGACAAAGCCTTTGCCCTAGACTTGCGAGAAGGACCTCTTAACCGAGCAAGGGAACACGTGCAGGCGGCAAATCTTTCTTCTTACATAGAATGCCGATTGTCCGATGGACTGCACTCCCTTATGACTCGGGAGGCGGATAGTATTGTAATTGCAGGCATGGGTGGGCAGACCATGCAAACTATTCTGATGGAGGGATCTGCGATTGCCCATGGGGCGAAGGAATTGATTCTACAGCCCCAGTCGGAACTTGCGGCATTTCGCAGATTTTTGTATGAGGAAGGTTATGGGATACTTGCGGAAAATATGGTCTGTGAGGACGGGAAATTCTACCCCATGATGAAGTGTGTATGGGGGGGGGGATCTTCTGCGGGTGGTCAGCAGATATTAGCTACGGAAAATGAAGCATTTTTATTACAAACGGATACGCCGGAAGCGAGAAATCAAAGCCCAGGTCTGCAAATGGAAAAACCACGGAAAATCTCACAAGAATTAAGCTTTTTGTACGGAGAAAAATTGCTTGCGGCACGCCATCCGGTCTTAAAAGAATATTTGCTCACAAGGCAGGAGAAGTTAGGACAGATTTTAGTTGGATTGGAAAAAGGAAAACGGGTGTTATTATCCGATGAAGTTGCTTTAAGGCAGGAGAATAGACGGGAAGAATTGAGGCAGGAGCTTGTTTTATTACAGCAGGCACTTGCTTTGTATAGTGCTATGTCATCTGGAACTACCAATTAAGAAATCGGGCAATTACTGACTGCCCTTTCTGAAAAAATGGAAAATCCTAAGAGGGAGCGCATATGTTATGTAAAGACATAATCAAAATCTTAGAAAAACAATCTCCGGAATCTTATGCCTTAGAGTGGGATAATGTGGGTCTTTTGATAGGTGATTGTAACAAAGAAATCAGAACGATTTACATCGCGCTGGATGCAACAGATGAGGTTATTCGCCAAGCAAAGGAACATAAGGCGGATTTGCTTTTGACCCATCACCCCTTGATTTTTAAGGGGCTTAAAAAAATCAACACCGACGATTTTATTGGCAGACGAATTATTACGTTGATTCAAAGTGACATAGCCTATTATGCTATGCACACGAATTTTGATGTGCTTGGCATGGCGGAGCTTTCGGCACAAAAGTTGAATCTTACGGAAACCAAGGTCTTATCTGTGACTTGTGTGAGGGACTTAAAAGCAGAGCAAGCAGAAGGGATAGGTGGGCTAGGTAAACTCTCCGAGTCGGTATCCTTGAAAGACTATGCCAAAAATGAGCAAGAAGAGGGTATAGGCAGAGTGGGCAAGCTCTCCGAGTCGGTATCCTTGAAAGACTATGCCAAAAATGAGCAAGAAGAAGGGATAGGTAGAGTAGGAAAACTCTCCGAGCAGATGAGCCTAAAGGACTGCGTGGGTCAAGTAAAGGCGGCATTTTCTCTTGCGCAGGTGCAGGTTTACGGAGAACTTACACAAAAGGTACACACCCTTGCCATAAGTCCCGGTTCCGGAAAAAGTGCAATCGAAGCTGCCTTACAGGCAAAGGCGGACGTATTAGTGACGGGAGATGTGGATCACCACATGGGAATTGATGCGATAGCCCAAGGTTTGGCAGTCATTGATGGGGGGCATTACGGCGTGGAGAAAATCTTTATCCCTTATATGAAGCAGTTTTTGGAAGAACAGACCAAAGGGGAGGGGATTACTGTTTTCGGGCAGGCGTTTGAAGAGCCGTTTGTGTATTGCTAAGATTTGAATCAATTTCATTCACCAGGAATCGTAACGTTATAAAAGATTTTTCAAGAAAAAGTCAAATCAAGATTGACAAAAAAATGAACACATGATACAATTACATTGTGAATAAATTTAATCACAATGTTTCCGTCGAAAGGAGTGTGAATAGAATGGCACAGACAAATATAAATATTCGCATTGATGAGGAATTAAAGCGTGATTTCGATTTCGTGTGCAAAGAACTGGGACTGACGATGACGACAGCGTTTAACGTATTTGCCAAAACAGTTGCACGTCGCAAGGCAATCCC
>BNZC01000040.1 GCA_026000755.1 Clostridia bacterium
GCGTGTGGGGCGAGGAGAGGCACAGTCCTATTGCATTATGCTGCAAACCGTGGAAAATGAGGACTCTAAGAAACGCTTGGAGATCTTAAATAAATCAAACGATGGTTTTTTCATTGCGGCAGAGGATTTGAAATTAAGAGGTCCCGGTGATTTCTTCGGAATCAGGCAAAGCGGTCTGTTGGAATTTAAGTTGGGAGATATCTATCAGGACACCGAACTGCTAAAGGCAGCCGGTGAGGAAGCTAAGCAGATGTTAGAGAAAGATGAGGATTTATCCCGGAAAGAGAACCGGGACGTGAGAGAAGAGGTCTTGCGGTATCTGGATGCCTTCGGGGAAATGGCAAATTTGTGAAGAGAGATTGCTACGGATAGCAGTTCTTTGAAAATGAACGTTCTCAATCCTTTTCCTCTGCTCCATCCCCTTTTAAGAGTCGATAAACCAAACCATAAACCCAGATTAGCACAGGCAAAAGAATGGTCGTCGCAACGGCGGCCATTAGGCAATTCAAAAATTCCTTTCCCAACAATGCAAAAACTAAGGTGGATAGATAAAGTAAAATAAGCAGTGCAACACCGATAAGTGCCAAGATACGTTTTGTATTTTTCATAGAGGATCTCCTGTAAAATGATTTAAGCATAAGCCAAGCAGTTCTAACGACAATTCTTCATAAGCTTTCGGTTCGGTCGTTTACTTCAATAGATTTCCCAAATAGGCCTTTCTATAATAATCAATCTCTTCCCCAATCATCTCATCTAAAACCTTCATGCCAAGCAACTCCACCGGAGCCTTGTCATCCGTCAAAATCCGACCCTCTCCCTCCCAAGGTTTTAACTGTGCAGCCACAGTATTCATCATGGAAGAAAGCTTTGGATCGGAAAGTTTACTTCGATTTTCCTCAAAGCGAAAGAGTGCATCCCCGGATTTTGCGGCAAAGACCTCACAATTGGTGCCGCCCTTTACAGGAGCGGTGTACACATAGGGGAACACAGCGTGTATGGTATCGCAGAGATAATCATTGATGGAATTTTCTTTCGTGGAACGCATATTCATGTTGACCACCATAATGCCGTTTTCCGTTAAGTGAGAGGACACCTCTCTGAAAAATTCTATGGAGGACATCTGGAAAGGAATCGTAATATCCTGATAGGCATCCACCATAATCACATCATAGCTTTGCTTTGAATTTCTCAAATAGGAACGTCCATCGTAAACGGAAACGGTGACATTTTCGGGCAATTCAAAATATTTCACAGCTAGGTCGGCAATCTTTTGATCAATCTCCACACCCTCGATAGAAGCGTCAGGGAAATATTCTGTGCAGGATTTTGCAAAGGTACCCGTACCCATGCCTAAGATTAAAATATGGGGGGGGGTATGTGATGCCATCAGCGGCGCCGCCAAGGCATAGTCGTAATACATGCCTGTTAAGGTATCGTGCTTCATCAAGATGGACTGCACGCCAAACATCACATTGGTGGAGAGCATCACCGAATCCTCATCCTCTTTGACTTGCAAATAATTGTAAATGGATTCGTCCTCGAGCATCACATCCTTTTCCCAAAAAGCAAAGCTGATAAAGGGCGTGGCAATGACCATCAGATTGAAAATCACAAGTGCCGCCAAGCAAATCAGCAGTCTTTTCCGAATGGAGAAGAAATAAACCAAGGCAATGGCAAGCAGGACACCGGAAAAAATCAAAAAACTGGCGGCAGTTCCAACTGCGGGAATGGTAACAAAGGTGGGCAAAAACGTACCGATAATGCTTCCGATGGTATTTAAGGCGGACAGTTCTCCCATGGTTTTTCCGTTGTTGGTCAAGCTCTGGGTGGTATATTTCACAAGAGAGGGCGTTACTGTACCCAGTAAAACGCAGGGAAAGGCAAAAATTACAAGGCAGGTAAAAAGAGCTGCCCAGATTAAGAGATTTTGGGTGATAAAGATTGCCAAAAGCAGAGAAATACCCAGAATCAGAAAGCGCCCCAGAAAGGGAATCAGGCAAATCCAAACAGCGGCGATCAGCAAACGCAAATAAAGCCGAGAGGGGTCGGGATCCTTATCCGCCATCCGACCACCCCATAGACTGCCGATTGCCAAAGCTATCATAATGACTCCGATAATCACCGTCCAGACAATCTGGGAGGAGCTGAAATAAGGAGCCATCAGACGGCTTGCCCCCAGTTCCACCGCCATGACAGACATTCCGGAGAAAAACTCGGTAGCATATAAAAAATAGCGATTTTCTAAAAGGGTACTTTGTTTCATTGGGAAGAACTCCTTTGATGGTATCTTTGCACAGCAACTTATAACTAGTGAAGTTCTATCACATCCTTTGCCAGTTTCTTCACCCTCGCCAGTGCATGTACTGAAACGCCCTGTTCTGCCACTTTCTCCCGACCGGGCTGAAAGGATTTTTCAATTACAACCCCAAGACCTGCCACTGTGGCATTTGCCATATGGAGCAGACGGATAGCACCGCTTGCGGCTTCTCCATTTGCCAAAAAATCGTCAATGATCAAGACATGATCCTTGTCGCCGATAAATTTTTTGGACAGGCTAAGCTCATAGCTTGTGGTTTTCGTAAAGGAGGTTACAATGGTCTGATACAGGGCATCGTTTAAGACCTTAGAGGCCTGTTTCTTGAAAATAAGAAGTGGAACGCCCAAGGCAGCCGCAGTCGTAAGTGCAGGGGCGATACCGGAACTTTCAATGGTGGCAACCTTTGTAATGCCCTGATTCTTAAAATGCTCGGCAAATGCCTGTCCTATATCCTGCATTAGGGCAGGATCCACCTGATGGTTTAAGAAACCGTCTACCTTTAATATTTCATCGCTTACGGCGATACCCTCCGCCAGAATCTTTTCCTTTAATAAATCCATGATTTTTCACCTCGCAAGTAAGATTTTCTGTTATTTCGAAACTTCTCTCTTGCTAGTATAACAGATATGAGGGGAAAAAGCTAATATAATTTTCGATGGCAAATTACAGACAGAGCGGTTCTCTGCTTCTAGGGTGCGATTGCTAAGATTGTTTTTTTAACCTTACAATTTTGTAAGGAAACTGTAAGCAAAATGAATGGTAAACCTGTTCGATTCATGATAGAATAATCACAGTTGCTAAATCAAAGCAACCGAAAACACAGACAACTATTTCAAAAAAAGGAGAATTTTATAATGAAAAAAATCTTACAAGTTCAAAACTTAGAAAAAATCTACGGCAACAAGGGTAACCTTACCAACGCCCTAAACAGAGTCAACTTCGATGTATCCGAAGGCGAATTCGTGGGTATTATGGGAGCCTCGGGCAGCGGAAAGACCACCCTGCTCAACTGCATTTCAACCATTGATACCGCAACGGCGGGGAGTATCAGCATTGAAGGTCTTGACATTACTGCATTAAAATCCAATCAACTGGCGGAGTTTCGTTGCCACAAACTGGGTTTTATCTTTCAGGACTATAACCTCTTAGACACCCTGACCGCTTTTGAAAATATCGCTCTGGCTCTTACCATTTCCGGGTGTAAACCAAGAGAGGTAGAAGGAAAGGTTCATGAAGTGAGTGAACGCCTTGGCATAAGCGAGGTCTTAAACAAATACCCCGTACAGATGTCAGGAGGACAGCGGCAGAGAGTGGCATCCGCCCGCGCCCTTGTCACAGATCCCGCCTTGGTTTTGGCGGATGAACCTACGGGAGCCTTAGACAGCAAGTCGGCAAGGGCACTCTTAGAGTCCTTCCGTACTATGGTAAAGGACATGAACAGCACTATTTTGATGGTAACCCATGATCCGTTTTCCGCAAGCTACACTGACCGCATTTTATTTATTCGCGACGGCAAGCTGTTTACGGAATTGATAAGGGGGGGGGACTCTCGCAAGGCGTTCTTTGATAAAATCATGGAAGTTATGATGGTATTAGGAGGTGAGGCAGCATGAGTTCATTTTCATTAGCACTTCGAAACGTCAGGCGCAGTATCAAGGAATACGGCATTTATTTCCTTACGGTTTCCTTAGGAATTGCCCTGTTTTATGTCTTTAACTCCATTGACAGCCAAAAAGCCATGATGGATTTAAGCGAGCAGCAGATGCAGGCGATTTCCGCCTTAAATAAGATCATGAGCTATTTAACCGTATTTATTTCCGCCATATTTGGATTTTTGATTCTGTATGCCAATGCCTTTTTGGTACGCAGACGGAAGAAGGAATTGGGGATTTACATGACCCTCGGTATGAAAAAAGGAAGAATTTCCCATATCTTAATCTTAGAAACTACCTTTGTTGGTTTGTTTTCTTTGGTAATGGGACTAATTGCGGGTATCTTTGCCTCTCAGGGATTATCCCTTTTAACCGCAAAGCTGTTTGGGGCAAGTATCAAGCGTTTTTCCTTCGTGTTTTCAAGCACAGCGGCAGGGAAGGCCGTGATCTATTTCGGCGTGGCATTTTTGGTGGTTATGCTGTTTAATACCGTAAATATCAGTCGCCAGAAACTGCTGAATTTGATTTACGCCAATCGGAAAAATGAGGCGTTTAAGGCACCGAATATCGCCCTTTCTTTCGTGCTGTTTTTAGTAAGCGTTGTACTCGTGGGTTTTGCTTATCATATCATATTGAAAGATGGAATGATGAATAGCCAAAGTTTTATTCGAGCAATTATTTTAGGAGTAATCGGCAGCTTTTTATTCTTCTTCTCTTTGTCCGGATTTTTCCTGACGGTGGTATCCCGCATGAAAGGCATTTATTTTAAGAACCTGAACCTATTTGTATTAAAACAGATTAACAGCCGTATTAACACGGCGTACATCTCTATGACCCTGGTATGCCTCATGCTGTTTATCGGTATCTCCTCCATTTCCGTGGGTAGCTCCATGTCAGCGGCAAATAAGGAGAGCTTAAAAGCCCTTACGCCCTATGATGCTACCTTACGACTGGGGGGGGACAAGGTTACCAACACAAATTTTGACATTTTGATGGCCATGAAGGAAAAAGGCACAGACATCAGTCAGATTGCCAAGGACTATGTATCTTATGACATATATCAGGCACCGAGCGGGATTCCATTGAGCGGGCTTGGCGATAATGTGAAGATAAATGAACTGTCACCTGACATGATGCGTTTAAGCGATTACAATGCGCTGATGAAAATGCAGGGTGAGCCGGAGCTTTCCTTAAATGAAAATGAATTTGCCATATGCAGCAATGTCAGCATGAAAGGTTGGAAAGAGAACCTCACTCGGTTTTTGGCAGATGGTAACTCCTCCTTTACGAATAATGGCATGACCATTCATCCGAAAAAGGGACTGCATCTTTTGACAGAAAGCACGGATACGGATACCTCGCTGGGCGGGCTTAGTCTTATTGTGCCGGATGCTTTTGTAGAGGGCTGTGAGAAAACAGATCTGGTGCTGTCTATGAATTTCGTAAATCCGGAGGGTGAAGCGGCGGCAGGCAAATTGCTGGATATCATGACAATAGGTGAAAATGGAAAGACGAATTCATCGAAGGACAGTATTTATGACAGTTTAATAGCCGGGGAAGGTACTCTTGACACCGCTTATGCAACAAGGACGCAGGTGATAGAAACGACAAATATCACCAGTACGGCGATTGCCTATCTAACCCTCTATGTGGGTATTGTATTTCTGTTGACCTGTGCCAGCGTTCTTGCCATCGCACAGTTATCAGAGGCCAGTGACAACCAAGAACGTTATCGCCTGTTATCAAAGCTAGGGGCAAGCAAAAAGCAGATTGCAAGCAGCGTATTTCGCCAGATATTTATTTACTTTGCCATTCCCCTCGTGCTTGCAGCGGCGCATTCCGTCATTGCAATCAAAAGCATGAGCGACATCGTATCGGCCATGGGGGATATGGACGTATTGGCGATGAGCCTTGTGACCGGTGTTTTGATGATAGGAATTTATGGAGGGTATTTCCTAATTACGTATTTTACGGCAAAAAGAATGGCAGTTACAGCGCAAAGATAATGGAAATTCAAGTGTAGAATGAAAACGGCTGCGTGGGCAGCCGTTTTCAAATTTACTGTGAATAGAAACCCTTGATTTCCCAATGAAAATCGTTTATACTAGGATTAGCACAACGATTTCAGGAGGCAAACACCAATGATTGATATGAAGCTTTTACGGGAAACCCCCGACTTAGTAAGGCAAAACATCAAAAACAAATTCCAAGAGGACAAGCTTTCCTTAGTAGATGAAGTGATAGATCTTGACCGACAGGCACGGGAAACCCAACAGGAAGCGGATGCCCTTAGAGCCAAGCGAAAGAGTGCCTCAAAACAGATTGGAGCCTTGATGGGACAGGGCAAAAAGGCAGAAGCAGAAGCCTTAAAGGCAGAAGTAAATCACGGTGCGGAGCGATTAGATGAGTTAAGCACCTTAGAAGGAGAATTGGCGAAAAAGATTCAGGATATTATGCGGGTGATTCCAAACATCATAGACCCCTCCGTTCCTCTGGGGAAAGATGACAGCGAAAATGTGGAAGTGGAACGTTTCTTAGAACCTCTTGTTCCGGATTTTGAAATACCCTATCACGCTGCCATTATGGAACGTTTTGCCGGTCTTGACTTAGAGAGTGCCGCCAAGGTGGCGGGCAATGGATTTTATTATTTGATGGGGGATATTGCAAGACTGCATTCCGCTGTGATTTCCTATGCGCGGGATTTCATGATAGAGCGGGGATTTACCTACTGCATTCCGCCCTACATGATTCGGAGCAAGGTGGTGACGGGAGTCATGAGTTTTACGGAAATGGATGAGATGATGTACAAGATAGAGGGGGAGGATCTCTATCTGATTGGAACCAGTGAACATTCCATGATTGGAAAATTCATTGACACCATATTGCCGGAGGAATCGCTGCCGCAGACCTTAACCAGTTATTCCCCCTGTTTTCGCAAGGAAAAAGGTGCGCATGGTATAGAAGAACGAGGGGTGTACCGCATTCACCAGTTTGAAAAACAAGAGATGATTGTCTTATGCCGCCCGGAAGAATCTCCGAAGTGGTTTACGAAGTTATGGCAGAATACAGTAGACTTATTTGTTTCCTTGGACATTCCGGTACGTACCCTTGAGTGCTGTTCGGGGGATTTGGCGGATCTTAAGGTGAAGGCCTATGATGTGGAGGCTTGGTCACCCAGACAGCAGAAATATTTTGAAGTGGGCAGCTGTTCCAACTTAGGAGATGCACAAGCGCGCCGTTTGCAGATTCGTGTGAAGAATAAAGAGGGGAAATATTTTGCCCATACCCTAAATAATACGGT
>BNZC01000041.1 GCA_026000755.1 Clostridia bacterium
CATAGAGGTAGAATTTAGTCTGAAACGCCATGGTTTTAGGCTTGTTTACCATACGCTTCTTTTGGGAGAATCACTCTGTCTGACTGCGTTTTTCCTGTTTTTGTAGCCTAACCGAATCATTTCCCAGACTAAATTCAGCCTGTTATTTCACGGTTTTTCAGAGTAAGTTCCACATCATAAAACTAGTAGAACTTACTTTGGGAATTTACGTTTCTTCGCAATATCATTGTTATATATTGCAAAAAAAGGGTGAGACATGATTATTGGAACGTAGTGCCAGTAATATACACTTATCGGAACGCAGTTCACGATTATCGAAACGTAGTTCCGGTAAGATTTGTACTGCCATCGTACTTTATCTCACACCACTATCTTATCCCTTGTAGCCTTCTCAAAATGCTCCTTCAACTTCCTCAAAGCCTTTTTCTCAATCCGACTTACATAAGACCTGGAAATCCCTATTCTATCGGCGATTTCCCGCTGTGTTTTGGGCTTTCGGTGATACAAGCCATAACGCAGTCTTATGATTTCCTGTTCTCTTTTATTTAGAATTTTGGGGATATACTCATAGAGTTTTTTTATGTTTCCATTTAATTCAATGGCTTCTACCACATCTACCTCTTCCCCCTCCACAATATCAAGGAGGTGGATTTGGTTACCTTCTTTGTCCGTTCCGATTGGTTCGTAGAGGGAGATTTCCTTGGAAGATTTTTTCTTGAAACGCAGATACATAAGCAATTCATTGTCGATACAACGTGCCGCATAGGTGCCTAAGCGATTGCCCTTTTCGTGGTCAAAGGTCATAACAGCTTTGATTAATCCTATGCTTCCTATGGAAATCAAATCCTCCATGTCCTCACTGACGTTTTGATATTTTTTGCAGACGTGAGCCACTAATCTTAAATTTCGCTCGATTAAGAGCTTCCGTGCGTTCTCATCGCCTGCCCTCATTTTTTCCAGATATTCTTTTTCGTCTTGGGGCGTCAAGGGTGGAAGAAAGGTTTTCAAAAAAAGCACCTCATATCCGATTTCTATATTCTATGAGAAATCGGTAAATGAAGTGCCTTTCCAAAAAATATAAACTTTATCCCCTAATACAAGACACACTTAGCGCCTTTAACCCTACATGGGCCGCCATGGCAGGTCCCAACTTCTCCAGTCGTATGGACACGCCCTCATGTGCCGCCTGTATCATATGATAGAGATTTGAGGCAAAATGATTCTCCCCAACATAATTGATGACAATCTCACTCACATCACTTGGCACAGATCTTACAAGGCTTTGTACCATCTCCGCTGTTCCTCCGGCTACCCCCTCTTCTACAATAGCTCCGTCCTTACAGGTCAAAATGGGACGTCTGTTCAGAATAGTGGAATAACCCGATCGTACCATACCCATACGTCCGCTATTACGCAAAGGAGTCAAATCCCCCACCGAAAACTTAATACTGATACGGGCACGGATTGCAGAAAGCTTTGAAAGTAAGGTGTTTAAGTCTATCACTTCTTTGGCAAGCTTCACGGTTTCCTTAACGAGCAGATACAATCCTCCTGCCGCAAGTTGACTGTCAAATACTTCAACATTTGCTCCCATGACATTTTTCTTCACAGCCGCCGCAGTATTGTAAGAAGCACTTAAGCGAGAGGAAATCGACAAAAACAACACCTGATTGCCTTTGGCTAATTCTTCTCCGAACACGCTCAAAAATACCGAAGCATGGGGGTGCATGGTCACAATGCTCTTGCTGTCCTTTAGGAGCTGTTCAAAATCTCCGTTTTCATCACTAAAGGACTCCGTATAACGAATCCCATCCGCCGAATAAGCAAGGGGAATAACACGAATCCCAAGGGAAGCCGCTTCTTCTTTCTTCATGTAAACGCTGGAATCGGTTACAATTGTTATCATACCACGCCCCCTATCTTCCGAAATCTTTCATAACGTTTTTCTGTCAAATCACTAACATCTTTCTTGCTGTTTTCTCGAAGAATTGCAATCAAACGCTCCTTTAGGTGAACAAAAAGTTGATCCCCTTCCGGCACAATTTCTTCGATTACGTTTAGACCCAGTAAATCCTCGGCTGTAAGCTTTAGGCATTCCGCTGCCCTCTGCACCTTTGAGGCATCTTTCCACAAGATACTGGCGCAACCTTCCGGGGAAATAACCGAATATACGGAATTTTCAAGCATCAGCACTTGATCCGCAACACCGAGAGCCAAGGCTCCGCCGCTGCCCCCTTCTCCGATCAAAACCGAAACAATGGGGGTTTTTAGGGTCATCATCTCCATGAGGTTTTCTGCAATCGCCTGTCCTTGTCCCCGCTCCTCTGCACCAATGCCGCAGTATGCGCCGGAAGTATCAATCAGACATACCACCGGACGGTTAAACTTCTCCGCTAACTTCATCTGACGTAAGGCCTTACGATAGCCCTCCGGGTGAGCGGAACCAAAGTTTCTCTTATTACGTTCCTTAATGTCATGCCCTTTTTCAATGCCAATGATGGTAACGGGCAGATTTCCCAAGCGAGCAATGCCTGCCACAATAGCAGGATCGTCTGCATAACGGCGATCCCCGTGCATTTCCAGAAAATTCTCACACATCTCATTGATAAAATCCACGGCTGTGGGTCGGTTCTTATCCCGCGCCGCTGCTACTTTTTCATATGCTGTCATACGGCCTCCCTTTTATGCAGGCTCAAAATCGAAGCAATATGCTTTTTCTGCCTTCTGCGATCTACAATATCATCTACAAAGCCCTTTTCTAACAGAAACTCCGCTCTCTGAAATCCTGCCGGCAACTTCTTCCTTATGGTTTGTTCAATCACCCTTGGTCCTGCAAAAGCTACCAAGGCATAGGGTTCCGCCAAAATAATATCCGCTTCCATGGCAAAACTTGCAGTAACCCCCCCCGTTGTGGGGTCGGTCAACACACAGACATATAACAGTCCCTCGTCGCTGTGACGTTTTACTGCCCCGCTGGTCTTTGCCATCTGCATAAGGGAAACAATACCCTCCTGCATTCTTGCACCGCCGGATACGGTAAAGCCTAAGACGGGCAAGCCCTCTTTTGTAGCAAGTTCAAATAAGCGGGTAATCTTCTCCCCAACCATGCTACCCATGCTGCCCATCATAAACTGGGGATTCATGACAAAGATTGCAACCGGAAAACCGGAAATCTTTCCCGTGCCGCATACTACCCCCTCTTTTTCTCCGCTTCCGCTGATGGCACTTTCAATCTTGGCATCATAGCCCGGAAAGGTCAAAATATTCTTCGGCGATAAGTCCTTATCAATTTCCAAAAAGCTTCCTTCATCTAAAATCTGACGTACTCTCTGCCTTGGATTCAGCTTAAAATGATGGCGGCAGTAGGGGCAAACTCCAAAGCTCTCCGCCAAGTCATCCGAATCCACGGATTTCTTGCATTTGGGACAGCTTACGGACAGGGTTTCTACGATTTCCTCCGCCTGTGTTGCCGGTTGTCCCTCCAGTACGTTTCTCGGTCTTCTGAATTTTCTCATACGTCCACTCATACGCCCACCATGCTTTCCAGAAAGTCTGTAGTATAGATTCCGGATACAAAGTCCTCTTGATCCAAAATCTCCGCCTGAAAATCAGCCGTATTCACCGTGCCGTCAATGGTCAGTTCATACAAAGCAGACTTCATCTTGCGGATCGCCTCATCCCTCGTCTTTGCGGAAACAATCAGCTTGCCAATCATAGAATCATAGAAAGGCGGAATCCGGTACCCTTGATAAATCGCAGTATCAAAACGCACCCACGGTCCTCCCGGAATGTGAAGCATATCAATATTGCCGGGCATTGGCAGGAAATTGTTATAAGGATCTTCTGCGTTGATTCTGCACTCAATGGCACAAGAACCCAAGTGAATATCCGACTGCTCAAATTCAAGAGCCAATCCGGATGCCACACGAATCTGCCATTTCACCAAGTCAATCCCGGTTACCATCTCGGTCACAGGGTGTTCTACCTGCAAACGAGTGTTCATCTCCATGAAATAGAAATTCCCATCTTTGTCATAGAGGTATTCAATCGTACCAACCCCTTGATAACCTGCCGCCTTACCTGCCTTGATAGATGCATCGATCATGGCAACACGGGTTTTTTCCGGCAAAATTGCACAGGGACTTTCTTCGATCAGCTTCTGGTTCTTACGCTGAACAGAGCAGTCACGCTCTCCTAAGCAAACCACATTGCCATAATTGTCCGCCAAAATCTGCATCTCGATATGTTTGACGGGACGCAAATATTTCTCCATATAAAGCACACCGTCACCAAAAGCACTTAATGCTTCCGAAGAGGCAGAATTAAAGGCACTCTCTACTTCACCTTCATTTTTTACCAGACGGATTCCACGTCCGCCGCCACCGGATCTTGCCTTAAATAACAAGGGAAATCCGATCTCTTTCGCCGCTTCTGTCGCCTGTTCTAAATCATCCACGCGATCATAGCCCGGAATAACGGGAACCTTTGCAGCCCTCATTGTACGCTTTGCGGCTTCCTTATCCCCCATCTTGGAGATAACTTCAGAGGAAGGACCAATAAATACAATGTCATTCTCTTTACATAAGGCGGCAAAATCCGCATTTTCCGACAAAAATCCATAGCCCGGATGAATTGCTTCTGCTTTAGAAGCAATGGCAGCGGCCATAATAGCATTTACATTTAAGTAGCTGTCCTTCGACTGTGCCTTGCCGATACAGTAGCTCTCTTCGGCAAAACTAACGTGAAGTGCTTCTTTGTCCGCTTCGGAAAATACCGCAACGGTAGCAATACCCATTTCTTTGCAGGCACGAATGACCCGCATGGCAATTTCGCCACGATTCGCAATCAAAATTTTCTTAAAGATATCGATCACCCCTTAATAACCGCAAACGATAGTTCTCCGCTTACGCACAGTTTTTCATTCACATATCCCGCTGCCTTGATGAAATAAAATGGTCCTTTGCTGCGGAGCAATTCGCTTTTTAAGACGATTGTATCCCCCGGCAGAACCTTGTTCTTGAATTTGATGTTATTTAATCCTGTAAAATAGGGGGTTGCATTACCCTCCGCCATGCCGTCTAAGAGAACACAGGAGGACTGTCCCATCATTTCACACAAAATAACACCGGGTACGACGGGATTTCCGGGGAAATGTCCCTGCAAGAAAAACTCGTCACCCCTTACGGTATATTTACCGATCGCCTGACCGTCCACACGCTCTGCTTCATCCAACAAAAGCATAGGCTCACGGTGAGGCAGAAGTTGTTTTAATTCCTCTTTATTCATTATACTCTCCTAAAAAGTAAGACTTATTTCCGCAAACCGCAGAGCATTCCTGTCACCCGACATAAACAATCCGCAGACGCACTTCTACTTAAAACAGCTTAAACAACACTTGCCCAAACTCCGCAATATCTCCGTCCTTGATACAGATGTCAACGATTTCTCCATCCTGCTCCGCCACAATGTCATTCATCAGCTTCATGGCTTCTACAATACCAAGCACATCGCCTTTCTTGACCTTAGAGCCGATATGCACGAAAGGTTCTGCTCCCGGAGAAGCTGCCGAGTAAAACACGCCTACCAAGGGTGATTTCAGATCCGTCAGATTGCTGAAATCCATGGAATTATTCTCTGTCGCCTTATCTCCCTCTGCCGGTGCGGCAGGTGCTAAGGTGGCTCCTGTCGGTGCAATAGGTGCAAAAGCGGGTGCAACAGGCTGTGCCTGCACAATTGTTTTCTCTTTTTCCAGACGGATTTTTACATCGCCTTCTGAAATTTCAAGGCGTGTCAATCCATTTTTTGTAAAAATCTCTGTCAGTGAGCGTACAGCATCAATATTCATTATTAGCTCCCCCTAACTTCCAGTTTATTAAAGACGATTCCCGCATTGTGACCGCCAAAGCCCAATGAAAGAGAAATGCCCTTATTGATGACTTGTTCCCTGCCAACATTCGGAACATAATCCAAATCGCAGTTTTCGTCTTTCTCACGATACCCTATCGTAGGCGGAATGAAGTTGTTCTCCAATGCCTTTATGACCGCAATGGCTTCAACTGCGCCCGCCGCTCCTAACATATGCCCTGTCATGGACTTGGTGGAACTGGTAGGTACCTTATAAGCCAAATCGCCCAAAGCTTTCTTAACCGCTAAGGTTTCTGTCTTGTCATTTAAGGGGGTAGACGTGCCGTGCATATTGATGTAGAGCTGTTCATCCGGTGCAAATCCCGCTTCATCAAAGGCTAACTTAATCAACCTTGAACTACCCTCTGCATTGGAATCCGGTGCCGTCACATGATACGCATCACAGGTGTTGCCATAGCCGCTGATTTCGCAATAGATGTGAGCACCACGAGCCTTTGCGTGTTCATAGTCCTCTAAAATGACTGCTCCCGCACCCTCTCCCATGACAAATCCATTTCTTTCCTTGTCAAAGGGAATGGAGCAACGATCCGGGTCATCGGATAGGGAAAGTGCCATACAGTTAATAAAACCTGCCATGCACAAATCCTGTACTCCTGCTTCGGAACCACCTGCAATAATCGCATCCGCATAGCCATGCTTAATCGCACGGAATGCTTCCCCGATTGCATTGGTAGAGGTTGCACAAGCCGTAACAATGGGCAGATTCACTCCCCTCGCCCCATGCTTAATGGCAACTACGGCAGATGCCATATTGACAATCATCATTGGCACAAAAAACGGTGAAACCCGAGATGGTCCCTTCTCCATAAGTTTGGTATGTTCCGTAACCATCGTATTCATGCCACCGCAACCGGATCCAATGTAGAGGGTAGTTCAAGGTTGATTAAGTTAGCCTTTGATGAAGCGGGATTTGCACCGGATGAACAGCTCTACATCAATATGCACGGCACGTCTACCCCCTTAAATGA
>BNZC01000042.1 GCA_026000755.1 Clostridia bacterium
TCCCGTAATGCGTCATGCAGTTTCAACATATCCCTCCTCCCCAAGTGTTAAGCCGTTTTATAGCTTATGGCTTGTTACTTTCCTTATAACACAGCCGCCCTGTATCCTGCTCCACCTTTATTACCTGTGTATACTCTTTTGTAGCGGTGGGGAGTTTTCGTTTCTTCAATACATATTCCACCAATTTTTTCACCATATAATAGATGACTGCAAATACGGGAACACCCAGTAACATTCCCGTCACGCCGAACAATCCCCCTGCAACTAAGGTGGAAACGATAATCCAAAACGCACTTAATCCCGTAGCATCTCCCAACACCTTTGGCTTAATGAGATAGCTGTCTGCTTCCCGTAAAACCAATACCACAATGGCAAACTGCAAGCCCTGTAAAGGACTGACCAATGCAATCAAAAATACGGTGGGTATTCCTCCAAGTAAGAGTCCGAAAAAGGGAATCATATTGGTTACGCCCATTATTACACTGACAAGAGCCGCATAGGGTAAATGGAGAATCCGCACGATAATATAGCATATAATACCCACAATAACAGAATTGACAATCATACCTGTGATGTAGCCGCTCATGATTTCATTGCTCTTGCGCAAGGTTTTCACAAAGACATTGGCGGGTCTTACCGGAAAGATGGCGTAGATTAGTTTCTTGCTCTCTCCGATCAATCGTTCCTTATTGAGTAAAAGGCAAATCGCCAAAATCAGTCCAATTAACAAATCCATCAAAACAATGACAACGGAAAGTACGCCACTTGTCAAAGAAGTGAGGAAAGTTCCGCTCTGAGGCAAAAAGACCTCCTTTGCCCATGTTGTGATATATTCCGTCGCCGTATTGACTGCACTTGCAATGTATTGATACTGCTCATTGTTCACCCGACTGAAATCATCAAACCACGCTAAAAAAGCAATCCGTTGCTCCGGCAACTGACGCACTAATTTTTCCACACTGGCATAGAGTTGAGGAATGACTTGGACAAACAAGAGGGTAATCAAAAGTAGCACAAAAACCATGGCAACCACCACACTAATGCCCCTGGCGTAATTCTTTTTCGCCACCGGGTAAAGCTCTGCTGCCCCCTGCCCTTTCTCTGTTGACACAGACTCTGCTGTGCCTTGTTTTCCTTCTTTACCGGTCGGTTTACTGACTTGCACGTTTTTTTTGCTTTTCCCAAATAAGGGCGAAATCTTTTTCTCCAAAAAAACCACAATGGGATTGATTAAATAAGCAAAGACCAGTCCAAAAATAATAGGCTGTAAGATCTCTAAAATCCGATGTGTTACGTCCTGTAATTCCTTATAACGAAAAATCAAAAAAAAGCAGACCATGCAAAAAATAACCACAAGCACGGCCGTCAGCCCTATCGCTAAATAGGGTTTTATATCCCAATTTGTCTTTGTGTTAGCCCCTTGGGGGCGATTTTCATTTGGCAAAATGTTCTCCCGTTGTTTTCTTTATTATAGTATGCGATTATGTACTGCATAAAAGACAGTATTCCTCTCTTACTATATAGTATTTCCTTTGTATTTGCAAATTAAAATTCCAAGAACATTATTAATTTTTTATAAATTTTCACTTGTCAAGTGAACCCAAAATAACAAAAGCAAAAATCCGGTTTTATTTTGACTTCAAGCACAAACCAACTTCAAATCCATTTTTTCTTTTTCAGGACCACGTAAATGGCGGTACAAACCAACACCATAACGCACACTGCGGCGGGATAGCCCCACTCCCAGTTAAGTTCCGGCATAAACTTAAAATTCATACCGTAAATCCCCGTAATGACCGTAAGGGGACCGAAAAACAGCGTGATTACAGTCAGCTTATTCACCGTTTCATTCATCTTCATGGCGTTTTTACTGTCATAGACACGCAAAATTTCGGCACAAAACTCGTTCAAGCTGTCTGCGAAGTCATACAGTTTTTTCAGCCGTGTGTCAACATCACGGAAATAGTGGATTTGCTGCTTGTGCAGCAGCTTATTCTCGTCCAACAAAATCTCGCCACCGATATAGGAGATGGCACGGAGAACCTTTTTCGCCGTGTAGGAACGTTTCCGCAAATCACCGATTTCGTCCAGTTGCTCCTGTTCCGGGCTTTGTGCCACCCGCTCCGCAAGCTCTTCCATCTCATCCTCAAGTGCTTCAAGCGTATCGGAAAAGTCCGCTGCAAGCCCGCTTAACACAAGATAATACAGGCGGGCAAGGGGATTTTGACCGCTTTGATGCAAACTTAAACTCTCACTTGCTGCGCATAGGATCCCCGCAAGCTTCCTAAGCCTTTCCCCCTCGTTTTCAGGCAAGACGAGAACCAGATATGCCTTGCTCACAAAGAGGTTGATTTCACGCTGAACAAATACGCCCGCACCTCCCATATGAATAAGACTGATAAAATCATAGCCGTCATAGGCGGTGTAACGCACGGTTTCATCCAAATTCAGGCACTCAATCGCCGTGCTTTCGTCCCAGCCAAACCGCTCGGCAAAGCCGGACACATCGCCTGAATGGCAGATGATAAACTGCCCGCTGTCTGCAAAATCGTATATTTTTATACTCATTACGCACCTCCTTGGCCAGATTCGCAAGTCAAAGACTTGCGAGTTATTACACACATTCTACCACATTTGACCCTGTTGTTCAAGAAATCTTTCTTGCGGCTATCCTGCATATTTTCAAGAAAATACCCAAAGCAAATTCCATTGCAGAGTTTACTTTGGGCATTTACCGCATATTTTCATACACTTCTTCATAAATACTCTATAATGGAGTTTGCTTAATGTTACTTGATTTTAACAATAGAAAGGACAGGTATCACAACATGGGACTTGGGTATTTGAAATTAGAAACCCGCTTGGGGGATTCACTACTTCCAATTGGGGGCGTTACAGTACGAATATACGACGAATCGGGAAGGGCAATTTATCAAGGTGTAACAGATGAAAGCGGCAATTTGGGAAAAATCCCCTTGCCTGCTCCGGATAAGGCACTGTCTTTACAGCCCGGCTATGTGCCTTATTCCACTTATACCTTGGAGTTTTTCCGAGAGGGTTTTGCTCCCCTGCTCATTGACGGCGAGCAAGTTTTTGATGGCATCACCACCATACAACAAGCCGAGCTTAGCCCGGTGGCTACGACTTCTGATCGAAACAGGGCATTTCCAAACAAGCCCGACGAAACGGAAGAAGTCATTGATATTCCTCCCAATGCCTTGTTGCAAAATGTCCCTTGGGCGCAGGTTGGACTAACAAATGAGGGTGGGTATCAAAGTCCGGCTGCCCCGGGAAGACCTGCCGCCTCCCGCATCCTGCCAAATGTTTTGATTCCCGAATACATCACGGTTCATTTGGGTACCCCTACGTCAAACGCCCCCAATGTGCGGGTGCGCTTTACCGACTATATTAAAAATACAGCATCCCATGAAATCTATGCCACATGGCCGGATGCCGCCTTAGAAGCCAATATTCAAGCCATTATCAATTTCACCCTAAACCGCATTTACACGGAGTGGTATCGGTCAAAAGGTTATAATTTTGATATTACAAATTCCACGAGTGTTGACCAGTTCTATGTGAATGGAGGAAATATATTTGAAAATATCAGTCAGATTACAGATCGCATTTTTAATCGCTATGTGATTAGAGAGGGTGAAAAAAATCCCTATTTTACTCAATTCTGCAACGGCACCACCTCTACCTGCCCCGGGCTTTCCCAATGGGGAACGGTAAGTCTTGCCGAGCGAGGTTATGACCCCTTGCAGATTTTACGTTACTATTACCCCAAGGACATTCGTTACACCACAACGGATAACATCGGCGGTATCACCGAGTCATTTCCCGGTGGAAATCTAAGCCAAGGCGCAAGCAGTACAGCCGTACGTACCATGCAAAATTACCTGAATCGCATCCGTGTAAATTACCCTCTCATTCCCCCGATTACAAATCCAAACGGCAGTTATGGGGCGGATACCGCAAATGCGGTCAAAACCTTTCAAGGCATTTTTGACCTGCCTCAGACGGGAGTTATCGACCGTGACACTTGGTATAAAATTTCCGCCATCTATGTCGGCATTACCAAATTAGCAGAACTAGACAGCGAAGGGGAACGGGAAGAGATTACAAACACGCCACCATCTGTTGTCTTAAAAAGCGGCAGTCGAGGACGAGAGGTTCTGTTACTGCAATATATCCTTGACTATCTTTCGGATTTTTATCCGAGCATTGAGGCACCCATTCAGGATAATAATTTCGCCGCCACAACCAAGGCGGCGGTCACGGAATTTCAGCAGCTGTTCGCTCTTACACCGGACGGTATCGTAGGTCCTGCCACCTGGAATAAACTCTATGAGGTCTACCGCTCCCTGCAAGGGGAAGTCGCCCCTCCTAATCCCACACCGCCACCATCACCAAGCACTCCCCCACCCTATCCGGAGGTACTGCTTCGCTATGGTTTACGTGGTGACAGCGTGCGGGTATTGCAGGAATACTTAAATCGGGCGGCGGCGAAAAATCCCGCTCTACCTACATTACTTGTAGACGGGATCTTCGGATCTGCTACGCAAAATGCAGTGATGTCATTTCAGCGGGCGTATGGACTAGGTGTAGACGGCATTGTGGGGCCGTTGACTTGGAATCAATTGATGGCAGTGTAAGTAAGTAAAAACGGCTGCCCACACTGCCTAAAAAAGCTCCCTCGCTGAAAGCATTTCGGGCAACCCCCTCCTTGACATTTCTTCCTACCCGCATTATAATGAAATTACGGAACAGGAGGCAATGAGAAACTATGGCGAAGATACTGATAGTAGAAGATGAACTTGCAATTGCAGATCTGATTGCTTTGCACATGAAGATTGCAGGACATACTTCACATTTGATTTCGAATGGCGATGAGGTGTTGCCTTATCTAAAGGAACATACTCCCGACATCATTATACTGGACGTTATGCTTCCGGGACGGGATGGATTTTCCCTCATATCGGAAATAAAAAACATTCCCGTTATATTTTTAACGGCTAAGGATCGTTTGGAGGATAAAGTTGCGGGACTGAAATTGGGGGCTGATGATTACATTGTGAAACCCTTTGAAGCCATTGAATTGATGGCACGCATCGAGGCGGTACTTCGGCGATGTGACAAGACGGAAGAGGTTTTTAAGCTGGGGAATGTGGAAGTGAACATTGGGGAACACAAAGTTTTGATGAATGGCGTAGAGGTTGAGCTTGCCTCCAGGGAATTTGATTTGCTGAAAATGCTGATTGAAAACAAGAATCTGGCTTTAACTCGTGATAAATTACTGGAAGTCGTTTGGGGTATGGATTATTTCGGCGAAACCAGAACCGTTGATGTCCACATACAAAAGTTGCGTAAAAAACTGGGTTTTGATGATTATATTAAAACCGTATATAAATACGGCTATCGTTTGGAAGTGCCACAATGAAAATAAGGAAGAAAAAGAGAATAAGCTTTCGATATTTTCATTTTTCTAAAACAAGCAAAACACAGATCGGAGGAATTTTACTGCGATGAAGAAAAAGAGAATCGGTTTTCGGTTTTGGCAAAAAGCATTTTTGTGCGGATTGCTGCTGTTTTTGCTTGCATTTGATATACTGGGCTATGTGGTGTCAAAGCAAAGCTTTTCCCTAAACGTGAAATATATGCAGGATGAGGCGGCTTTGGCACAACAAGTGATTGCAAAATCTCTCTATGAGAATCTTAGAAATTTATCAAATAAGCAACAAGAAATCAATTCCGATACCATGAAAAGTATGGTGGAGCCATATGCCGCTTATTACAGCAAGCAAAATGTATATCTTTCCCTGAAACTTAACGACACAGAAGTCTTCAGTAATATTCCGTCACAATCTGCACTTTTTGACATAACGGAAGATTTTCCGGAGCCTTTTGAGAATGTACAATTGGTGTACAAAAAGGATATTAGCGCACTTATATCCTGGCATAATGACATGGTGAAAATGCTGATACGCACCGGAGTCTATGTCAGCTTGTGTATGTCCGCCATACTGTTGTTTCTGTTACTGCGTTTGACTGCGCCCTTTCGGAAGCTGAATATTGCGGCAACCGAGATAAAGGAAGGCAATTACAGCAAGCGTGTTGGTATAAAAAGCAAGGATGAAATCGGAGAATTTGCCGAGCTGTTCAATGAAATGGCGGACAGCGTACAGGAGCAATCGGAAAGTCGCGAACGCTTTATCAACAATCTTGCCCATGAAATGCGTACCCCCATCACGGCAATATCGGGATACGCAGAGATTCTAAAAATAGCAAATGTAGATGAAGCGGAGAAAGAAAAAGCCTTAAATTATATCATTAACCAAAGTATGCGTATGAAAAATATGACCTACAAGCTGATGGATTTAGCATATATGAACCATAATGCCATTGAAAAGAAATCCCTTTCTATGGAAGACATGAAGGAAATCATAACAAGAGCCACCGCCACCTGTGGCAAAGACGGTGTGACATTTCCGGTAGAAGTCGTCCATGAAGAAGCGATGATCTATGGAGATGCCGTATTACTGGAATCGCTCTTACAAAACTTCTTGGAAAATGCAGTAAAGGCAGGAGGAACGGAGATTCGGATACGCCTTGATGAAAGCGTGATTACCATTGAAGATAATGGCAGAGGCATGGACTCTGAAGAAGTGGGAAAGATTACAGAGCCATTTTATCGGATTGACAAATCCCGTGCCAGAGCAGATGGCGGCGTTGGTTTGGGACTTGCCCTGTGTGCCACCATCTGCAAAATACACGATGCAAAATTAAGTATTACAAGCGAAATTGAGCTTGGCAC
>BNZC01000043.1 GCA_026000755.1 Clostridia bacterium
GCATTTTCACCGTAGTATTTTTTTAGATTTACTGTTTTTAAGACACTCATGTGTAGGAACCTCCTTTTCGAGAAGAGAACCGTTCCGTCCTATCATAGAAAAAGCCCCGCTCTAAAACAGTCCGAGCAAGCCTCCTCAAATACGCCTTTTGGGAAGATTAGAACTTCCCAAAAGGGGAGTCTTCTCTCCCTAGTCGCTCAAATGCTTTTTCTATTGATAGGCGGAGCGTTTCTCTTCATCCTAACATAGCTCTATTATAACACATGATTCTTTCAAGCATCTTTCTGAAATCTTACAGTTTTGAAAGAAAAATAGAAAAGGTTGTGCCTTCTCCGATTTGTGACTCTGCCTTGATATAGCCACCGCAGGCCATAACAATTTCCCTCGCAAGGTATAAGCCAATGCCCACGCCGGTGCTTTCGGCGGATTCGGCAGCTCGCCAAAAACGCCCAAAGACTTTCGGTAAATCCTCTTCTGCTATTCCACGACCTGTATCAACAACGTCAATCCGCACAAACATTTCATATTCGATAAGGCTCACGGTAACGCTCCCCTGTTCCGGCGTATATTTTATGGCATTATCAATGACATTAAATAACGCTTCCCTACACCAACGCAAATCAAACAAAGCCTGTATGTCTACATCAGCACACGTCGCCGAAAGAGTAATATTTTTAGCGATGGCAAGGGCATTGCATTCGGAAATAGTGCTTTCGATAAGTGTAGAAACAACACCCGGCTTCGGCTCGATTTTTAGAATGCCGCTTTCAAGTCTTGAGGTTTTCACAAGGGAGTGAATGAGAAAATTTAATTTTTCGCCGCTTGCCGCAATTTGTTCGGTAAGCTGTGACTGTTCCTCTGTCAAATCCTCTTCGCCAAGCAATTCGGCATATAGTAAGATATTGGAAAGGGGTGTTTTGGTCTGGTGGGATATGTCGCTGATTAGCGTTCGCATACGTTCCTGCTCGTTTTCGATATGCTCTCGGCGAAGCCGTGACTGCTCCAGAAATCGTGCCATTTTGGATTCAATTTTTGATAATAGACTCTCATCATACGCCTGCGCCGTGAACGTTCCGGCAAGGGCTTCATCCAGCATATGGTCTAATGTTTGAAGCAACTTTTGATTATGACCGAATATCATAAGCTCACCATCCATTTCTTGCTGCGAGATTTCTTAAACGCACCGCCCATTTCTTATTGCGAAACATCGTAAGTGTCACTTTCTTTTTTGCTGTGAAACCTCATGCGAAACACCATAAGCACAATTTTCTTTTTTTACTGCGAAACCTCATAGGCTCACCGCCCATTGATAGCCAATTCCGTGAATAGTTTTAATATAGCGGGGCTGTGACGGCACATCTTCTAATTTTGCTCGAAGCCGCCGTACTGCTACGGATAGTGCATTTTCATCAACATAGGAACTGCCATCCGGCCAGATTAATCCGAGCAAACGTTCTCGGGGCATGGTCTGACCTTTGTTTGTAAAAAGCACTTGCAATAATCTTGCCTCGGTTTTGGACAGTTCTACAGGCTGTCCGTTTTTCTCAAACCGTAGTGTTTCAAAGTCAAAGACAAATCCGTCCATGTTCATAATTCTATCAGTAGCCGCAATTTGTCCATATGCTCCCCGCCGAAGCAAGGCTTCCACTCTTGCCCGCAGCAACGCAAGAGAAAAGGGTTTTGTCATATAATCATCAGCTCCATTTTCCAAACCATTTACCATATCAAGTTCCGTATCATTTACGGTAAGCATAAGAATAGGTGTGACATAACCCGCAACTCGAAGTGTTGCACAAAAATCAAGTCCCGAACCGTCAGGCAGGTTGATGTCTAAGAGAAACAAATCGGGGGTAAAGCTTTGAATGCTTTCTTTCGCCTGTGTGATGGAATGGCACAGCACAATTTCTCGCTCGGGTGATTTCAGCGCAAGGCAAATTCCACGGCAGAGAGCGGTATCATCTTCTAAGATCAGTATTCGCATAGTATTCCTCCTCTGTAACCTCCACAACGTAGTAGCAAAAGCTATTCGGCTTCCTCCCTTTTGGGCTCTTGTTCTGCAAAAAGAGAGCAGTCAAAACAAACTGCTCCCCTCGCTAAACCGTTCCTACCACCATCTCCTACAACGTCTATGGCGGCAACGTCTTTGATACATTTCATTATACAACAACACCTCGATCAGATTTGATCCACCATCCCAAGGATAGGGATAGCCATAGGCAGGTGGGGGAGGATAAAACCCGGGTCCCCCCGGATAGGGGCGTTCATGTCTTCCTCCCCGCCCAACGAGGCGAAGTTCCTCGGATTCCACACTATAGGGTGTACCCAAGGTTTTCTCCTCCATAGACTTTGTCATTTTTTTAGAAATGCGGTCGCAGACCTGTTTTAACATAAGTCGATCCGGGTATTCGTCAAACATAAGACTACCCTCATATTCCATTTTATCGCATTCTTCCTCTACGTGTTCCTGAATAACCCGCACATCCGCAGGGTACAAACTTTTTAAGCGGTCAATATCTTTCTCGTATTCCGCTTCCTCCAAGAATACATTCTGCATGGGATAGGTCATGTAAAAAGGCATTTTTGCAGTACGATTTTGCATATTTTGCATAAAAGGATTGTTATTCGGTGGATATTCCACAGGCATTCTCCTTTATTACCATATCCGTATATGATATGCGAATAAACAAAAACGGGTTACTACATCAAGCACAACGAATATGCCACTTTCAAAAAACGCCCTACAAGCATCACACTAATACACTAAACGGCTACTCCATATGCAGATAGAGGATAGATGATGGAATATAAAACGCCCTGCAACCATCACACTAATACACAAAAACGGCTACTCCATACGCAGAAAGAGGATAGGCGATGGAATAATCTTGTCCGTCACATTCTTGTTTCTCCGGTTTGTAAGTAGTGACTCTGGATCTTCCGCTTCCGCCAAACTGCTTCTCATCACTGCTTAATAACAGTTTCAACGAACGTTTTGCAGTTGCCTGTGGCACACCAACCCGATAATCTTCATACTCCACAGGTGTAAAGTTGCATACGAAAAGTACGTTATTCTTTTCCGATACGCCCTTCCTAACGAAACTAAAGATACTGCGATATTTATCGTCCGGGTTAATCCAAGCAAAGCCCTCCGGGCTGTTATCCAACTCATATAAAGCGGGATATTTATTGTAAATCTTAAGCAACGCCTTGTAGAAATTATGAACTTGTTGATGTTCCGGTTTTGCCAGAAGGAACCAGTCTAATTCCCGTTCCTCACTCCATTCCCGCTCTTGGCCAAATTCCTGACCCATAAACAGTAGTTTCTTACCCGCATGACCTATCATAAAAGCATAGGCAACTTTCAAATTGGAGAACTTACCGGGAAGTTCTCCCGGCATTTTCGTCAACATGGAACCCTTTAAGTGAACCACTTCATCATGAGAAATAGTTAAAATATAATTCTCGGCTCCATTATAGCTCATGGCAAAAGTCATCTTATAATGGTTATCGGGATTGCTCCTAAAATACGGATCCATCTTCATGTATTCTAAGAAATCGTGCATCCAACCCATATTCCATTTGAAATTGAAATTCAAGCCGCCTTTTTCCGCTGCTCCTGTTACCATAGGCCAAGCCGTGGATTCCTCTGCAATCATAGCAACACCCGGGTGTCTGCCAATGATTAAGGAATTTAAGTGGCGGAAAAATTCAATGGCATCCAGATTTTTATTTTCCCCATATTTATTGGCGACCCATTGTCCGTCGTTCTTTCCATAATCCAAATAGAGCATGGAGGCAACCGCATCCACACGCAGTCCGTCAATGTGATAATGTTCCACCCACAAAAGTGCGCTGCCGATGAGGAAGTTCTTTACCTCATTGCGACCATAGTCAAAGATTTTCGTTCCCCAGTCGGGATGCTCTCCCTTTCTGGGATCGGCATATTCGTACAGAGGACTTCCATCAAAATCCGCCAATCCATGGGCATCTCGCGGGAAATGTGCGGGTACCCAGTCCAAAATAACGCCGATATTATTCTTGTGCAGATGATTTACCAGATAGGCGAACTCCTCGGGGGTACCGTAGCGAGAAGTAGGTGCATAATACCCCGTTACCTGATAGCCCCAAGAACCATCAAAAGGATACTCGGCGATGCCCATCAGCTCTACATGGGTATAGCCCACTTCTTTCACATAATCCACTAAGGCATGAGCCAATTCTCGATAACCATAAAAGCCCTCGTCTGCACTACCTGCATGGCGACGCCAAGAACCGGGATGAATTTCATAAATTGCCATAGGTTTATTCTGAAGGGTTTTCGTTTCCCCTCGCTTTTGCATCCATTTCTTATCCGTCCACTTGAACTTACTGATGTCCGTTACCTTAGATGCCGTTCCCGGTCTGTTCTCTGCAAAATTTGCATAAGGATCTGATTTTAGGAACTTCTTTCCCTGCTGCGGTTCGATACAATACTTGTACAAATCATTTACGGCAACATTTGGCACGAAAGTTTCATACACGCCAATAGGCCCTAATTTTGTCATATAATTGGCCGTTTCACTCCAACCGTTAAAACTCCCTACTACACTAACAGACTTTGCATGGGGTGCCCATACCGTAAAATATACGCCTGCCGTTCCGTTCTCTTCCCCCGGGTGCGCACCCATTTTCTGGTAAATATCATAGTGGGTACTCTGTCCGAATAAATACATATCTAATTCTGAAAATCTTGCCACTTCCCCTCACCTCTCTCACTTTCTAATTTTCAAAATCCTTTTCCATTAACAAAATAAAACCGCCTCTTGTTCGTTTCCGTTTGCGAATCAACTGCTTGACCCCCCCTTTTTTCGCCTGTTCCATCGCCCGATCCATAATCTCTTTTACCTCTGTTAAAGTGACCGCTTCATCTAACTTCTCTATGTTATGAATACAATGATGCAATGCCAAAATCCCGATTTCATCTATGATACACTCATGTTCCCGAGCATATGCCTGGGCAAATACCACCAACTCATCACTGGTAAAAATAGGAATTTTTACTTCCTCGGTGAATTTCTCCCCGAAGCTCTTGTCCAAATTCAATGCTTGTTTGATACCTGCTTTGCTGTCTTCTAAAATAACAAGCAAGCCCCCTGTATTGCCTTCCATCAGAAATGACATTCTTCTTGCCGTTTCCACGCTCAGCTGACCTGCTTCCTCAATGATAAGATACCCCCCCTCAATCTGCTCAAAGAGCTTTGAGAGGTCTTTTGTATTGAGTGCTTCAGCAGAAATCTTTCCAACCCGTCCGCCGCTTCGTTTGGCAGCCTTTTGAAAAACTTTGATAATATTGGTGGCAAGCATGGTCTTTCCGCTTCCCCGTCCGCCTTTGATGGCCAGATTTCCCGTGGAGGAGGTATTGCTGTTTTTCTTTTTTTGAAATGCTCCCTCCAACACGCCAATCAGCTGCTGCTCCATACCGGACACCGGGATAAAATAAGAGAACATCTCTCTTTGCTTGTCATTCAACTGACCAAAGGCAAAGTCATCTTCTACAAAAATATTATCTTCCCCCTCTTCCATGGGGGGGGGGTACTCTAAGTACATCTTTGACAAAAGCGGACTCACTTTCTTGATTCAATAAAGGCTTTCCAAATTTTTCCAAGGCGGAATAGGGGGTATTATCCGCTCCCATTGCAAAGTAAGCTGCTTGCTTGTTTTCTGACTCCGGATATGGCACTTGCTTTTCCTCTACAACCGCTTCCTTGCTTTCCGGTTCCGGAGATAGTGTTTCCTCATCTACTGCTACTTCCTCTACCGATACTTCTTCCTCTTGATCCGGTGATGATTCACTTTCCTGCATGTAGTAGTCCCAATCATCATCTTCCCGGGCTGCCGCTTCCATCGCCCGTGCCTTCTCAAGAATCTCCTCCGACGAAGGCATTCCATCTGTCTTTGAAACAGAGGCTTCCAAACGAGGTAAAATGTCATTCAAACGTGCAATCAATCGCCCCGTTTCATGAAGAGCCCTTGCCTTTACATTTGCCAAAGTTTTCTTTTCCGCCTCTTTTTCTGCTTGTTTCGCTTGTTTCGCAAGCTGTGCCGCCTTTTGCGCTTTTTCGTACTCTTTTAGGACTTCATCTATGCTCATCTGTCCTGTAATCTGCGTTTCTGTCTTCGGTGCCTCCGGTAAATCCAAGTAAGTCTGCCCATCCACTTCCTCTAACACCGATTCGAACAATTCCGCCTGATTGGGATTTTCGGATCTTGGTACGCTTTGATGTGTTATTTCATGAAAATCAATGTCCAAAGAAACTTCCTCTACGCCCACCTCTCCACTCTCTTCCTCCGGTGCAAGAAAAGACTCAGTTTTCGAAAGACCGGGAACCTCCTCTATCAGCTTCTTAATACTATCCATAAGACCTGCTACTGCTGCCGGTTCCGTAGCTCTCATAATCTGTTCCATGCCTTTTGCCAGTTCCTCTTGCAGGTTCGTTGTATTGACCAACGACTCCTCAATCTGAATCCGAGGCAAAAATTCTTTCTCTTTTTCTGTTTCACCTAATTCTTGTGGTTTCTCTTTTATCTCCCCCCCTGTAGGCGGTGAATTTTTGAGTCTTTCTTTTTCTTTGGCAGCCGCATCTTTTCTTTTTAGAAATTGAAGATACTTTTCCTCTTGGATGGGA
>BNZC01000044.1 GCA_026000755.1 Clostridia bacterium
ACGATGGAACGGCGGCAAAGGAAGCAAGCTCTGAAGTGGCAAAGGATAGCTATGAGATTTCAGATGAGGACGTATTTACTGTGGGGGATATTTTTACGGATACCGAGGATAATGGGCTAACGGCAAATGCAGAATCGGCAGAAAACAGCGGCGGCACACAGGAAGCAGCGGCACCGGCGGAAGCGAATGGGGAAACGGACGGGCAGGAGGTGAAAAATCCGGGAGAAGCCGTTTTAACGAGCTCCTCGGTAGAGAACTTGAATTTTGCGGCGGAAGTGAAGTTGAATCGGGAGCAAATTCGTTCAAAAAACAAGGAAACCCTTCTGGCGGTCATTAACAACAGCGCAATTCCTGAAAATCAGAAACAAGAGGCGGTAGCTTCCATGATTCATTTGACGGATATTGCCGAGCGAGAGGCGGCAGCGGAAATGCTCCTTAACGCAAAGGGATTTACGGATGTGGTGGTGAGCATTACGGATAATCAGGCGGACGTTATGTTAAACATGGGAGAGGTCACCGACGCAAAACGGGCGCAGGTGGAGGACATTGTAAAACGAAAAACCAATGTGGCGGCGGAAAATATCGTGCTTACGCCGGTACAGGGAAAAGCAGGGCATTAGTAAAGCCCTGCTGCTTTACTTTAATACCAAACGCCCTGCGAAAATCCCGTTAATTGTAAGGAAGAGCTCAGGACCTTTACATAAGCCTTCCTCTTTACTCAAAGAAATTTGATAATGATCCATCATACTGCGATTTCCACAGAGTACTTCCCCGAAAGAAATTCGTGCCCGAATGCCCAGTTGCGGTACTTCTTCCAAAAAGGTGGGGTCGAGCAGGGGTATGTCCTGTTTTTTTGCTGCAAGCAGCAGAGCATCAGCCACCGGGGTGGAAAGGTGCTGACAACAGCTTGCGCCGATTCGCAATAAGTCCTTGGGAGAAAAATCTCTTGCCGGAGCAATTTCAATATTCTCCTGCGTCCGATAGGGAACCTTGGGTAAATCATTTCCAAAGGCGTGAGAGTCGGGATTATCGGTTGTGTTTGCAGTGGCGGTATCATCTCCACGGGTAAAAACAGAGGGGTATGTATATTTCATGTTGGACTCCTCCTTTCCGCAGGCATCCCTGCTGATAAATGATTTCGGAAATTTGAGTGAAAACATTTTTGAATGAAAACATTTCCGAAAGGGGCGTTTGTTTTTGTTGCCCCATAAACGGGATTTTCAAAAATACAAATGGTCTGGCATCCTTTATTATAGGGTATAGAAATGAAGAAATCTTAGATTTTACATGAAACTTCATGATGTGATTTGTAAACAATTTGTGAAAGGGGTGTTTTGTTTTTTGGGTGTAACGATGTGTAAACCATACTTAAAAAAGTAGACACAAAACCCCAAAAAATGGTAAAATACAAAAAAGGGGAAAAATCATGCGTATAACACAAGCGAAATACGAGGAAAGTTTCAAGCAGAACATCGTAATGCTGTGCCAAAACGGCAAGACACAGACAGCAATCGCTAAAGAATACGGGGTATCGGCTATCAGCCAGTGGATCAAGCAGTATGCGGAGGTTCAGATGGATAAGGTGAATCAGCAGTTCAACCTTTCCTCACCGAATTGTGTGTGGGTGAGCGACATCACGTATATCAAAGTCGGAGGGAAATGGTGTTATGTTTGCGTGTTTATCGACCTATTCTCACGAAAAATTGCTCGCTTACAAAGTCAGTCGCAAAGCAGATGCAGCGCTTGTAATTGATACGTTTTATGCGGCTGTTTCATTGAGAAAGCCTCCCAAAGGCTTGATCGTTCATTCGGACAGGGGGCCCCAGTATACTTCATCCGCATTGAAGAAAGTTTTGGATGAAGCGAACGTAATGCAATCCTTTTCGGCGAAAGCATATCCTTACGATAACGCCGTTGCGGAGGCGTTCTTCAAATATCTAAAATGCGAGGAACTGAACAGACACTCCTATTCTTCAACAGAAGAGCTTGATTTGGCAATGTCCCAGTATGCAAGATTTTATAATAACGAACGCCCCCACTCTGCTAACGATGGTCTCACACCGAACGATCGAGAAAGCAGCTATGCTTGTTAAGAAATAAGTAAAGCTACCGTCAGACTTAAATTCGTTTTTGACTTGCACACCATTCACGTAGCAGGTAATTTCGCCGTTGGCACCCTTTACAAACTCTGTTTTAGCAGCTGTGTACACAGGAATGATATGGTAGTCAGATGGCGTAGTGATCGGCAGTGAAAGGTTGGTAGATATGTCAGTGCCGTACTCGTTGATGAAACTATAGTCATTCGATACCCAACGGCTGAAAGAACCTTGGTCAGTCCATGCACGAAGTGTAAGAGTGTTACC
Source organism: Clostridia bacterium (assembly GCA_026000755.1). Taxonomy (GTDB): domain Bacteria; phylum Bacillota; class Clostridia; order Lachnospirales; family Lachnospiraceae; genus BNZC01. Next base: position 2,364 of record BNZC01000044.1, read on the forward strand.
AATTAATCTTGCTGCGAATGATCCAATGTTTTCCACCTTAGCGGAACGGTTCTTTGAAAGCACAAGGGAAGTTAATTTCTGCTCGTTTGCAGTCAATCCGGTCAAATCCTCAACCTTGCTTAAGTCTAAAGTAGTCAGCTTTGTGCCGTTCACATTCAAAGAGCTAAGCTCATCTAATTGCAAATTCAAAGCGTTCAAGCTAGGAACCTTGCTGAAATTCAAGGTATTGTTAGCTACAGTCTTTGCTTTCAGTGCAAAGCTTTCCAGATTCTTGAGTCCTAAGGTGGTGCCGATTGTAATGTCAACTTCGTTTCCCGCCTCAAGGGAAAGCTTCTTCAGGCTCAGAATGTTCTTATCCAGATCCTCCAAAGTGCCTAAGGTAATATCGCCGTCTTTTGCTTTTGCAACAAGCGTAAGGTCAGTCAGTTTTGGAAGTGTTGTAACGTCTACATTTGTAGCTGTAATGGAACCCTTGTTTAACGTAAGTGCAAGCTTTGCAAGCTCGCCATTCTTTTGAATGTTCAGAGCAATCGCCTTGTCGAACGTTCCCTCAAATTCTGTTAACCGTGACAGACCGGTCAAGGTCAAGCTAGTGATATTTTTCGTTCCGGTCAAGTCCAAAGAAGAAATTGCGGAACTAACAAAGGAAAGCTCTCCTAACTTTGTCAAGTTTGTAAGCTTGGCAGTCGTAACATTTTGTCCAACTGTAACAATCGGAAGCTTGGTGCCGTCAATAACAAGGGTTTCAAGTGCTGTTAAGCCGGTCGTAACCAATCCGGCTGTCCCATTAGCCAGTTCATCGGCACCCTTGATTGTGATGGACTTAATGGTTGCGTTGCTTGCGGGGATAGTAAGCCCGGTAATTACTTTCGCACCGTCAATGGTCAAAGATTCAAGTTTTGTGAAGCTTGTTACGTCAGGATTAGAAGTTGCCGCCAACTTATCCAATCCTTTTAGTGTCAGGTTCTTCAACTTTTCGTTTGCAGTAGGCAAGGTCAACGCTGTAAGGTTCGCAAAGCCGGAAACCTCAAGGTTTTCTGCGTAGGTTAAGCTGCCCAAGTTAAGGCTTGCTACGTCCCCTAAATCATCGCCACTCCAAGTAGGAATAAAAGTAGAAAGTTCTGTTTTGAAGCTAGTTACACTATTAGATGCCTTAGCCCGAGTAAGTGCATCCGAGAATGCACCGCTACCGCTTGATGTCGCAATCTTGTCTAATGCAGCCAAGTCCTGTGCGTTAATATCTTCCTGCCACTCTCCTGCAGCGCGGCTGGTAAAGCCAAGGCCGGTTGCTGCTACTACAGTTACAACCACTAAGCTTACAAGCAAAGCCAATAAAATCTTAGGTGTAACGATTTGTTTTCTGTTCATGATCTCCTCCTTAATACTGTTTGCATTCACTTGAAAAGTTAGGAGCATGGGAACGGGGCTTCGCAAAAAGGTGTATTTCCAATGGACGTCTGACCAACGCTTGTTAGGGAAACAATGTGCTTTCTGTTGCATTTTAGCTATTTGTAAATATATTGACGAATTTAGTGAATATGGTATAATAAAGACATGGAGGCACACGCCTGTGAGTATAAAAACAAAAATATATCTTGATACATCTGTTATTAGCCATTTGGCAGCAGAGGATGTGCCTGACAAAAAAATGGATACGCTAAAATTATGGGAGCAGTTGAAGCAAGGAGAAAATGAAATTATAATTTCAAGTATAACAACAGGGGAAATTGATAGGTGTGCAGCTGATTTACGAAGAAAATTGCTTATGTTTGTAGCTGAATTGGAGACAACTAATATTGATGAAACGGAAGAAATGCGAACATTAGCTGAACAATATTTGAAGTATGGTGTTCTTACGCAAAAGAGTCTTGATGATTGTCGGCATATAGCGGCTGCCAGTGTTATGGGGTGTAAATATATTTTGAGTTGGAATTTTAAACATTTTGTAAATGTGAGAACAATTGAACGTGTGCAAGGTGTAAATCGCTTAGTAGGCTATGGTGATGTAAATATCATACCGCCGCCTATGTTTTTGAAAGGAGATGCAGAAAATGAGTAATAAATATGACATTACAAAAATGGAAGAATTGCATAAGCTTAGAGCAGATCATTATGAAGAAACAAAACATCTTACTCCAATGCAGCAAACAGAAGAAATAAATAAGAGAGCAAAATCAGCATGGGAATATATAGATGGTTTGAAACGTGCTTCTATATACAAGTGATATTACCCTTTCACAAATTGTTTACAAATCACATCATGAAGTTCCATGCAAAATCCAAACTATCCTTATCAAAATAGATCAAATTTTTGCCATTGGGGTGGTAGGTGAGTCTGTCTTTCATAGCGGTACCGTCTGCCTGGAAGAAATAAGTAAAGCTACCGTCAGACTTAAATTCGTTTTTGACTTGCACACCATTCACGTAGCAGGTAATTTCGCCGTTGGCATCCTTTACAAACTCTGTCTTAGCAGCTGTGTACACAGCGGTAACATGGTAGTCAGATGGCTCATAGATGCCTACTGAAATGAATGTAGATTCGTCAACGCCCTGTGGGTTAATGAAATTATGGTCATTTGATACCCAACGGCTGAAAGAACCGACATCCGTACGAGCCCTAAGTGTCAGGGTGCCACTGTTATTCAAAATTGCTGCGAAAGAGCCGATGTTTTCCACTTTAGCGGAACGGTTCTTGGAAAGTGCAAGGGAGGTTAATTTCAGCGTGTTCGCTTGCAATCCACCCAGAGCACTACCTGTCACTCCACCCAAAGTTTCAACCTTGCTTAAGTCCAAAGCGGTCAGCTTTGTGTTGTCCACACCCAAGTAGCCAAGTTTATCTAATTCCAAGCTCAACGCTTTCAAGTTCGGAACATTGCTAAAATCTAAGGCATCGGTAGCTGTGAAAGTAGTGCCATTGTAGTAGCTACCGCTACTAGTTACGCCCTTTGCTTTCAGCGCAACGCTTTCTAAGTTCTGAAGCTTGTCGCTATTTCCGAATGCGCCCAGTGTAATTGTCTTTGCTGCGGTAATCGAGAGATTCTTTAAGGTCAAAGTTCTCTGGTTCGGAACATCCACCAAGCCTGCATTAAAGGTAACACTGCCTTTTTTAGAAACAAGTGTAAGGTCAGTCAGTGCCGTAAGACCCGGAAGTGAAATTCCGGAGGCAGCAAGGTCGCCTGTTGCATTCGTAATTGAAACCTTGGTCAGCGCAGGAGCGACTGAAATAGATACAGCGCCGTTTACGGTAGCATCAACTGCTGTGAGGTTTGACAGGTTTGTCAACGTTAAAGCTCCTGTAATTGTTGTTCCGGTCAAATCCAAAGTGGAAATTTTCGATCCTGTAATTGCTAAGCTAGCTAATTTCAAATTCGTAAGTGCAGCACTGTCAACATTTCCTACTGTAACATATGTCTGACCGGTGCTGTCGATAACAAGAGTCTTAAGCTTTGTTAATTCCTTCACATTAAATGCGACAGCAGCACTAGCAGTCTTCACACTAGGAAGGTTCTTAAGTGACAAGGACTTTAATTCTGCCAAGGTGGAAACGGTTACACCCTTAAGCACTTTCGCATTCTCAACGGACAAAGACTCAAGCTTTGTATAACCGCTCACAGTCAAGGCGTTAGCCAGTTCAGGCACGTCTTTTACCGTCAGGCTCTTCAAGGTCTCGTTGCTTGCCGCAGTCGGCAGAGTCAGCCCCGTAAGCTTTGCCAAGCCGGAAACCTCAAGGTTTGCAGCATCGGTTGCGCCACTCAAGTCAAGTACTTTGATGGAACGGTCGCCACCGGTTACCGTTCCTGCCCAATTAGCGGAAAGTACATAACCTGCACCATTAAGGGATAACTCGAATGCTGCTCCTGCAGCTACACCGTCATCGTCTGCCACTGCCGCATTAGTTCCCGCAGCCTTAGCCATAGCATAGGCATCTGCAAAATTCTTGCTTGACTGTGCAATCCGATCAAGCGCCGCTAAATCACTCTGGGAATACCCAGAAGACAACCATTCCGGTTCTCCCGCAGCGCGGCGGCTAAAGCCAAGGCCGGTTGCTGCTACTACAG
>BNZC01000045.1 GCA_026000755.1 Clostridia bacterium
GTAGCAATATGACATGCTTGATAATCCAAGCAATAACGGCAAGCAAACGGGCAATAGAGATGGAACCTCTCACTGCCAAATGTTTTCAGCACTAACTGAAAACATTTGTCGCATTACATGTGGGTGCAAGAACAGTATTTCTTGTAGTAATATCTACGAGTCATGCGAAAATTCCTTGAATCAAGGTAATAATTAATGTGGAGGGAATGCTATGAGCAAAAAATCTAAAATCTACCTCGACACAAGTACAATCAGCCACTTAGACCAACCCGGCAAGCCAAGCGAATACGAATATACACGCCTATTCTGGAACGATATTGATAGGTATGATGTGTACATCTCGGAGGTCGTAATCCGCGAATTGAGTAAGTGTGATACCGAAAAAGCTACGAAACTATTCGGCTTTGTTTCTGACATCGAATATACGTTGCTCAATACGAGCAATGAGATTTATACACTTGCGGACAGAATTATACAGAGAAAAATACTGCCTCCCAAGAGCATTGAGGATGCTCGGCATCTTGCCCATGCCCTGGCTGTTGAATGCGACTATCTGCTCACTTGGAATATGAACCACTTGGCAAATGTGGCAACTAACGAAGGAGTGCGTTTACTGACGTTTGACCTTATGCGAAAGCCAATATTGATAATACCGCCGTCCATGCTTGTTAAGAAGGAGGATACCGACAATGAGAACACTTGAAATCTCAAAAGACTTTACGCTTGATGATATTCGCAAAATTCGCGACTACTCATATTACCGACGCAATGAGATTGGAAATGAGGCGTATGAACAAGAGGCGAGAGAGGACTACCTAAAAGGTATGGCCATGCTAAATCACATTAAATCCCAAAAAGCAAGGCTCAGCAACCATGCTTAACGCCGTCAATCTCCATACACTATTACCAACGGAGAAAAAGGGATTAAGCCCCATTCTTCTGCAGATGCTTTGAAATTTTGCAGAATCGACCGGAACCATGTATCCTATCAATCCACCTTTGAGCCGAGCAACGTCAGGCGAACTGGATACCAATCCGTATTTCGTCATAATACAGCCAATCCGATGTCTGGAGATCACATAGCCTTTCCGACGCATTTTCTCTTGGATCTTCACCTGTCCGTAGTTTTTTCTACTGGCATGAAAGATAGCAATGACTTCATTTTCCGCTTCTGTGCGGTTGTCCGCAAAGCGGAAGCTGCCGCTTTGGTCTGACATCTTGCACCAGTTTAGAAGAGAACTATGTGACAGACCGTATTCTCTTGCTACTTCGGTAGCCTTTCTTCCTGATTTTACGATTTGTACTAACTGTGTCTTAAACTCGTCCGTATAAACGGACTGTTTTTTTTTGTGTCTGACATTTTCATTTCCTCCATATGATGTTTTTATTATATCTTACGGAAGGATAATTGCAAGCTTTATTTGTCATATTAAGTATAGCACATTCGTTTACGAATAAGACACGGAATTTCAGAAAAATCAAAAATATCAGGAAAAATAAAAGATAGGGAAATTTTTACTTTCTTTTTTTGTGAAAAGCGATTATAATAGTAAGGAGGGGTTGATGTTTGGCAAATAGGACGATAAGAACGGTTTTGCTTACTGTCCGGTGGGAACCGGCCAAGCGTGGAGAAACAAAAGCATCAACTACAAGTTTGAGATAGTAAGATAGATTTGGAGGTATCGGATATGAAGGGACAATGGAGTACCGATTTGGGGAGGGTAATTGTTGAAACAGATGTGATTGCCACTTATGCGGGATCAGTTGCGGTGGAGAGCTTTGGCATTGTAGGCATGGCTGCTGTCAATGTGAAGGACGGATTGGTTCGGCTCTTAAAACGGGATTACTTAAAGCATGGAATCAACGTGAGGATAAGGGATAATAAGATAACCCTTGATTTTCATGTAGTGGTATCGTATGGAGTCAGCATTTTGACGGTTTCTGACAATCTGATTCATACGGTAAAATATCAGGTGGAGGAATTTACCGGTATGGAAATCGAAAAGATTAACGTGCTTGTCGAAGGCGTTCGGGTGATTGATTAGGGAGGGTGATTGAGTGGAAATCAAAGTAATTGACGCTCCTTTATTAGCGAAGATGTTTTTGGCAGGAGCAAAGAATTTGGAAGCAAAAAAAGAATGGATTAATGAGTTGAATGTATTTCCCGTGCCGGACGGCGATACGGGAACCAACATGACCATGACCATTTTATCGGCGGCAAAGGAAGTGCAGAATCTGTCTGTCGTTGATATGCCCTCTTTGGCGAAGGCTATTTCTTCCGGATCCCTTAGAGGAGCCAGGGGAAATTCAGGCGTTATCCTATCTCAGCTCTTTCGCGGTTTGACCAAAGGGTTTGAGGCGTATGAGACGATTGATCCCTTTATTTTAAGTGATTGCTTCCAAAAAGCGGTGGAAACAGCCTATAAGGCAGTTATGAAACCCAAGGAGGGAACCATTTTGACCGTTGCTAAGGGAGCGGCGAAGATGGCGGAGGAGATGTCCCAAAGAAGTGAGGACATGACAGAAATCTGCGGTGCTATCTTAAAGTACGCAGAAGAAGTTTTAGAGCGTACCCCCGATATGCTGCCTGTCCTAAAGCAGGCAGGTGTGGTGGATTCCGGCGGTCAAGGTCTGGTAGAGGTCTTGCGGGGAGCCTATGATGCACTGCTTGGTAAGGAACTTGATTATACCATAGAACAGACGGGAACTTCGGGAGGGGTAGTTAAAATCAGCGCCCAGACAGAGGCGGATATTACCTTTGGCTATTGTACGGAATTTATTTCTGTCCTAAAAGCACCCATTACAGAATACGAGGAATTGGAGTTCAAATCCTATTTGGAAGGGATTGGCGATTCTATCGTAGTGGTTGCAGACGATGAGATCATAAAGGTTCACGTCCATACCAATGATCCGGGGCTTGCCTTGCAAAAAGGCTTAAGTTATGGTTCTTTAAGCAGGATTAAGATTGACAATATGCGGGAAGAACATCAGGAAAAATTAATTAAGGATGCCGAAAAGGAAGCGGCCCGCCAAAAAGAAGAAGCGGTGAAGAAAAAAGAACAACAGCAGGATTTACCGCCGGAAGTACCACACAAAAACATGGGCTTTATTTCTGTATCCTCGGGCGAGGGCTTAAATGAAATCTTTGAAAGCCTCGGAGTAGACTATCTGATTGAAGGCGGTCAGACCATGAATCCCAGTACAGAGGATATGCTAAATGCCATTGAACAGGTACACGCAGACAATATCTTTATACTGCCCAACAATAAGAACATTATTTTGGCTGCGAATCAAGCGGCACAGTTGACAGATCATAAGAAGATTTACGTTATCCCTACAAAAACCGTTCCCCAAGGCATTACCGCTTTGGTGAATTATTTGCCGGAAGAAGGGGCGGAGGATAATTTTGCCCGTATGTCGGAAGAGATTCAAAATGTCAAGACCGGTCAGGTGACCTATGCTGTGCGGGATACCATTATCGATGGCAAGGAAATTAAGCGCGGGGATTATATGGGCATCGGTGACAGCAGTATCTTGTCGGTAGGCAAGGACATGGAGGCTGTTGTAAAGGAATTGACAAGTCTTATGGTAGATGAGGACTCTGCGATTATCAGCATTTATTATGGAGCAGAAACCAAAGAAAAAGATGCCAAGAAGCTGCTTGCGCACGTGGAAGAGGCTTATGGGGACTGCGATGTGGAGTTGCATTATGGCGGTCAGCCGATCTACTATTATGTGATTTCGGTGGAGTAAAGGAGAAAACAGTCTATAGTGCAGAGAGCCACTCCGCCATATCATAGAAAAAGCCCCGCTCCGAAACAGTACGGGCGAGCCTCCTTAAAAACGCATTTTCGGGAACAGAGGTTCCCAAAAATGGGAGTCTCCCCTCCCTGGTCGCTCCAATGCTTTTTCTATTGATATGCGGAGAGTCTCTCTGCCTTTATATCTGTTTCCTTTTTGCAACAAAATATATGAAAAATGAGGAGAAACAGTCTATGGATTCCACGGCTGCAATCGGCACATTAAAAGGTATCGGCCCAAAGACAGAAAAATTATTTCACAGTTTAGGAGTATACACCTTAGGTGATATACTCCTAAACTATCCTCGGGGCTATGAATTGCAACCGCCGATGTGCAACCTAAGGCAGTTGTATGACGGCACTTACAGAGAAGGTCTGACTGCAGCGGTGCAGGGGAAAATTACCTCCCCCCCCCCTGCTCCGGTCAGCAGGTGCAAGAAAGCTTACCATCCTAAACCTTAAGGAGGGAAGCGATACACTTTCCTTGCTCTGGTTTTCCATGCCCTATTTGAAAAATACGCTGAAAACAGGAGAAAGCTACATCTTTGTGGGGAAGTTAAGCCAAAAGGGGAAGAATTTTTCTATGGAACAGCCCCAAGTGTTTGCTGTCAAAGATTATGTGGCAAGAGCTGAGCAGCTGTGGCCAAGCTATGCCCTAACGGCAGGCATCAGCAAAAATATGCTGTCAAAGACGGTCAAATTGGTCTTAGGAGAACTGGATTTCACAAGCGATTATTTACCGGACGAAATTCGAGGGCGGCAAAACTTGGCGGACTATGCCTTTTCCATAGAAAATATCCATTTTCCCGCAAATGAAGAGGCTTTACAAAAAGCGAAAAAGCGACTGGCGTTTGATGAGTTTTTTCGCTTTATTTTGGCAGCGGGATTGCAAAAGAAACAGGTGAAGCAGGTAAGGAATGAATATGTGTTCCCTGCGCTGAAAGATGAGATTGCAGATGCCGCAGATGCCGCAGATAAGGTCGATGGTGTAGAAAAAGCAACACAAGGAACAGCAGAAAGTGTCATAGAGAACAATTTCGCAGATCGAGTCATGACTGCTCTTCCTTACGAATTAACCGGCGCACAAAAAAGAACCTTAGCCGAGGTGCGCAGCGGTTTGCGTGGTGAATTTATTATGCAGCGATTGATTCAAGGCGATGTAGGCTCCGGCAAGACGATTATCGCCTTTCTTGCCATGTTAGACTGTGCACAGGAGGGGTATCAATCCGCCCTGATGGCACCTACAGAAGTTTTAGCCGTTCAGCATTATGAAACCTTTCGTACGTTGTGTGAACAGCATGGCTTAGACATTCCCGTCTTGTTGTTGACCGGTTCTATGACACAGAAAGAAAAACGCCGTGCTTATGACCGTATGGCTCTTTACCAAAACGCCTTAATTATCGGTACCCATGCCCTGATTCAGGAGCGGGCGGAGTTTGACAATTTAGCCTTGGTCATTACAGATGAACAGCACCGTTTCGGGGTAAAACAAAGGGAGCGTTTGTTTCAAAAAGGGTCCGCCCCCCATGTGTTGGTCATGAGTGCAACCCCCATTCCAAGGACTTTAGCCATTATCCTCTACGGGGATTTGGATATTTCCATTATTGATGAAGTGCCGGCAAGGCGACTGCCCATCAAAAACTGTGTGGTAGGCGTGGATTTTCGAAAAAAGGCTTGGAAATTCATCGCAGATGAAGTGAGAGCAGGATATCAGGCCTATGTCATCTGCCCTCTGGTGGAGGAGAGTGAGGGGCTTTCCATGGAGGATGTGCTTTCCTATACACAGCAATTGCAGAAAGAGTGGCAGGGGATTTCCGTGGAGTCCTTGCATGGGAAAATGAAATCTGTCGGAACGAATGAGTCGCCGGAGGAATTTTCCCAAACGATTCGAGTGGAAGCCTTACATGGGAAAATGAAATCCTCGCAGAAAAACAAGTTGATGGAGGAATTTGCCCGAAATGAAATTCAAGTGTTAGTATCCACCACCGTTATTGAGGTGGGTATTAATGTGCCAAATGCCACAGTCATGCTCATTGAGGATGCAC
>BNZC01000046.1 GCA_026000755.1 Clostridia bacterium
ATATAGAAATAGCCGCTCCCAGGACTTAGAATCCTTTTATCATGATGGCGGGCAGTTTTACTGCTATGATGTCAAACGTTTTTGGGCGTTTGAGGGCGTGATTACAGAGGGGATTGCGCCAATTGAGGTGCCGGAATCCGAAATACAGGATATTGACACAGTAGAGGACTGGAAAGTGGCGGAGATGAAGTATCGTTTGTTGCGAGAGTTGACATAGGGTAGAGGGTTTGAAAAAGGATAGTCGAAAGTTTGTTGAGGAAATTAAATCATGATTGGATTTCGAGTGGATGCAAACAAAAACATAGCCACAGGTCATTTGATGCGCTGTATGTCCATTGCTCTTGCTGTTAAAAGACTAGAGGGAGAGTGCCTATTCCTGTTGGCGGAAGATATCTTTACAGAACCCTTGCAGGAGGCAGGATTGCCTTACCATATCTTGGGCAGCAGATGGAATCATTTAGAAGAGGAATTACCGAACCTGATTTCTCTTGTCAAAGAGATATCACTTGACTGGTTGGTGGTGGATTCCTATCAGGTGACAGAACCGTATCTGGGCAGATTGAATCAGGAAGTACCTGTGCTGTATATTGATGATGAAAAAACACGACTGCATCCTGTGTCTGCGTTATTGCGCTATAGTGATTGGGAACAGAGCGTAGATACAAGGATTTTATCGGGAATGGCTTATGTTCCCTTGCGGGAGGAATTTTACCCCAAGGAAGATTTGGGTGTAAAGGGGCGTGCAGAAGGAAAATGTGCAGTTTTACATAATCAGGAGAATCTTTCAGAAGGTGTTTTGGGGAGACAGGCAGGGTCAGAAACAGTTTCTGTTTTAGTCACTACAGGCGGAACCGATCCATTTCACATCGAACGCCGTCTAATGGAAACCTGGCTTTTACAGAAAACGAATTACGAGAGTAAAATGGGTATAGACCTTAGCTTTCATTTCATTGTAGGAGCAATGGCGGAGGAACAGGAACGTTTGAAGGATTTGGAAGATCGGTATCCTTTTTTTCATTTGCATCGCAATGTGAAACACATGGGTGACCTTATGCGCCAAGCAGATTTTGCTGTTTCCGCAGGAGGCAGCACCTTGTTTGAGTTATGCGCTTGTGGGGTGCCTACGGTGTGCTTTTCCTTTGCAGATAATCAGGCAGGTTTTGTGAAAGAGTTGGAAGAACATGGGATTATGCAGTGTGTGGGCGATGCAAGGGAGCGGAAAGACATTTGCGAGGAAATTTTGAAACGATTGTTTTATTATATCGAAAATAAAGAATCGGCGAAAAACTATAGTAAACGCATGAAAGAACTGGTGGACGGAAAAGGAGCAGAGCGGATAGCAGAAGTACTGCTTATGGGAAAGGAATATCAATGAATCACGAAGAAATCTTAACGTATATTGCGAAAGGCTATTGGGAACAGGTCTTTTCCACAGTATCAGACGGACTAAAGCAAAATCACAAAGACCATATTCTCTACACCATGTTGGGGAAATATTACGAACGCATAAACGTCAATCAAGCCTACTTGTGCTACGAAAATGCAGAGTTTTACTGTGACGAAAATCGTGACGAAAATTATGCGACCGACCTTGGCCTCATACAGGGATTAAAGTCTGCCATTCAGACGCAGGACGGCTTTGACCTGCAAAAGGTATCCATTGTCATCGTCTCCTATGACATGGGGGAGGGGGATTACCTCAAGGAATGTATTAAGAGTATAAAAGAAACAACCCCCCCCCAATCATACGAATTGCTTATCGTGGACAATGCCTCGACGGACGGTATTGCAGAATGGCTAAAGGAACAGTCGGACATCAAGCTGATTTGCAATGGGGAGAACAAGGGTTTTCCCTATGCTTGCAATCAAGGAATTAAGAGTGCAGCGGGTGAAAATGACATTTTGCTGTTGCACCATGATACCGTTGTGTTGCCGAACACCATATTTTACCTGCGGATGGGCTTGTATGAAAGGGAGAATGTTGGAGCAACGGGCAGTGTAACAAATGGTGGGCAGCTTACACAGGGAATTGGAGAACAGTATCAAAGCACAGAGGAATCTCTTAGATTTGCCAAAACGAATAATGTTCCCATGAAGCAGCCTTATGAGAAAAAAGTCTTTCTAAACGATTTTGCACTTTTGTTAAAACGAACAGCCCTGGATGCAATTGGCTTGTTTGATATTCGCTTTACGCCGGGAACCTGTGAAGATTGGGATATAGCACTTCGGCTGCATATGGCAGGGTATCAGCTCTTGCTTTGCCACAATAGCTTTCTGATACATTTTTGTAAGGAGGATGGTCTGAATTTTGTGGTTGGGAATGAGGCACTCGATAAAAACATTCAAAAGCTAAAAGACAAATGGGGCTTTGCCTTAAACTATTACGCCAGTCCCAGAAATGATTTAATCGCTATGATGCAACATAAAAAAGAGGAAGCGATTTCCCTATTGGAAATTGGTTGTGGTGCAGGGGGAACCTTGGCAAAACTGGAGCATTTGTTTCCGAATGCAAGCGTTTGTGGCATTGAACTGACCGAGTCACTTGCAAAAATAGGTGCAAATCAGCTGAATATCATACAGGGTAATATCGAAACCATGACTTTGCCCTATGAGCAGAATAGTTTTGATTATATCTTGTTCGGTGATGTGTTGGAACATTTGTATCAACCGGAGGATACCATAAAACGCCTGTTGCCTTATCTAAAGGATACCGGCGTGTATTTGTGTTCCATACCAAACATCATGCACTTCTCCGTCCTAAATCCTCTTTTGGCGGGCGAATTTGAATATCAGGATGAGGGTATATTAGACCGGACACACTTGCGTTTTTTTACGCAAAATAGCATAAGGAATATGTTTGAACGTTGCCAAATGGATATCACAAGGTTTTGTGGGAGGATAGGAACAGGTGTATTTGATCTTGGCTTAGAGCAACTTCCTGCAGAAAAGCAGTGGGAAGTCTATCAATATCTTGTTTGTGTGGGGAAGAGGTCTCACAAGCGTTAGGAAAGGAATGTATGAATTTTTGTGCCGGAGAGAAATTCAGGCGATAAGCCATATTATACGAGGTGGAATGGAAATGAAACAATTTAAATTAAAAAGCAGGGTTATTTCACAGGATTCGCCCGCTTATATTATTGCCGAAATGTCGGCAAATCATGCAGGTTCTTTGGAGAATGCGCTTGAACTTGTTCGTGTCGCAAAGCGCTGCGGTGCGGATTGTATTAAGACACAGACCTATACCGCAGATACGATAACGCTCAATTGCCATGATGAGCAATTCAAGGTGGGCGGGGGAAGTTTGTGGAAAGGCTATTACCTCCACGATTTGTATAAAGAAGCTTATACGCCTTGGGAATGGCACAAACCCATTCAAGAAGAAGCCAAAAGGTTGGGCTTGGATTTTTTTTCAACGCCCTTTGACTTTACATCGGTTGATTTTTTAGAGGAATTAGGCGTTGATTTTTACAAAATAGCATCTTATGAATTGGTGGACACAGCGCTTGTAAAATATATTGCGAGGACGGGTAAACCGATTATTATGTCTACAGGCATGGCTACCTTTGAAGAAATAACAGAAGCGGTAGAAACCATTCGTGAAACAGGCAATCATCAGTTGGCACTACTTAAGTGCAGCAGTATGTATCCTGCCGTTGCGGATCATATGAATTTGATTACTATCCCGGATTTGTCGGAGAGGTTTGATGTGATAAGCGGTCTGTCGGATCATTCCTTTGGCTCGTTTTCTTCAATTGTGGGTGTTGCATTGGGTGCAAAAATCATTGAAAAACATCTTTGTCTGGGCAGAAATATATTTCCTAATCCGGACAGCGGATTTTCCATGGAACCGGAGGAGTTTGAGAAAATGGTTCAAGAGGTACGGAATACAGAAAAAGCAATCGGCAAGGTGCCATATACCTATGTGAAGCAGGAAACCGACAGCCGTGCCTCTCGCCGCTCGCTTTATGTAAGTGCGGATGTCAAGAAGGGGGAAGTGTTTACTCCGAATAACGTCCGTTCCGTTCGCCCGGCAGACGGTTTGCACACACGTTATTATGGTGAAATCTTGGGGAAATGTGCCGCACAAGACGTGGCATTCGGAACGCCTTTGCGATGGGAGCTTGTTGACAAAGATTAAGGAATAAAGGAGTCGGAAAGGAAATCAGATGAACGCATTTGATGAACAGTATATCTTTCGATTGGCAACCGTCGATGATACCTTAGACATTATGAATTTTATAAAAGCGGAGTGGGAAGATGAAAGCATTCTGGCGACAAACAGAGAGTGTTTTTGTCTTCAATATCAAAACGGCGACGTAATCAATGTTCTTTTGGCGATTCATAAACAAAGCGGTAAAATTGAAGCCATGCCGCAAAAACCGAATGTCGCCTGCGCTTCTTGCACCGAACTTATCAAGATAAACGGTATTGATGAATTGGATGGTCGCTTTGATTTTGAATATGATAAAAACCGTATCCCATATAAAGACAAGTGGTATATAAAAAGGCGGTATTTTGAGCACCCGGTGTATGACTACATGGTATGGGCGTTGCGAGATAAAACAGAGGCTTATGGAGGCTTGTTATTTTGCCGTGAAGTCACTCAAAATGGTGCAAAGGCGTTAAAAATCATTGATTATCTCGGAGATATTCAATTGATTGCCGGTTTGGAGAGTGCATTTGGCAAAATTTTAGAAACCGAAAATTACGAATATATTGATCTGTATTGTGCCGGAGTGGAGGATGAACTCTTGTATGCGGCGGGTTTTTCTTTACGCACAGAAACCGATCCGAATATCATACCGAATTATTTCGAGCCGTTCGTACAGAAAAATATAGAAATACGGTATCATACCGACAATGACAAAGCCTTGTTTTTTAGGGGTGATGCCGACAGAGACAGACCTTATATTTGGAAAACGAAAAGAATCGGTAGTTAAATAGGAACGTATCGTTTTTAAGTGATAAACGGCTCTAAAAAGGTGTACCTTTTTAGAAATGTTTCTGCGTAACCCAAATTCTTTCGAATTAAGTCAATTTTTCTAAAAATAGTTGTAATTCTGCGGAAATATGTGTTATAACCCGAGTTTGCCACTTGTAAGGACAAAATGGAGTCCTTAGGGACTCCATTTTTATCAATAAATATGCGGTTTTCCTTGTATTTACAGACTTTGAAAATTCTTGAGAAAATGTGCCTAC
>BNZC01000047.1 GCA_026000755.1 Clostridia bacterium
TATTATACAAAAATCCTTGGACAGCTATGGAGCAATCCTGATTGCAGAGGATATGGAAACAGCGATTGAAACGGCAAATGAAATTGCTTCCGAGCATTTGGAAATCCACACGAAAAACGCCTATGAGGTGATGCTTAAAATCAAAAATGCAGGAGCAATTTTTGTGGGAGAATATGCAAGTGAACCTTTGGGGGATTATTTCGCAGGACCGAACCACGTACTGCCCACCAACGGAACGGCAAAATTCTTCTCCCCCTTGAGCGTGGATGATTTTATCAAAAAATCCAGTATTATCTCTTATTCCAAGGAGGCATTAGAGCCGATTTATAAGGATATTGTGCAGTTTGCAGAACAAGAACAGTTAAGTGCCCATGCCAATTCGGTGCGGGTGAGGTTTGAATCCTAATGATATAGGGTAAGGCGGACAGCATATTGTTGCGTCAAAGTGTCGCCACATGTATCAATTTGATTGTTATGAAAGAAATAGGGGTGATTTTGTGAATAAGAGAACCGCAGAAATCAAGCGAACAACTACAGAAACAGACATTACACTAACATTAGACATAGATGGCAGCGGCGTATCGAATATTGATACGGGAATCGGTTTTTTCGATCATATGCTCACGGGTTTTTCCCGTCATGGTTTCTTTGACCTTAGCCTTTCCGTAAAGGGCGATCTTGCCGTAGATTCTCACCATACCGTTGAGGATACGGGCATTGTTTTGGGTACTGCTATAAAGGAAGCCTTAGGAGATAAAGCAAAAATCGCTCGTTACGGCAGTTGTATTTTGCCCATGGATGAAACCTTAGCCTTGGCGGCTCTTGATTTATCAGGGCGGCCGTATTTTGCCTTTGATGTGGAACACTTTGGGGCGGAACGAGTAGGGGAATTTGATACGGAAATGGTGCGGGAATTTTTCTACGCCATATCCTATGGGGCGGGCATGAATCTGCATCTAAAGATTTTGTCAGGCACAAATAGCCATCATATGATAGAGGCATTGTTTAAGGCATTTGCAAAGAGTTTGGATCAGGCGACACAGTTTGATGCAAGAATGACCGGGGTTCTTTCTACAAAGGGTGCATTATAATGAAGTGAAAGTTAGGAAGCAGAATCAAATTTGTATCGGTCGAAATACGGTGAAGAATGCCATTAGGAAGGATAATGAAATCATGAACGGGAAAAGTTTAGCGGCAACCTTATATCTGAAAAACGGAGAAGCGGTCAAAGGCTTCCATTGCCTGGAAAAGGACGGAAATTTTATCCAGAAAATACACCGCTACAATGACAGCGGCATTGACAAACTTTTGATTTTTGATTTGTCCGAAGATAACAGCGAGCATGACGTGAACCTCTATACCATAAAGGAAATCTGTCGCATTGCAGAAATTCCCGTTTGTGCCGGAGGACATATCGATCGTGTGGAGGACATCAAGAAACTCTTGTACGCAGGTTGCGGACAGGTGTTGTTAAATAGCAGGAAAAAATCAGCGGCGGAGCTTGCAAAGGAAGGTGGTCAACGTTTCGGTAAGGATAAAATCGCCATTACTTTGCAAAACGTGGACATTTTATTCAAACATCGGGAAACCATCACAAAAAATGTTTCGGAAATGTATATCATGGAAGAGGAAATCGTAGATACCATGGACAGCGTATCAGACATTCCCTATACGGTGGTTCAGCATGAATATAATTTGAAACGTTGGACGACACTACTCAAAAATAAATACATTCAAGGCATTTGCGGAAATCATCTGAATAGCATGACTTTAGATGTTATGGCATTAAAGGCCAGCTTAAATGCCGAGGGGATTGCCACAAGGCGGCTGACCTCCGCCTTAGAGTGGAAGAGCTTTCGACTAAACGAGGACGGTTTGATTCCCGTTATTGTGCAGGATTACCAAAGCCTTGACGTATTAATGTTGGCATATATGAATCAGGAGGCATTTGAACATACCATGCGTTCCGGCAAGATGACCTATTACTCAAGGAGTAGAAAACAGCTTTGGGTGAAGGGGGAAACCTCCGGGCATTTCCAGTACATGAAGTCATTAACTATAGATTGTGACAGCGACACCATTTTAGCGAAGGTATCACAGCTTGGTGCAGCTTGCCATACAGGCGAACCCAGTTGTTTCTTTCAGACCCTGGTCAAAAAAGAATACTTAGAAAAAAATCCCCAAAAAGTATTTGAATCCTTATACGAAGTGATTGCCGCCCGCAAACAGTACCCCAAGGAAGGCTCCTATACCAACTATTTATTTGACAAAGGCATTGACAAGATTTTGAAAAAACTGGGTGAAGAGGCCACGGAAATCGTCATTGCCGCCAAAAACCCCATCACCGAGGAAATCAAATATGAAATATCGGATTTCTTGTATCACATGACCGTGCTTATGGTGGAAAAGGGCGTGACCTGGGAAGATATTACCATGGAGCTTTCACAGAGGTAGAGAAGGATGTAAAGAGGTCGGAAGATACATTTGCCATTATTATCCAATCAGGAAAGGCGGTGGATGGAGCATGGATTGTGCAAACGATTTTGATGAATACAAACGTCTTGGCGAACCGGAACAAGCGGAGAAGTCAACGATTTGGCAGACAGCTATTGGTTTGCAGCAGGTGGATGGATTAACACCCTCTGAATATCTTATAGAAACGGCGAAGCAGAACATTGAAGGCGAACTAAGCATCGGTGAGGTGCAGGAAAGAATCCATGCTTATTATAAAGCGAAACCGAAAAAGACTGCTTCCGATCGTACCGAAGAAGCCGACAAGGTTTCTGCTCGCATTGCCGAAATTCTTTCGGAAAAGGCGTTTTCTTTCAGTCCCGCCGAATACATTACCATCCACAAGCGCTTGTTTGCAGGCATTTATAAATTCGCCGGAACAATTCGTGACTACAACATTTCAAAAGACGAATGGGTATTAAACGGAGAAACGGTATATTATGCTTCCGCTGACAGCATTCGTGCTACACTTGATTATGACTTTGAACAAGAAAAATCGTTTATTTATAAAGGTTTGACCAAAGAGCAAATTGCGGAGCATATGGCTAAATTTGTGTCGGGCATATGGCAAATTCACGCCTTTGGCGAAGGTAACACCCGTACTACAGCAGTGTTCCTAATTAAATATCTTAGGACACTTGGTTTTGCTGTCACCAATGACTTGTTTTTGCACCATTCGTGGTATTTTCGTAATGCCTTGGTTTTAGCAAATTACAATGATTATAAAAATAACGTTTATGGGACGTTTGAATACTTGAATCGCTTCTTCGGGAATTTGCTTTTGGATGAAAATAATTTGCTGAAAAATCGTGATTTGCGTGTATCCGGATGATGCCGGAAGACGAAACGGAGGATAAAAGCGGTTTTGTAGAACACGTGATAACAACGGGAGAAGTGATTTATCAAGCGGCGTAATCAATGGAGGGGAGGTACCATGTCACAAATATCCATACAACACCTAAGCTTTGCCTATCCCGGCGCAGAGGAGGCATTGTTTTCCGATGTCAGCTTATCCCTTGACAGCTCATGGAAACTGGGTTTAATAGGAAGAAACGGACGTGGGAAAACCACGTTTCTTTCTTTGTTACAGGGCAAATACGAGTACAGCGGAACGATTTTCGCCGGTGTAGACTTTTCCTATTTTCCCTATGAAGTAACAAACAAGGAACAGACAGCCCTAGAAATTGCAGAGGGTATGATACCCCAATTTGAACAATGGCAGTTAGAGAAGGAGCTAAACTTGTTGGCATTTGATACGGGGTTACTCTATCTGCCATTTTCCTATCTCTCTTTCGGAGAGCAGACCAAGGTATTATTGGCGATTCTTTTCTTGAAGGAAAATGCTTTCTTGCTCATTGATGAACCAACCAGCCACTTGGACAAATACGCACGCCGCTTGGTGGCGGAGTACCTAGACCGCAAGAGCGGTTTTATTTTGGTATCCCATGACAGGAGCGTGTTAAATGCCTGTATCGACCATGTCATGTCCATCAATAAGGAAACGATTGACGTGACCTCGGGCAATTTTTCCACATGGCAGGAAAACAAAGAGCGGCAAGATCTCTTTGAACTTTCTGAAAATGAAAAATTAAAAAAGGACATCAAACGCCTAAGCGCTGCGGCTAAGAGGGCGGGGGATTGGTCGAAGCAGACCGAAAAAGAGAAAAAAGGTGCGCCTGACAAGGGATTTATCGGTCATAAATCCGCAAAGATGATGAGCAAGGCAAAAAATATGGAACACCGACAGCTTAAGGCGATAGGCGACAAAACCAAACTTTTGAAAAACATAGAATCTGCGGGAGAGCTAAAGCTCTTTCCTCTGAGTTACATGAAACAGAGCCTTCTTGAAATAAAAAATCTCTCTGTTTTTTATGAGGATCGAGCGATTTTTACGGATTTTAATCTGAAAATAGAAAACGGCGACCGCATTGCCCTGATGGGGAAAAACGGTAGCGGAAAGTCCAGTTTGTTACAGTTGATTTTAGGACAGAGTACGCAAAATGAGAATAGCCGTATTTTACAAGAAAACAGGGAAGGCGAAACTGTGAAGTCCTCTGAAATGAAAGATAAGATAGTCGGTACAAAACAGGGAGGGCTATCCTACACGGGAGATTGTTTTCTTGGCAGTAATCTGAAAATCTCCTATGTTTCCCAATCCGCAGCTTTACTTTCCGGTAGTCTGAGTGGCTATGCAGAGAAACTGGAGGTAGAGGAAAGCCTGTTTTTATCTGTTCTTCGCAAATTAGACTTTCCCCGCACAAGCTTTGAAAAAGATATTGCACAACTTAGTGAGGGGCAAAAGAAAAAAGTCTTGCTTTCCGGCAGTCTTTGCACCCAAGCACATTTATACATCTGGGATGAACCCTTGAATTTTATTGACCTGCTTTCCCGGGGACAAATAGAGGAACTGATTTTGACCTATCAGCCCACTATGCTGTTTGTGGAACATGATGCAAGTTTTGTGGAGAAGATTGCAACAAGGTGGGTCGAAACACTTATGGAAGACTGTGAATAAGAACTTTCCCCCACTTGATCACCACCGGATGAAAAATAAAAATCCACATACTGTAATCTCTGCCAATCTTTGCCAAGCATCGAACAAGGATATTGC
>BNZC01000048.1 GCA_026000755.1 Clostridia bacterium
GTCTGAATTTCCATATGCACTATGGGTAAAGCCTCGCTGTAGCCCGCTACAGCTACGTTTTCCCCATGTACCTATGAAAATTTATCCTGCATTTTCTGGGTAGTTATTTAGAAAACGCTGCACTAGTAACTTGGGATTTGCTCAAATCTAGTGATTCTAGTTTGTTCCGCCGGATTTTTTTACAGTACCGTCAGACGTTTTTCCACTAGCTTTTGTACTACCATCGGAACTATTCCCACTAGGAGGTGTAGGTTTTGTACTGCCATCCGGAGCCGCATCACCGGGGGGGGTACCTTTCTCTGCACCGTCAGCACCGCCCCGTCCGGGACCGCCGCCGATTCCCCCGGCATTTCTGCCCCCATCCATGCCGGCAATCGTAGTGGTAGCAGTTACGTTAGAAAGCTCTGCCCCATTTGCGGTAATTGAATAATTTTGCCCATTTACCAGACCGGGTAGGATGAGGCAAAACGAGGTAGCATCTGCTTCCGCCACAATGCTCCAGTCTCCAACTGCAATCTGCGTTCCGGATTTTATAGTGGTATTGCCGTAAAGTGCAGGAAGAATTGTGCCGCCATTGTCTGTATCCGTTGCATCGCCGTCACGAGGTGCATTGATAAATACTGCAACCGTACCTCCTGAAACTGCAAGCGTTCCATTGGAATCCAAACCGTCACTGCCGCTGTAAACGGTAACAACACCGCCGCTGATGGTCATGGTATGGGAACTGTCTGAGCGGAACACATCTTTTCCAAAACTGCCACCCTCTACATTTCCATCGCTTCCTCCTGCTGCATTGATACCGTCATCAGTTGCATGAACCACAATTGTTCCGCCGGAAATGTTGATGTCGCTGCCTTCTAATCCCTCATAGGACTTTGCCACATTGATGTTTCCATCACTAATGGCAAGAGTACCATCTGCATGAACGCCGTCATCTCCGGAAGCCAGGGTAAATGTGCCGCCGCTTAGGATAAGGTTTCCTGTGGAATGAAGCGAATCGTCCTCACTATCAATGGTAAACGTGCCGCCCTTAATATCCATGGTACCTTTCTCTTCATTGTGTGTTACAATACCTTTCCCTTTTGCATTTATGGTAAATGTGCCGTCCGCTATGGCAACGGAATCATTGCCTCGAATGCCGTGGTTTGCCGCATTTATGGTAAATGTGCCGCCTGCAATAATCAAATCGTCTTTGGTGCCGATACCATTGTTAAATCCCGCATTGACCGTAAGTGCGCCTGTTCCGTTAATGCTCAAATCATCCTTGCTAAAGAGTGCGGCATTTGGTTCTTCCTCTGTCGTATCGGCATAGGTAAATCCGCTGCCTCCGTCTGTAATGGTGTTTTGCGTTCCGTTTGCTAAGGTGACGATTAGTTTGTCACATTGAGGGGCATAGATGGGTGCGCCGCTTGTGTTTGTAATTTGTGTGCCATTTAATACCAGATGAACCACATCGTCTTTTGTGGCATTTACCAGGATTTGTCCATCGGAAATGCTACCGCTGACTACATAGGTTCCGGTAGTTGTGATAGTGACCACATTGCTTGCTACGCTTGCGCCATTTCCGTCAACGGAAATGGACTCACCCAGAACGATTTTCGTTGCGGTATTCTCATCCCAAGAGCTGTCACTATCCTCCGCACTAATGGAAATGGGTGTGACCTCTGTTGTGGTAGAAGTGGTAGAGGATTTGGAAGATTTCGAGGTGGAAGAGCTGTCTGTGGTATTTTTTGCGCTATCATTTGTGGTGGCGTTGTTTCCGCACCCTGCTATAGAAACAAGCAGTAGGGCAGTGAGTAATAGAGTGGTTGTTTTTTTCATGGTGTTCTCCTTTTTAATAATCCCCCATCTGGGCATGCAGTACCAAAGTAATATTTAAGTTCCCATTCCGACACCGTAACTCGTCAATAAAGGCTTTTTCGTCCATATTGGTCTTGGCTGTAATAGCATATTGCAACTCATACAAGCTGCCCAGATCGGCGGTTTTGATTCGATTTAGCTGATAGCTGCTCGTGTGTTTTTGCAAAACGCCGTCCAGGGCATTTTGATAGTCCAGATTTTCCGGAATGGTGATTTTAAGCAGTTTTTGTATGGATTTTTGTTTCCCAAACCCGCAAAGTTCAAGGATTAAAATGGCACCACAGAGCAGAGCAGCGGCAATGACTCCATAGAGCAGATAACCCATTCCGCAGGCAAGACCTACGGCAACGGTAAACAGCACATAGGTAATATCCTTTGGGTCGCCGGGGGCACTCCTGAAACGCACGATGGTAAATACGCCCGCTAAGCTGAACGCCCTGGCTACATTA
Organism: Clostridia bacterium; assembly: GCA_026000755.1. GTDB lineage: Bacteria > Bacillota > Clostridia > Lachnospirales > Lachnospiraceae > BNZC01. Next base: position 2,310 of record BNZC01000048.1, read on the forward strand.
TTTCCCACCAATAAAATGATGATGGCAATAACGGCGGGCAATATAACCAAGGTCAGGGCAAAGCTTTGGGAGGGGCATTTGTCCTTGTGAGTTTTCATGTAGCAGATGCTGATTAAAAGCCCAAGCACAAGGGCAATTCCCAGAACAAGCAATAGGTTTGGCAGGGAAAATAGGGTGTCTGTGGTGTCGGTGGAGCTGAAAATGGAATCAAGCATATTTGTATTCTCCCTCATAGTTTGGTGTGGTGGCAGCCGGATTGTTGGCTAAGGTTTGTTCAATCGTGCCGGTTAAAGCAGAGCTTAAGTCCCTTTCATTTGATTGGTATACAAGCTGTTTTTGATATTCCCTACCATATTTGGAGAAACTGGTGGGATAAATCCGGTATTCGGAAAGCAAGCGAGACAGCCACAGGGGAATGCTCCTCGCTACTTTAATTTCCATCAACCGTACATCAGCGGGCAGTAGTGCATTTCCCTCTATGGCGGCAGTCAGGGAAAGATGACTGCGCCTGCTTACAATCTTGCTGTCAAAGGATACCCGCACATCATGTGCGCCTGTACCAAACCAAGCCATACGTTCGTAGGCAAGGTAAAGCCTAGGTTGCAAATGCTTGTGGGACAGCAGATAGCTTACCTCGTGAAGAACCTGTTCGTTCATGTCCTCTGTAATTGCCGGACTTACCTCTGTTCTTAAAAATTCCTCGGCGACAGCATATGTCATGCCGCTGCGCCTTTTGTTGACCAGACCCCGGACTTTCTTTTTGATTTCCACAAATACCTTCGTATCAGTCTCCGCCATGCCGTAAGAACGCAGGCGTAATTTTTCCTTATAAGCCGGTTTTTGCAGAGAGGTGCGAATCAAGTGGCTATCCGCCGTATCATAGTAAATATTGCAAATGGTATAGGTTTTGCCATTTTTATTGAAAGCATCTGCTTCCATATAATCTGACAGGCGGCTCTGCAATTTCTCATAGATAGTAATGGGGATTAGGTACTTATTTTCATAGCGATTAAAGATTTCAATTGCCATGGGGATCACTTCCTTTCTTGATTGCTATCAAGCTTGGTAGGGCATTTGTTTTCATAGTGATGGAATATCTTGCTTGTATCAATTCTTGTGGTTTTGTTCTTTGCCATGATCCCAGTATAGACTTTCTGTGTGATAGGAATTTGTGATGAAATGCTAAGTTTTGTGAAATTCGTAGAAACCGATAATTCCTATGAAGATGAAATAGAAATGAGGGATGCATCTTTCGCATCACCTCCGTGAATCATACTGTAAGAAAATGAAAAAAATCTGTTTCGGCAAAGTTGCCTTATTTCTTTAACTCAAACCAAAACAAACTCCCCCCCAAAACAGCATTTTCAACACCAAATGCCGCCCCATGGAGGAGCAAAATGTTTTTCACAATGGATAGACCAATCCCGCTGCTTATCTTAGAGCGGGATTTTTCCTTGGATTTATAATAGCGATCCCAAATAAAGGGCAAATCCTCCGGGGCAATGCCAAGACCACTATCCCTTACTTCAAAACGCACCACGCTATTTTGATCCAAAAGTCGGATGGCGAGTTCCTTCTTTTCCCCTGAATGCTTTATGGCATTTCCGATGAGATTATATAAAACCTGTTCGATTTTCAGTTTGTCGGCAAAGACGTACAAATCATGCTCGATTCGGGATTCCACAACATAGCCCTCGTGTTCTAAGAGTAGGGTGAAACGAGAGAGTACGGCCTTTGTGGTTTCACTTAGGTTGAGATTTTCGGGTTGTATGGTTTCATTGCCTGACTGCAAGAGGGACAGTTGCAAGATTTCCCCCACAAGATTCTCTAAGCGTGTGGTTTCCTCTTTGATGATGGAAAGGTGTTGTGTGCGTTTTTCCGGGTCATTGGCGGAAACCTCTTCAATCATTTCGGTGTAGCCCTTAATCATGGTTAGGGGTGTCCGTAAATCATGGGAAATATTTGCAATCAGTTCCCGGCGAAGTGCCTCCACCTTTTTCAGTTCTCCTGCCGTGTAATTTAAGGTATGGGACAACTCGTCAATCTCCGAGTAATGCCCCTGTTCAAATTCTACGGAATAATCACCCTTGGCAAGTTTTGCCGCAGTATGAGTGATTTTTGTGATGGGATTCGCCAGTTTCTTGGACATGAAAAATGCAATAACAAAGCCCAAAAGCAGGGCAATGGCGGTGATGTAAATCAGCTGTGTGCGTAAAATTTCAGTGGTGGCATCCAAGGCTTCTAGGGGTGAACTGATGTATAGCACAGCCTGATCCAGTTTTACACCGTAAATCAAGGTCTGCCCGGAAAAATTATCCTGCTTGATTTTATAGAGAATAAAATCCTTCTTACTCCGGGATAGTTTCGCCAAAAAATCACTGTAATCACGAGGGAGAGGGCGTTCAGCTTAGCGGGCGTATTTACCATCGTGCGTTTCAGGAGTGCCCCCGGCGACCCAAAGGATATTACCTATGTGCTGTTTACCGTTG
>BNZC01000049.1 GCA_026000755.1 Clostridia bacterium
TATTGCAAATGACAATGTGTTTCAGGTGTGCTTTACCGATCCAAATCAAGGCAAAGAGTCTGCAAAGTATGTGGGCAGTTCCGGACTGGCAAGTAAGGTGGCGATTATCTATGACAGCTCCGATCCTTATTCTTCGGGAATCGCAGAGGCATTTGTGGAAGAATCCGGCAATCAGCCCTTTGAAGTGGTGGTATCCGAAGCCTTTACAGCAGACAGCAACAAGGACTTTACGGTTCAGTTGCAAAAAGCCAAAGCGGCAGGGGCGGAAATGGTATTTTTGCCCATCTATTATCAGGAGGCGGCTTTGATTTTACAGCAAGCTTCCAAAATGGCGTATGCGCCTATTTTCTGCGGTGGTGACGGTTTAGACGGACTGCTTGCAGTAGAAAACTTTGACCAGTTCTTAGCGGAAGGTGTAATACTCTTGACACCGTTTATTGCAGATGCACAGGATGAAAAGACAAAGGCATTTGTTTCCGCTTACAAGGACAAATATAACGAAGTGCCAAACCAGTTTGCGGCGGATGCCTATGATGCCATTTACATTATCAAACAGGCGATTGAAGCGGCGGACGTAACACCGGCTCAAAGTGCAAAAGAGATGGGAGTGGCATTGATTCACGTCATGCCAAGTATTTCGGTAGACGGCTTAACGGGTATAGGCATGAGTTGGAAAAGCACGGGGGAAGTAGATAAAGTGCCTCATGCGGTGAAGATTGTTAATGGTGTTTATCAGGAAATGTAAGTAGAAGTTACTGTCCGGCGGGGACTATTTCGCACTCCCGCCGGACATAATTTATCAGAACATGGAGTATAAAATGGAATTTTTTTCTTATCTAATCAACGGAATCAGCTTAGGCAGTGTTTACGCTATCATTGCGTTAGGTTACACCATGGTATACGGCATTGCTAAGATGCTGAATTTCGCCCATGGTGATATTATCATGATCGGCAGTTACGTGGTGTTTGCGGCCGTTAGTGTAATGGGAATGCCGACTCCTGTTGGCATTCTTATTGCAGTGGCGGCTTGTACGGTGTTAGGTGTTACCATTGAACGGATTGCCTATCGCCCCTTGCGTGGGGTATCCCCCCTTGCTGTGTTGATTACGGCAATCGGGGTCAGCTACTTTTTACAGAATACGGCATTGTTGATTTATGGTGCAAATGCAAAATCCTTTACCTCGGTGATAAAGGTACCCCCCCTAAGCCTGGCGGGAGGGCAGATTATCATTTCGGGGGAAACCATAGTGACCATTCTAAGCGGTATCGTGATTATGATTGCCCTAAGTGCCTTTGTGAAATACACCAAGGCGGGAACTGCCATGCAGGCGGTATCGGAGGACTATCAGGCGGCTTCTCTTATGGGAATCAATGTAAATGGAACCATAGCCCTAACCTTTGCCATAGGCTCCGCCTTAGCGGCGGTAGCAGGTGTGTTGCTTTGTTCCGCCTATCCCAATCTAACCCCCTATACGGGAGCCATGCCGGGTATTAAAGCATTTACGGCAGCGGTCTTCGGTGGGATTGGTTCGATTCCGGGGGCTATGATAGGCGGTATTCTCTTGGGTGTGATTGAGAATTTAAGCAAGGCCTATATTTCTGCACAACTTTCGGATGCCATTGTATTTGCGGTGTTGATTCTCGTTTTGTTGGTGAAGCCCACAGGCATTCTTGGGAAAAAACATCATGAGAAAGTGTAGGGGGGCAGGCATGACGAAAACAACAAAAAGTACACTCATCACAATCGGCATTGCACTTGCCTTTTATCTGGTGGCGGAGATTCTCTTGCAAACGGGTTCTCTATCCAGTCTGTTACAGGGGCTTTTGGTACCCCTTTGTACCTATGTGATTTTGGCAGTATCCCTAAACCTTACCGTAGGGGTTTTAGGTGAATTGAGCCTTGGACACGCAGGCTTTATGTGTGTGGGGGCCTTTGCGGGAGCTTTCTTTTCGGTTTGTACCAAAGGTGTGATTACGCCGGATGGCTTACGTTTCTTTCTGGCTCTTTTGATTGGAGCCGCCGTTGCCGCCCTATTTGGAATATTGATTGGTATCCCGGTTCTGCGTTTGCGAGGGGATTATCTGGCAATTGTAACCTTGGCTTTCGGGGAAATCATCAAAAATATCATCAATGCCCTCTACGTGGGAAGAGATGGGCGGGGGTTTGCATTTTCCTTAAAGGACACAGCAGGACTTCACTTGGATTCTGACGGACAGCTTCTTATCAAGGGTGCGCAAGGGATTACGGGAACACCCCATGATGCCACATTTACGGTGGGCATTGTCCTTGTGATAGTCAGCCTTTTGATTGTGCTGAATCTTATGCACTCACGGGCAGGGCGAGCCATTATGGCGATTCGGGATAATCGGATTGCGGCAGAATCTTTGGGGATTGGTGTGACCAAATATAAGATTATGGCATTTTCGATTTCGGCGGCATTGGCAGGAGCGGCGGGGGTTCTCTATGCTCATAACCTGTCTACCTTAACGGCACTTCCGAAGAATTTCGGCTACAATATGTCCATCCTGATCCTGGTATTTGTGGTCTTAGGTGGCATGGGAAATATGAGAGGTTCTATGATAGCCGCTATCATTTTGACACTTTTACCGGAGCTTTTACGTAGCTTTAGCGAGCGGCGGATGTTGATTTACTCCATTGTGCTGATTGCCCTTATGATTTATAATTGGAGTCCTAAGGTGCAGGTGTGGAAAGAGAAAAATCGGGCATTTTTCAGGGCGAGAAATCCTTTTTTGAAGCGTGTAAATAAATAGGATATGCTTATTTCGTCTGTTATTGATACTTTGAAAAAATGGAGGTGTAGAGAATGCCTAAAAATAGCAGTTTGCACATAGCAAATAAGGCGAAACAAGATGAATTTTATACACAGTGGTCTGACATAAAAAAAGAAGTTCAAGCTTATATAGAGTATAATCCTGATGTGTTTAGAGGCAAAACCATTCTATGCCCTTGCGATGACCCTGAATGGAGCAACTTTACAAAGTTTTTCGCTTTGCATTTTGTAGAATATGGATTAAAAAAATTCATTTCAACAAGTTATGCAGTTGAAAGTAAAGTGAATATGGAGTATTATCAGGCTTCCTTCTTCGAAGAGCAAAGCCCGATATTTGATGAGAAGAAGACACGAGCGAAGGGGAAAATATTTATATTAGATAGTGAAGATGTTAATCACGATGGCAAAATAGATATAGAAGATTTGCAATGGAACTATATGGACGGTGATGGGGATTTCAGAAGCAAGGAAGTTGAGGAATTTAGGAACGAGGCGGATGTGATTATAACCAATCCTCCATTTTCTCTATTTCGAGAATTTCTGAATTGGATTATAGAGGACAATAAGCGGTTTCTTATTATTAGCAATATGAATGCTATTACTTACAAAGAAGTATTTCCGCTTATAAAAAACAACCGTATGTGGATGGGATTAGGTTTTGGTAGAAGTTTCCAAGGATTTATAGTCCCCGAAAGTTATCCATTGAATGGGACGGAAGCAAGAATTGATAAAGACGGAAATCGCATTGTATCAACAAACAACACTATTTGGCTTACTAATATTGAGCACGGTAGGCGTCATCAGCCTTTGCATCTTATGACGATGGCAGACAATCTAAAACATAGCAAACATAAGAAAGTGAAAGAAAAACTTGCTTATGACAAATATGACAATTACGATGCAATTGAAATACCTTTCACGGATGCTATTCCGTCAGACTATCAAGGCGTTATGGGCGTTCCTATTTCCTTCCTATACAAATATTGCCCTGAACAATTTGAAATTATCAAATTCAGAAAAGGTGATGATGGCAAAGATTTATCTATCAATGGGAAGTGTCCGTATTTTAGAATTTTAATAAAAAATAAAAAATGCAATTGGTTTTGTGAAGGAAGAAAAGATGAGCAAACAAACAGAACGGCTTAGAGAAGAAAAAATTAAAGGCGAGGGTCCAAAAGAAATATTTGGAGAAATGTCACAAAAGCACGATACGGCAGTAAATGATTTTTCAAAAGCTGTGTTTGAAGCTTTGGTAAAAGAGTTTCCAAATCTTAAATTTCGCTTCAGAAGCAGTATTGATAAAAAAGAAATAAATGAGAAACTTAACTCTGTTGACGACAGATTAGGGATAACTATATTTGTTGAAAAGGCATCAATAAAGCCCGATGGTGGAATTATTGAGGTTCAAGACAATGAAGGCAAATGGAGGGTCGTCTTAGTATGTGAAGCAAAGTATCAAGGGAAAGATATCGAAAATATCAGCAAAGGAACTTTGGTCGGCAAGAATAAAGAC
>BNZC01000050.1 GCA_026000755.1 Clostridia bacterium
GTAGCCCTTTTCATGGTCTAAACTTTCATCTAAATTGTCTCTGCCACATAGATGGATTACTTGATAATGTTTTAATAATTCAGGTAGTACTTCACGAATGCTCTGATTGATAAATTGAGAACCAAGACTCCCCCCCCCGTAACCAATAGCACCGGGATATTTGCAGTAAAATGACAACGCTCCAAGGCGCGAATCCGATTCCCTTTCAGTAGCTCACTACGGATGGGAGAACCTGTCAAAATCGCCTTGTCTGCCGGCAGATAGTTTAAGGTTTCCGGGAAATTACAACAGACCTTTTGTGCCGCAGGTATGGCAAGGCGATTTGCCAGTCCGGGGGTCAGATCCGATTCATGCACAATGGCAGGAATCCCCAAGTGTTTTGCCGCCAAAAGGAGGGGAACAGCCACAAAACCACCTTTTGAAAAAATTATATCAGGTTTTAATTTTTTCAAAAGTACTATAGACTGTCGGTATCCCTTCCATACTCGGAAGGGGTCAGAAAAATTCTTTATGTCGAAGTAACGCCTTAATTTGCCGGAAGAAATCCCATAATAGGGAATGCCGCAATCTTCAATCAGTCTTTTTTCAATTCCATCAAAAGAACCAATATAAGAAATGTCATAATTTAATTCCTTTAAGCGGGGAATTAGTGCAATGTTCGGGGTTACATGCCCGGCACTTCCGCCACCTGTCAGAATGATTTTTTTCATGCCAGATCCTCCTCTTTCCATTATTATAGCCTATTTTAGAGAAGAAAGAAAGGATTTTCAAAAATTTTCTTTCTATTTACTGATTTTTATGGTACAATGTGTGTAGCAACGAGCAAGTTTTTGACTTGCGAGTCCGACCAAAGGAGGAATGCGTTTGAAACCCAAGATAAAACTAAAAGGCAGGCTAAAGCTCCACCTGCATTGGCCCCTATTTCTTACCATCATACCGGTAGTATTGGCAGTTTGTGCCTATGTGGTGGAGGGAAAGGTGGGTCTGTTCTTTTCCATATTTCCATTGATTTACCTTGCATTTGCATTATTTTTTTATTTCTATAATAGATTTTCTCTGTTGAATGAATTGATTCATTTTGGAACAGATTATGGAACCGTTCAAGAGAAGATGTTGGAAGAGTTCAAAATTCCCTACGCAGTGTTAGGTCGTGGAGGAACGATTTTATGGATGAATAAAGAGTTTGCAGAAATCAGCCAAGTGGATCGGACTTACCGAAAATCAATTGCTACGATTTTTCCCCTTATCACCAAAGAGCTTGTAGAGAAAGAGGAAGATAGTACAGAACTTACATTTGAATGGGAAGGGCGTTACCTTAGGGTCTGTATGAGCAAGATTTCCTTGGAAGGAGTGGTACGTTCTAACAAGATATTTACGGTTGCAAAAAAAGAGCAGTATGTGACAGCGTTTTATTTATTTGATGAAACAAAGTTACACAATTATGTGATAGCAAATCGAGAACAAACACAGCTGAGTGCTTTGGTTTACATTGATAATTATGAGGAAGTGGCAGGCAGCGTGGAGGAAATGAAGCGTTCGTTGTTGATTGCCATGGTGGATCGAAAAGTCAATCAATACTTTGCCGATCGGGATAGCATTGTAAAAAAGTTAGAGAAAGATCGATATTTTGTTGTTTTCCAAAATAAATATATGGAGGAATTGATACAGGATCGCTTTAGCGTGTTGGAAGATGTAAAGACCATTCATGTGGGAAATGAGATGTCACTAACCTTAAGTGTGGGCATTGGCGTGACAGATGAGAGCTATATCAAAAACCATGAATACGCTCGTATGGCACTGGAGCTTGCTTTGGGGCGAGGCGGAGATCAGGTTGTGGTCAAGGAAGGGGAGAAGATTTCTTATTATGGCGGGAAGAACCGTCAGTTGGAGAAGATGAGCCGGGTGAAAGCAAGGGTGAAGGCCCACGCATTGCGAGAGCTTGTCAATAACAATGAACATGTGCTTGTGATGGGTCATGCCATGACGGATATTGATTCTTTCGGTGCAGCAATTGGCATTTATTGTGCGGCAAGGGTTTTAGGCAAGCGGGCGCATATTGTGTTAGATGAGATTGCAGCTTCCATACGCCCTTTTGCGGATAATTTCCGTGAGGAAAAGAAATACCCGGCGGATATATTTGTAAATAAAGAGCGGGCACTGGAGTTGGTAAATCAAAAAACCGTCCTTATGGTGGTAGACTGTAATCGCCCCGACATGACGGAATGCCCGGAACTCTTAAATCGCACGAAACTTGTTGTGGTATTTGACCATCATAGGCAAAGCAGTGATACCATTAAAAATCCCGTGCTTTCCTATATAGAAACCTATTCTTCTTCCGCTTGTGAGATGGTAGCGGAAGTATTGCAGTATTTTACAGAAAATATCCGCTTAGATCCAAAGGAAGCAGACTGCCTGTATGCAGGAATTTTGATCGATACGAATAATTTTATGACAAAGGCAGGTGTTCGGACCTTTGAAGCGGCGGCGTATTTGAAACGTTCCGGAGCGGATGTTACACGGGTAAGGAAGCTGTTGCGAAACGATATGGCGGCATATAAGGCTCGAGCTGAGGTGGTACGTTTGGCACAGATTTACAGGGAACGATTTGCCATTTCCATGTGTTCCGCAGGAACCTTAGACAGTCCTACCGTGGTGGGCGCACAAGCAGCCAACGAGTTGTTAAATATTTTAGGCATCAAAGCCTCCTTTGTGCTGACGGAGTATAATGGCAAGGTATTTATCAGTGCTCGTTCCATCGATGAAATCAATGTACAGCTTGTTATGGAACGCTTAGGCGGCGGCGGTCACCTAAATGTGGCAGGTGCTCAGTTTGAGGGAGCCGGTTTAGAAGAGGTAAAAGAAAAAATTGAAGGTACTTTAGATCAAATGATAGAAGATGGGGATATAGATGTATGAGAAAAAGAGGTAAATAAAAGTTAAAACTAGATTAAATAACAGAAAATAAGATGTTGATGTGTAAGTAAGAAAGATGAAAAAGTAAGAGGGAAGTCAAAATTGGATTAAGTGGCAGGGAAAGACGTGTTAGCTGGTATGGAGGAAAATTAAATGAAAATTATACTTTTGAAAGATGTAAAATCCTTAGGAAAAAAGGATGCTGTGGTAGATATCAGTGACGGATACGCCAGAAATTTGATTTTACCAAAGAAGCTTGGGGTGGAAGCTACACAGAAAAACCTGAACGAGTTAAAGTTGCAACAGAAACACAGCGATAAATTGGCACAGGAAAAATTAGCGGCGGCGCAGGCTCTGGCAGAAGAAATTAAGGAAAAACAAGTGGAGATTAAGGTCAAAACAGGCGAGGGCGGTAGAATCTTTGGCTCTGTTTCTGCGAAAGAAGTAGCAACGGCGGCGAAGGAACAGTTGAATCTGGAATTGGATAAGAAAAAATTGCTGTTGTCAGAGGGAATAAAGGCATTGGGTACTTATGAAGTAGGCGTGAAACTACATCAGGAAGTAACGGCACAACTCCGGGTAAAAGTGGTAGAGGGGTAATTTCTTGTGCGAACAGCCTTATGCCAAGAGAAGTGTGTCGTTTCATGTATTTCCTTTGCATCAACTGATATAGATAAATGGAGGAACATTCTATGGAGGAAGCACTTATTAAGCGTATCATGCCTCACAGCATAGAAGCGGAGCAATCGGTGATCGGATCTATGATTATGGATAAGGAGGCCATTGTGGTGGCTTCTGAAATCTTGCTCAAAGAGGATTTTTATCAACAAACCTATGGGGTGCTGTTTGAGTCCATGGTGGAGCT
>BNZC01000051.1 GCA_026000755.1 Clostridia bacterium
AAACGACTTTCCTCTATGCAAAAGACTGTCTGTAATTTCTGGTTGCGGCGATAATCGCTTCTACCACTTTCTGGCACAAGGTTACAATCCATCTCACATCTGCTTCCACATTGGTTTTCACCCTTAGGTACAGGCTGTGTGCCTCTCGTATAAATGCACAAATGGCTTCCGCTGTTGCTAAAGCATCTACGCCCTCTCCTGTCATAACAGGTACACTGCTGCCGCAATACTGCTTTATGCTCTTCTTTAAGTGTTTCTCGTACATACAATGATCCTTTAGGGATCCTTCATAGTGTTCGTTATGGGGAAAGGTAAAGTAATCTGCAATGTAATGAACAACTTGACCAAAATCCCGATAAAACACCCGAAGATTCGAGTAATCGGCTCCCTCTATTAGACGCTTAATCCGATCCGCTAGTTGACCGAAAGTTCCTTCTATCTCATGCTTGGTGGTAATGAAAGAAGGTTTGCAATCCGGCAGGATATTGCCGAGATAAAATGCTTTTCTGTGTTTATGTAAATCTTGTTCACTGATACCGGATACAAGGTGTCTTGCTAAGGATATGTGTGATTTTTTTCTCATTGATTGGTTTTGTCCTCCTGATTGGCTTGAATAGGTACACATTTACTCCTATCGCCATCATACCATAAAACTTCCTCTTTTGCAAGATGGAGAAATCGCCAAATTTTAGAGGCGATTTCTCGGTTTTTTTATGCAAAACTTCCACAAGAAAAACTTGCGCAGGCGGTTTCTTCACAACGTGCCGCCCCTGCCCCCGCAATCCCTATCTGCTTTGCCGTGCATTTGCAATTTTCGTTAAATCCGCATTTTTTTGCTTCACAATCCACATCAATACTTTGACTGGGATGTAAAACGGCATTGCTAGTGTTTTCCTTTCGTTCCTTAAAACTTCCACAGCAAGTGTTTTTTGATTCATTTGCGACGGTTCCCTCCACTACAATCTCTCCTTTGCAGCAATATTTTTCCTGATTATAGGAACAATTGCCTGCTGTGCAACTAAGCTTAGTCATACTGCTCTCCTTTCAACCATGGAACTGTTATATCATGATTCTGCGAATCAGTCTACCGACATTATACATTTTCAAAAGTAGTATGCTCGGTTTGTTATGGTTTTATGTCACTATTCACAAAAAACTTGATTTTTCCTTTGTTTTCCGCTATAATAATACTTGGACGTACTTGGACTCTGCTCTTTTGCAATCTGGAAAGACTACTGATCCATAACGCCGGTTCTTATAGGAGGTACAACATGAGTGAATTTTTTGAAATAAAGGAAATCCGGCCGGAAATCGAACGCTTGGCCAAGCTGTCCCGGGAAGCCGCTACCATTGACCCTGCCTTATTTGCAGAATATGACGTAAAGCGAGGCTTACGTGACTTAAACGGCAAGGGTGTGTTAGTGGGATTAACCGAAGTTTCCGATGTCAAGGCGACACAACTGGTAGACGGTGTGCCAATGCCCTGCCATGGTGAATTATTCTATCGGGGCTATAATGTAAAGGATATTATCAAAGGATTGTCGGATGATAATCATTTTGGATTTGAGGAAACAAGCTACCTGCTCTTATTTGGGCATCTGCCATCCAGGGAGGAATTGAGTAATTTCTGTGATATTTTAACAAAATACCGCACCTTACCTACCGGCTTTGTGCGAGATATTATTATGAAAGCACCCAGTCGTGATATGATGAATACCTTAGCCAGAAGTGTCTTGACCTTGTATTCCTACGATGAATTTGACGATGATATATCCATTGAAAACGTACTGCGCCAATGCCTGGAGTTAATCAGTATGTTTCCCCAGTTATCCGTGTACGGTTATCAGGCTTATAAGCATTATCATGATGGTGCGAGTTTATTTATCCACCATCCGAATCCTGCTCATTCTACCGCAGAAACCATACTGCATACCTTGCGGCCTGACAGCAAATTCACCTCACTAGAGGCGAAGCTTTTGGATATTTCTTTGATTTTACACGCAGAACATGGCGGCGGAAATAACTCCACCTTTACCACACATCTGGTTTCCTCGTCCGGAACGGATACCTATTCGGTCATTGCCGCTTCTCTAGGCTCCTTAAAGGGTCCCAAGCACGGCGGTGCAAACATCAAGGTGGTGCAGATGTTTGAGGACATGAAAAAGACCGTGAAAGACTGGAGTAACGAAGCCGAAGTCTCACGTTATCTGGAAGCTCTGTTACATAAAAAAGCCTTTGACAAGGCGGGTTTGATTTACGGTATGGGTCATGCGGTGTACTCTCTGTCCGATCCCAGAGCCATCCTGTTCCGCCGTTTTGTAGAAAGGCTCTCCAAGGAAAAGGGCATGGAAGAAGAATTTGCCCTGTATTCCTTAGTGGAACGACTGGCACCGGAGATTATTTCCGGCGATCGGCAGATTTATAAAGGTGTAAGCGCCAATGTGGATTTCTTCTCCGGATTTGCCTATAGCATGTTGGATTTGCCCTTGGAACTGTACACACCGATTTTCGCCATTGCCCGTATTTCCGGTTGGAGCGCTCATCGCTTGGAAGAATTGTCTTACAATGGGAAGATTATGCGACCGGCTTATAAGAATGTTCAGGCACATAGGGAGTATGTACCTATGGAGCAGAGGTAGAGAAAGTATAGGGAAAGTACAAGGAATTCGTGGGGCTAAGTGCATATTGCGTACTTAGCCCCATGTGAAGGAGTTCGGACAGTTCAATGATCTCCTCCCACATTTTTTATTAAGTATTTTTCACAAATACCAACTTGCCGCCGGAGAGTCCCCATATCTCGTCTGCATAAACAGACACGGTTTTTGAATGCGTCACGATAATGACACACTTGTTTTCCTCTTGTGCCAAAGATCGCAGGATTTTCATAATGTTATCCTCGGTATCGCCATCCAGATTTCCGGTTGGTTCGTCAGCAATAACAATGTCCGGGTCATGGGATAACGCACGGGCAATCCCCACTCGTTGCTGCTCACCGCCGGAGAGTTTCAAAACTTTCCGATCCGCCGTTTCCCGGTCAATCCCGACACGCTCTAAAAGTACATAGGCATATTCCTTTTTCTTTGGTTCCTTAACCCCACTTATGTTCATCGAAAGTACCATGTTCTCTACAGCCGTTGCATTGGTGAGCAAATTGTATCCTTGGAAGATAACACCAATGCTTTTCGCACGGTATTTGTCACGATCAATCTCCCGCATATCGGTTCCTGCATAAGCGATCGTACCCGAGCTGCAAAGCCCAAGCCCGGAGATCAGCGAAAGAAGTGTAGATTTTCCTGATCCTGTTTTACCCATGATCGCATAGAGTTTCCCTTGTGCAAATTCTACATCAAGCTCCTTCAATACATTCCTGCTTGTGCCTTCATACTGATAAGAAACCCGTTTTAAGCTTAATACATTCATATTTCTCAGTTCCTTTCTGATAGAATTTTCATTGGCTCGTATCGCAGGATATAAATAAGTCCTGCTGCGCCGGACAACAAACCAAGCAGCAATGCGATTCCGACCACCTGAGCAACTGCATCATAAGTGAGAGAAACCTTCATTTCCGAAAGCGTTTCTTCACTATCGGCACTTGAACCGCCACTGCCGTTCGCAATCGCAACCGCTACGCTATTCTGCGTATTATCCACTGGATTTGAAGCTTCCATTTGATTTTGAAGCATACCATCGGCTACCGGTTGTGCGAAAAGACTACCTACACTCAATCCAATGACGAGACAAATCGAAATGGTGATAAG
>BNZC01000052.1 GCA_026000755.1 Clostridia bacterium
CGCTCTCGTTTGCCAGACACAAGGCTATGCCGATGTCAATATGGGACAGGGTCAGATTGTGGTGGGTCTTGCTTCTATCGTTATCGGTTATGTATTGCTTGGTTGGGGGAAATCCTTTGGAATGAAGATGGTTTCGGCGATTTTAGGTTCTGTCATTTACCGAATCATCATTGCCATCGTATTGCAGATTGGTATTGTAACGACCACGGATCTGAAGCTCTTTTCGGCGGTGTTGGTAGCGATTGCCTTGGGCGTTCCCGTTTTACTGGAGCGTTACCGAAATAGACCGAAAATTGAGGTGTAAGAGGGATGTTGGAAAAACTTTTTTCGCCCCGCCATAATGGAATCGAATCGAAATAAATGAAAGAGTAAGAGGTGCGAGGGGAATGTTAGAATTAAAAAATGTAAGAAAAACTTTTTTTCGTCGCACCATAAATGAAAAAAAAGCTCTGGATGGAATCAGTCTTAAAGTGGCACCCGGGGATTTTATTACGGTAATCGGCGGAAATGGTGCAGGAAAATCAACGGCACTTAACTTGATTGCAGGTGTATATCCCATTGATTCCGGTGCAATTTTAATTGACGGAAAAAATGTCACCAGACAGCCGGATTATAAGAGAGCCGCCTATGTTGGGCGTGTGTTTCAAGACCCCATGATGGGAACAGCAGCCGATATGGAGATTGAAGAAAATCTGGCAATGGCATACCGTAGGGGAAAACGCAGGGGCTTAAGTTGGGGCGTTACCCACAAAGAAAAAGAAATTTATCACGAAGCCTTAAAGACATTAGAATTGGGATTAGAAGAGCGCATGACAGCCAGAGTTGGACTTTTATCAGGGGGACAAAGGCAGGCACTCACCCTTTTGATGGCAACCTTGCAAAAGCCAAAGGTGCTTTTGTTGGATGAACATACAGCCGCCTTAGACCCCAAAACAGCGGCAAAGGTATTGCATTTAACAGAAGAGCTGGTGGGCAAACATCAGTTGACCAGCCTTATGGTGACCCACAACATGAAAGATGCCATTCGTTTGGGAAATCGTTTGATCATGATGCACGAAGGACAGATTATTTACGATGTGGCAGGTGAAGCGAAGAAAAAACTTAAGGTGGCGGATTTGATGGCGAAGTTCGAAGAAGCCAGCGGCGGGGAATTTGCCAATGACAGGATGATGTTAGCATAATAGTAACAGAGTTCTTCCCATAAGGAGCGTGGCCTGTGGGACGAATAAAATAGAATCATGGCTTGGAAAGGTAAGAATGATTCCAAGAAAACAGCTTATAATAAAAGGGAAGTTCGTCTTTTTACAATTACTGAATTTGATTTACCCAAGACGTTGTCCATTGTGTGACAAAGTCCTCCCCTCTTTTAGCGGGAGAACAGACTGCCGTCTCTGCGAGGATTGCGAAAAGAGCGTTACACCCCTCACAGAGCCGATTTGCAAGAAATGTGGGAAAAGTATCTTTGATGAGAGAAGTGAACTTTGCGGAGATTGTATTAGAAAACCCCACCAATTTGAACAGGGAAAGGCATTATGGGCTTACAAGGGCAAGGTCAGGGAGTCCATGTACCGTTTTAAGTATAGGGATAGGCAGGAATATGCAAGCTTTTATGCAAGAGAACTGAGCAAAAAACATGGGAAATGGATCAGATGGAAACAGATTGACGTGATTGTGCCGGTGCCGCTCCATAAACGAAAAAAGAAACTGCGGGGTTATAACCAAGCGGAACTTGTGGCAAGGGAATTGGGGAAGCGTGTGGGAATACCGGTTCGAACAGATGTTCTGATTCGCTGTGTGGATACGAAACCGCAGAAGGAAGTAAGCGGTAGGGAACGAAAACAAAATCTAAGATCTGCATTTAGAATGAGAAAAACCGGGGTACAACTAAAGAATGTCCTCGTTATTGACGATATATATACAACAGGCAGTACGATAGACGGGGTAGCGGCGACCTTAAAGACAGGTGGTGTGCAGAGGGTGTATTTCTTAAGTGTGAGTATAGGAAATGGGTATTAAGTGAGAGTGTGCAACACGAACTTAGTTGTGTGAGCTTTATGAGTTTAGCTCCATGAACATCTTCATATCCCTTAAATACAGGAGGAAGTCCAAATGGAAGTAAGAAACTGTAAGAGTTGCAAAAAACTGTTTAATTATGTATCCGGTATGTTGATGTGTCCGTCTTGTAAGGATGCACTAGAGAAGAAATTTATGAAAGTCAAGGACTTTTTGCGGGAATACCCCAATACAGCCATTGATGAAGTAGCTGAAATTAACGAGGTAACCACCAAACAATTGAAGCAATGGGTGAGAGAAGAGCGTTTGTCATTCTCTGATTCTTCCCCCGTTTTCTTGGAGTGCGAAAATTGTGGTGCACCGATTAAAACCGGGCGTTTTTGTGGAAAGTGCCGCCAACAATTACAAAATTCCTTTAGCGGAGCCATTGACAGACCCAAGGAAAAAGAGATTAAAAAGACCAAATCATCCAAATCAGGAGTACGTTTTTTGGATGAGTAAATCAAAGTGATTGCAAGTTGTTATTCACGGGCAGCCGTTTTCAAATTAACTATAAATAGTAACGATTACAAAAATCGACTTTTCACAGCAGCGGAGGTGTTGCTTGTGAGAAGTCGATTTTTTATTTTCGAGTATTCGGGAGAAAGCTTGGTCATAAATCTTTGTTGCTCTCATATACATATACAAATACAATAAGCAGAATCTACAGAATCTGCAAAAACAGGAGGTCACAGCCTATGGAAACTGTCATTCCTATATTTCCGCCTCACTTGCGTGTGTTTGCCGCTGCGTGTTTTGCAGGAGTAGACAGGCCGGAGGAAATACGTCTTCGAGCAGGACAGCCTCTGTTGTTGTATCGAGGCGGTGGGGAATTTTTCTGGAATCCGAAAGAGGAGAGCTTGACAAAGATAAATCAAGAAAAAACAAATCAAGAAAACATAAATCAGGAAAGAATAACGCAAGAAAGCATAAACCAAGAAAAAATAAATCAAAAAAACATAAGACTCATGCAGGAAAGGGGGGAGGTATATATAACAAAAAAGCAGGATGTTACAGATATTTTATCCGCAGCAAGCACGTATTCCCTCTATGCCTTTGAAGAAGAAATCAGGAGCGGATTTTTAACGCTTTTCGGTGGTCATCGCATTGGACTGGCAGGAAGGGCGGTATGTGAGGGTGGTATGCTCAAAACCCTAAGGCAGATTTCTTTTTTGAATATTCGGATTGCCGCAGAACATCCGATTGGTGACCTTTGATGAAATGATTTAAGCGGCACTGGTATAATAATAAAGATTTCAGCTCTTGAAACACAAGTTCCAAGAGCTGAAATTGTTATCCACCCTACCGTTTTTACCTTGTCGCAGGTGTTCCCACCGTCGGTGTTGGTGTCGGTGTACCGGTCTGCTCCGGCACCGCCGGATTGTTAATTGCCCCATTTAAGCCGCTTTTTGTACTTGGAACGGTTCCATTGTTTACGCTGTTATTATTTACAGTCGTTCCCTTTACACCGTTTTTCACTTCTGTACCCAGTGTTTCTGCACCCTTTACTACATCATTGGTTACATTGTTCACTACGCCGCTTGTGCCGCTTGTGCCATTGGTTGTTACGCCCCCGGGAGCTGTGTTTGTGGTTGTTCCCTTAAGAGTTCCTGCTGTGGCACCATTTACTGTGGTTTCCCCACGGTGCGTAGTTCCTGTTACACCCTCTCCTGTTACGGTATTGGCA
>BNZC01000053.1 GCA_026000755.1 Clostridia bacterium
GAGGTAGACCGCTAATGAACAAACTCAAAATCACAAAAGTCAGCGAGATACAGGAAGAAGAAGTCAAGTTCCTCGTTGGCCTCAGTTCCCCCTCGGCAAACTTGTAATCTGTGCCGGGGACGGGAACGTGGGGAAGTCCAATCGTATGCTTACGATTGCCGCCGCACTTACGTGCGGTGAGCCTCTCCCGTGGGAGTGTAACCAGAGCAAACGCAAACCCGCAAGTATCTTATTTCAGTCTGCGGAGGACGGACTGGCAGATACGATTAAACTGCGACTTTTGAGACTTGGTGCCGACTGCGACCGTGTGAATGTTATCCTATGGAGCTTGCGGGTGAGAGTGCAATTTTTCTCCCCATAAGCCAATTAAATGCATTATCGTTTTAGCGAATTATTGTTTACAAAATTCCGACAAGATATTAAATCGCTCTGCAAAATCCGGGGACAGGTTTTGGATAAATAACTTACTCTTGTTATCGCTACGCATTAGTAGAGACCTAATTATTTTCATTGACCTAATCTGTTCTTTATCAAAACCATCCTTGAAATCAAGCACATATGGCGTATCTAAAAAATAAAACAGATTTGATAGAACTTTGATTATCCCATCACTCATTTGGATAAATGGTTCGTCTTTAGAATCAACGAATTTGTACTGGGGTATATTTTCGTACTTTTCAAAAGAGTTTTCTACCGTTGTAATCTTGTCTAAATAGTGAGCAACAGCAGGAAATGTGACAATTCGATTCACATAAAGGCTGATATATTCGCTTTCATCAATCAATGTAAGACCGTTGTTGTTTTGGATAAAAACTAACTCGCCTCTCTTACCAGATGATTTTAGGATTTGCCTCAGATATTCAAGGTGAAAATTGTAGTCATTGTCGATGACTTCGGATATAAAATCACAGAGTTCTCGTGAGAAATTATCAACATCGTCATTTTTGATGTCTGGGTAATTGTATTGATTAAGTATCCTCAGAAACTCAATTTGATTGGTTTTAACAGCATTATACAGGGAAACTTTAAGTTCGCGATTAAAATACTCTGAATGTTCACAACTATCCACAATATCTACCAATGACATATAGAGATTATTTAGACAGATGTAGTGAATATATATTTTTTCATTTTCATCTAACCAGTCCAATAGTGACACGACACTGTCGCATTTTAGAAATTGTATAAAATCCGAACAATTCGCTACTTTAGGGAAATGTTTTGCAGACTTAAATTCAGTATTACATTGTTTGGGCTTAATTTTGTCAATAATCCCATTCAGTTGAGGTGTAGATGCGACATCAAAGCATACCCCTCCTAAAATAAAGTCGTGAGTGAGTGACTCCGCATTATTTACCCCATCATTCTTTTCAGCATCAAGTCGAAACTTCCTACAATTATTTGTTTCATCATAATAAAAAGCATATTTGTCAGTAAACGGCTTTATTCCCTGTATTTTATACACTTCATTTTGTAGAGTAGCCAGTTCGCTGGCATCAAATTTCAATATAGTTGCCTCCCTGATTTCATTCGGATTATAAATCAACGTATTCACACAGTGATTCGCATAGTTTTATGAGTGACATATCCAGCGTCGTTTGATATATCTCGCCCAATGTCGTTTGCCAAATGACATTGGGCGAGATATATGCTTGCTCAACAATCCATTCGTACACAGGTATAATATCCTCAAAAGTGATTCTGCCTTCATAAAATTTGTGTATCATAATACGCCTATGAATAGGCATAAGAAAAACGATACTCATTTTTCTTACCCATAGTTTCAACTCTCCATCGGTTTATTTTTTGTTGCGAAGTCATTTGCGATTGTCCATCCAAGAATCTCAGTAATAGTCCCTGCTATAGCAGCGTTGATTCCCCAACCGACACCCGGAACAAAGATGAAAACATTTTTCGCAATCACACGACCAGCAAGAGGAGCAGCAACCGTTTTCAAAAGTATTTGAGCATCGGATTTGGTTATTTTATTATTGAATACTTTGCCTAATCCAATAACCATCGCAACTTGGGTGGAGGTTATCGGAATAGCGTCTGCAACCGGTATCGGAATAAACGCAACTGCGGAACAAGCCAATGCGGCGGTGTGAATTGTTATATGGCACCAAGTTGCTTGTTTCCGCGTTAAATTCGCTAATGCTGCTTCCTTCAGTTTTTTCAAAAGGTTCTTTATATCTGGTGGTATATCAGCATCTTCTGAGTCAACATTTTCATCATTTTCAGAACTGATAAACTCATTAAAATAATCATCCATAAACTCGTGTATTAGCACACTATATTGAGCACGATGTGCGGACTTGTTTTTTTTATCCGTAAAAATCTTTTTGAGCACTTCAAATCCTTCGGCAATAGGATTTTCTGGTGGAACAATTACATCAGAATATTCAAGTTGTAATCCTCTGCAATAATCTCTAAATTCCTTGTGATCAGAAAACGGTAAGTCAGTATCTCGTGCAAAAATCACACACTTGTTTCCAGTCCAACCAATACGACAACCAAATCGTTCGTATTTCCAAGAATTTATACTTGGCACAGCAGATTGTTTCAATGAGTTAGTTCCTAAGAAGATAAATTTTGCTCCATTTCCTAAAATATCGACTAATGAATTCATATCTTGATATTCTTCGAGCGTGCAAGGCATAGCTTCTACACCGTACTCACTAATTAGTTCTATCAGTCTTTCGGAATACTCCGAAATTGACTTATCGATTCCAATGATGTAAAAAGTCGGCATTTTGGATACCTCCTATGATAGTTTGTCAGATTAAAGACAACTATGAATTAGCGACCTGCCCCATCTTCTCAATGAGATTGGGTGTTTCCTCTGCCATTTGCAAAGAAAATTCTGTAATTAAGAGTTCAGCGTTAACCTGCTGGCACGACTCGAAAAACTCCCTTAGTGATTTATCATTTACTGTAACAATCGCCTGTTTGAGCTTATCTTCAGCAGTTTTGAATTTTATTGCGAGATTTTTGGCATCTCTACAATATCTTAACATAGAAGCAGAAACATTTTGGAATCCGCGATAGATACCGTTTGTGTCAGTTGAGGACCTGTTCGACTTGAGTCTCATAATCATTCGTTGCGCCATAATGCGATACTCATTTGTCAGCTTGGACTTGCGTGTGTCCATTAACAGTTTTTCCGACATATCTGAATCGTTTGACCACGGTAATACGTTATCCTCGCCGGCGATGGCACGGAGCTTTTCATACTCAACTTGATTTGACCGTGTAAAATAGATTCTACTCAAAAGAATCCCGTTAAGTCCTACATTATAATCGTTTGCTATCATTTCACGCAATGGAAGAATCACTTCACTAAATCTTCTTAGCTGAAGATTTACAAAGATACTTTGTTGTAGAACATCGTAGTTATCACCTGCAAGGCGCACAGCCTGACGCAATAATTCTTTAACAAAAACATCATTCGGTTCAAGTAATGAGATGTGTTCAATGCAACAGGAAGCAGCAATAACATCCTCTCGCAGAAACTCGAAATGCTTTTGATGAAAGCAGTTATATGCTTCGATAGCTTTCTCTTTGTACCCTGTAGCAAAATCACCATATTGTTTGCCACGGAAAACTTCCATAGCCGCATTTCCTTTATGATACCAGAACGGAGGAAACGCACTA
>BNZC01000054.1 GCA_026000755.1 Clostridia bacterium
CCGGTTTTCTCAATCCATTGTTTTGCGCTCAACACGAATGTCGGAAGTCCCGCCTGCGACTTAAAGTGGTCGAATTCGACCACTTTGAAATCGGGGTTGAACATCTTTTCCCACGTTCCGAGAAACTCAAGCGTTGTACGGTTGCGAATCCAGTTCTTGATGATGTCGGCGGCGCGGGAATCACCGCCTTTGGCTTTTGCCATATCGGTAATGCTGATGTAATCGTCCGTGTCGAATGATGCAATGGTGATTTCAACGTCCTGCACCGATATAACGCTCGTTTTTTTGTTTTTAATCATTGGTTTTGGTTCCTCCTTTACGCACTCACGTTCTGCGTGGCTACTTTGCGTTTTTCACATCTCCTGCGCATATAGCGGCGGTTGCACTCTCGCTTTTTGATTAGCTTTTCTTCGGCTATGCGGTCAGTTTCAATTTCTTCTTCCGTCCGTGTGTCCGGCACGTTAAAGTCCCCGATATACTTCAGGTACACGTCAATTTTTTGAGTGCGCGTACCCTTGTAACCTGTCTTTGGGTCAGCCTCCGTCCACTCGCCCTCGTGAATCTCGATACGCTCGATAAATTCATTTATCATAGCGTTCGTGAGTTCCTCAAAGTTCGTGAAGCGGCGCACCAGTTTGATAAACTTGTCCGCCTTAACGCTGTCATTTGCATACTCGCCAAGTTCGGTTTGAAGCTTAGCATTTAGCACTTTCAACTCGGACTGCTCGCACTCGTAATTCTCTGACATCTGCTTGAACCGTTCCTCGGTAATGAGCGATTTTATCATACTTTCGTACAATCCGGTAATCAACTGATCGAGTTCGGCGATACGGCGTTCGTTTTTCGTAATTGCCTTTTTGTGTGCCTTTACCGTTTCGCCTTGTCGGAGCAACGATGATTCACGGATGCGCTCTACAAATTCAGATTCATGCGTGCGGACGTACCCGCTTGTACTGCGGAGAATAGCGAGTATGATTTCGCGCACAACCGTCGTGCTGACGTGGTGCGTACTACACTCGGAAGTGAACTTTTTACTACTTAATGATTGGCTTGAACATCTGTAATAGTCGCCGTTGTTGCGGGTGCGTTCGGCTCCGGATTTGGTGACGTAGTGCCTGCGTTTCCTTGTGCTGTGGTGATACATTTTACCTTTGCAATCGTAGCAGAATATTAGCCCGGTCAGAGCATTTGCTTCTCCTGCGTCATTCGTGCGGCGCACCGTTTCGCGGCATTTCTGCGCCACGTTCCATGTCTCCTGTGATACGATTTTCGGGTGTGTGTTCTCAAAAATCTGCCACTCGGAAGGGTCGGTCTTTGTAGTTTTCTTCGATTTGAAAGACTGCTTGTTTGTCCGAAAATTTACCGTATGTCCTGCGTACTCCGGCTTTGCAATCATCTCAGTAATCGTGCGACCATTCCATGCGCAGGGATTGTCATAGTCGCAGTCTGACTGGTTGCTGCCGCGCCCTCTTGTCGCAAGATAATACGACGGACGCTCAACATTTCTGTCGTGCAGAATCCGTGCGATTTTATACGGACCGTTGCCGTCAATGGTGAGCTGAAAAATGTTACGCACCACACTTGCCGCCGCTTCATCCACAAGCCAAGTGTTCTTGTCATTCGGATCCTTAATAAACCCATACGGCGGATTATTTGTCAGCGGTTTTCCGTCGCGTCCCTTATTCTTGAGAACGCTTTTTATTTTACGAGATGTGTCGCGGGCATAATACTCGGCCATGATTTCCCGAAACGGTATGAAATCATCGGGGTGGTCGAATGTATCAACGCCGTCATTCACGGCAATTAGCCGTATGCCTTTTTCCGTAAAGACCTCGCGGAACATACCGGATTCAAGGTAGTTGCGCCCCATTCGGTCAAGACTTTTGAGGATAATTGCGCCTACCTCTCCGGCATCGACCTTTGCCATAAGTTCCTGCCAACCGGGTCTATCATAATTCGTTCCCGTTCGTCCGTCATCGCTTAGACAGATGTACGGAGTAAACCCGTTCTGCTCTGCGTATTTGATGAGCATATTGCGCTGATTTGTAATTGAGCTGCTCTCGCCCTGTTGTAAATCATCGTCTTTCGAGAGCCGTTGGTATAATACTGTGAGTTTTTTGTTCATCGTCTGCTCCTTTGGGCAGTCGGTAACATTTGCGGCACTTAGGTTTTGTGATGGAAAGTCAGGCATCTTTTAACACCTCGCTTTCAACCAGTCGGAGCAGTTTCTGCTCCATTGTTTCCGTTGCGTGGGGATTGGCATACACTGTGATTGTGTACACGGTGGAGCCAATCCGCTTTTGCAACTTTACCGGCTCACGCTCGTCATTGACGGCGGTTTTAGCCACGCTTTTTATAGCGGTTGTCAGCATTTGATTGGTCTCCTTTTTTGAAAATAATAAGATTAGAAGTTATTTTCCCGTCTGTACGGGATTTGGAATTGCTCAACACCAAGCCGAACATTTTTGCTCGCACGAAAGTTCCCACGGTCTATCTCACCCGCACGTTACCTCCCCGGTCTGTTCCTGCGAACTATCCGGCTCCGGTTTCTCGGAGGTAGTATCATTATCACCGCCACGCCTTTGGTTTGAGGAAGTTCGCACTTCCCGCGCTCGCGCCCATTACAAGCGGTCGTCGCGCACAGCATAACGGATTTACTGTACTTGATGTTGTAATATTCAGTTGTCACGGTACACCAGTCGGACGAAGTTCTCCCGGCTGTTATTAGTATAACATATTACTTCACGTTTGTCAATATGCTGCTTGAAATTTCAACAATGTTGTGCGAACGGTCACGAAGTTCGCCATTGTTTTCTCACGTTTGTTGTGATATGATAAAAACATACCATAGTAAATCGGAGGTCATTATGAACGACACCCTAAGCTATACATTTTCAGAGAGAATACGCAAACTGCGGACAGCTCGCGGAATGAATCAAGGTCAATTCGCTGATTTCGTCGGTGTTTCTCGCGGAGCGATGAGTTACTACGAACAAGAGGCTCGGACACCTGACATTGCCGTCTTAAAGTCAATTTGCGTGAAATGCAATGTGTCCGCTGATTATATGCTTGGAATCATTCCCGACCCAAATCACGCTGTTTCTGACGTTTGCCGCGAAACGGGGCTTTATCCGAACGTTGTAAAACGGCTGAACTTGATTAAGCAAATTCACGACATAAAATCCGGCGAGTTAATTGAAATCATTGTCGGTGAGTTCGACGACCCGGACGAAGCTATGCGCTTAACACCGTTTACTGCCGCTACGTCAATGACGAATCTGTTGCTCTCGACCGAGGAGGGTATGACTGTACTGCTTTTGCTATCTGCGATCATATTCGGTGCGAAACTGGACACGGGGAGCGATGTGCTTCCAATATTCCGATTTCCGAACGCTCATTCCGGTTTGGAAATTTCTTACTCGCTTCAAAATCTTACCGCC
The DNA here is from genome assembly GCA_026000755.1 of Clostridia bacterium. Lineage (GTDB taxonomy): Bacteria > Bacillota > Clostridia > Lachnospirales > Lachnospiraceae > BNZC01. Next base: position 3,441 of record BNZC01000054.1, read on the forward strand.
GCTCTCTGGGTCAACGTACAGGAAGAAGTCGCCAAACTCCGAGACCGGTTTGCACCGGCTGAGGATAACGGCAAATCTCCTGTTCAAGCAGATAAGCAGTAGACCAACTCCGTTAAAATGATTTCGTGCGCGATTTCCCTGTCTCCGATTGTTTTAAGCCGTGTCTGCGCCGCAATGTCGATTT
>BNZC01000055.1 GCA_026000755.1 Clostridia bacterium
ATGTTCCTCCGAAACATACTTCTAGGGAGGGTGACGACACTTCACGAAGTCTCGCTCTTGCTACTCTCTATAAAAACGTAGCGACTTCTTATTATATTGCAAAGCAGGCAGTAGAAGCGTTTCGAAGAGATTCCCGCGCTGCTTTGGAAAAATCCGGCCCGGCAACTTCGGAAACTGCCCCTTTTACAGATATACCCCCCCCCATTTTTATTGCCGCTGACATCGGTCCGATTCCCGTTCGTGGAGCAACCGATTTAGCAAATGCAGAACGCATGGAGGAATACTGTACCATTGCAGATGCCCATTTAGATGCGGGGGCGGACATTCTATGGTTTGAAACCTTTGCGGATTTTGATGAGATACTGCCTATAGCTGCATATGCTAAGCAGAAATACCAGCACCAACAACACCAACAACAGAACCAACATCAACCGCACCAGAGTCGTCAACCGCACCATCATCAGCACAACCAACAAAAGAAAGACTTATTTATTATGGCAAGCTTTTGCCTAAATAAATTCGGCTATACCAGGTCGGGCTTATCTGCGGCAGAAATTATTCGCCTAGCGGCTCAGGAAGAAGCCATAGACGGCATAGGCTTCAATTGCGGTATTGGATCCCGCCATATGTATCGTATACTAAAGGAATTGGACTTTATGGATTTGCCCGTGTCCGTTGTGCCTAATTCAGGCTACCCCGAGCTGATGAATGACAGGAACGCATACCAGGACAATATCGCCTATTTTTGCGAAAACATGAAAGAAATCGCCGCCCTTGGGGTGAATTTCCTGGGGGGGTGTTGCGGTACATCTCCTGCCTATATTAAAGGGATTTCCGGGGAACTGATGGGTACACCCACAGTGCGTATTGCGAAATGCAAAGCCCTGGGAGAAGGAACCCATTTACAGAAGGAGCGAAACTTCTTTTACCGAAAATTACAGGAGAAACAAAAACCTGTCATTGTAGAACTTGACCCTCCCCATGATGGGAAATCAGAAAAAATCATGCAGTCCGCCTTGATTTTGGCAGAGGCAGGGGCGGATCTTTTGACCTTTTCCGATTCTCCCATGGGGAAAATGCGGGCGGATTCCCTCCTGACGGCGGCAAAGATTCAATCGGAAGTGGAAATTCCGGTTATGCCCCATATGACCGGTCGGGATCGAAATCGTTTGGGGATCGGTTCCGCCGTATTTGGCGCACATCTAAACGGCATAAGGAATCTCCTTCTGGTGACAGGGGACCCGGTGCCCCCCGGGGAACGCAGTACGGTAACCCCTGTTTTTGATTTCCATTCCATTCCCATGATGGAATATGTACAGCGGATGAACCGAGAATATTTTTCAGAGGATCCCATTGTGTATGGAGGAGCGGTCAATCAAGGCAAGGCAAATCTGGAAAAAGAAATTGAGCGTATGGAGCAAAAGCGGGTGGCGGGAGCGGAATATTTTCTGACGCAACCCATTTTCGGCGAAGAAGATATTGAAAAGATTTCCTATATCAAGGAAAGAGTAGAGACCAAAATCCTCTGCGGTATTATGCCCTTAGTCAGTTACCGCAACGCCGCCTTTATCAAAAATGAAGTATTCGGAATCAAGGTGCCGGATGCAATTCTTTCTCGCTACCACCCGGATATGAGCCGCAAGGAGGGGGAGAATGTAGGCATTGAAATCGCCTTGGATTTGGCAGAGAAGCTAAAGGATGTGGGTGACGGTTATTATTTCATGGTGCCTTTTAACCGAGCAAAAATGATAGCGAAAATCATGGAACAAATGAAAGAGCGGGGGATACTTGCATGATGGATAAAAAACGAAATCTACGGGAACTATTGCAAACAGAACTTATTTTTCTGGACGGGGCGACAGGCACCAATCTGCAAAAAGCGGGTATGCCCTCGGGGGTCAGTCCCGAATTGTGGATTTTAGAACATGAGGAAGCCTTACTCAATTTGCAGAGGGAGTATGTTGCGGCAGGCAGTCAGATTTTGTATGCCCCTACATTTACCGGTAATGCGATTAAACTTGAGGAGTACGGTCTGCGGGATCGTTTAGAGGAAATCAATACCGCACTGGTAAATCTAAGTCGCCGTGCCGCAGGAGAACTTGCCTATGTGGCGGGAGATTTGACCATGACGGGAAAAAGTCTTGCACCCATGGGTGACATGGACTTCGAGGACTTGGTGGACTGCTACAAGGAACAGGTTTGTGCAATCCAAAAAGCAGGTGTGGATTTATTTGTCATAGAAACAATGATGAGCGTGCAGGAAGCGCGGGCGGCGGTTTTGGCAGTAAAGGAATGTACGGATTTGCCGGTCTTTGTGACTATGACCTTGGAGGAAAACGGAAGAACCCTATATGGCAGTGGGGCGGTGGAAGCCCTGATTGCCATGCAGGCACTGGGGGCGGATGCCTTTGGTCTAAACTGCTCTTGCGGACCGGATCGGATGCTGCCCTTGGTTAAGGAAATGGCTGAATATGCGGACATTCCCTTGATCATTAAACCCAATGCGGGATTGCCCAAATTAGTAGATGGACAGACGGTATTTGACCTGCCGCCGGAGGTATTTGCCCGGCAAATGAAGGACTTGATTGCCGCAGGAGCGAGCATTGTGGGAGGTTGTTGTGGAACGAATCCTAAGTATATTCGTGCACTTGTAAATGTTTGTGGCGATGCAGAGTGTGCCTCAGGGAATAGTGAAGCAATGAAATCGCCAAAAACCCATGGGGATTTTACAGAGGCGTGTGCCACTGGGGCGGAAAAGGGAAGCTTTCCCAAAGCAGAGAAAGAAGAGGGTTCTAAGGGAAGAGAATACGCTGATTCCCCGGAAGCAATCAATAAACCTTCATTTAATGATACCCCCCCCCATGGACTGTCACCAAAAAGAGCTGTCCTTACAAGTGAAAGAGGGCGGGTGGACATTTCCGCGGATGGTCAATTTCTTCTGGTAGGAGAGCGAATCAACCCAACGGGAAAGAAGAAATTGCAGCAGGAACTCCTCACGGGCAAGCTTAGCATTGTTTCTGAAATGGCACTGGATCAGATGAAAATGGGAGCTTCTATTTTGGATATCAATGTGGGCATGGGGGGCATTGATGAGGAATCGAAAATGCTTGAAGTGATGGAAGAAGTGATCGCTATGGTTTCGCTTCCACTTTGTATTGATTCCAGTAAGCCCAAGGTTATAGAAGCCGCCTTGCGCCGCTATCCCGGACGAGCCTTGGTCAATTCTATTTCTTGTGAGCGTGAGAAATTAGAGAAATTGCTTCCGGTCGTTAAGAAGTATGGTGCGATGTTTATCCTGCTGCCCATGACGGAGGTGGGACTACCCAAGGACTTAGAGGAACGGAAAACAAATATTAATTATGTCCTTAAAAGAGCCTATGAATTGGGTTTTCAAAAAGAAGACATTATCGTAGATGCCTTGGTTGCGGCGGCGGCGGCAGAGCCAAGTGCCGCTCAGGATGCCTTAGATACCATTGCGTATTGTAAACAGGAGGGTTTAGCCACCATTTGCGGACTGAGTAATATTTCCTTTGGGCTGCCCGCCAGAAC
>BNZC01000056.1 GCA_026000755.1 Clostridia bacterium
ATAGATGATACAGTATTAGACCCATTCTGTGGGAGTGGAACAACACTTGTAGCTGCAAAAATCCTTGGTCGTAAATTCATTGGTATGGATAAATCTGCTGACGCCATAAATTTAACTCTGAAACGTTTGGAAGAGATGATAAAATCAGAGTCGAATCTTGTGAAAATTGGCGAGGACAAATACAAAACAAAATCCAAAAAGGAGCTTCAAATTTTGGAGTCATTGGAAGCGACTGTAGTTCAAAGGAATAATGGAATTGATGGATTTTTGAAAGAGTATTTAAACGGTTTGCCAGTACCAGTAAAGATACAGAAAACTGATGAAGATATAGATGATTCAATGGCCTTGTTGCAACAAGCTATGAAAAAAAAGAAAGTTGAATATGGTGTTTTAGTAAAAACCCACGATTCTATAAAACTGTTTCCAAATAATAAAACCCCAGGCAATATACTTATTATTGAAAATTATGATTTGGTTTTAAATCCTTGGATAGAAGGGAATACCAATAAATCTCAATAGATACTTGCACACGTTTAAAATATAAATGGAGAGTCAACACTTTGTTGGACACTTTAAATAAGGTGTAAATAGTTTTGTTAGTTGTGAAATATCAGCCTGCGAGATGAAGTGATATAAAATTCGATTGAGCAAAGCGAAAATCTTCGCTGCCGATTATATTTTTGTATCAGGCGGCAATACCTTTTTACTGCAGCAAGAGCTGCGGCGAACTGACACGGACAAGCTGATTACGGCGAGCGGCAAACTGTACATTGGTGCATCGACCGGTTCGATGATTATCGCGCCAAATATCGAATATGTAAAGCTCATGGATAACCCCACAGATGCGCCAGAGTTGGTGGCGATTTCACTGCACTGGACGTTGTGTACTTTTTCATTGTGCTGCACTGTGCCAATTTTCCGTTTAAGAAAGCTGCCGAGCAAATCATCACAAATTATGGCGATACGCTGGATTTGTGCCCCATTGCCAATAATCAGACGATCACTGTGGATGGCAATAAGGTTGAGGTTGCTTAGACAGAAACAAGGGCAAAGTAGCTAAGTAGTATATGCCCCAATCCCCCCAATGACTTTACCTGTCCGTCCATTTTTTTCACTTATCCAAAAGCGAACGCACTGCGTTCACAATTGAACTGGTTGCAATAGCTGGTATTATCTAGAATTAATGATGACTTGAAACGCGAATTTTATGAAGTTTAAGCGATTAATTTATTGGGTTTATAGGAGGAAATAAGTTGGTTCATAACGATTTTATAGCTTGTGAGGTTTGCGGTACTATAATAAACCTGCGAATTCAAATGGGATCTTACGATATTCCGATTCGTTTTCATTGCCCTAAATGTGAAACAAGAATAGATGGTAAAGTAGTTATTGAGCCATATAAGATTGACATTTCAGATGCTAATCCAATTTCAACGAAGGTCGAGGAATGTTATTCTGTAGAATTATCTGCAGAATTTCCAACACGAAAAATTAAATATAAAAAGATAAAAGAGGCTGAATTAACGCCGTTTATCAGAAATCTAACATTTTATACGAATGATAAAAACTCATACGAATTTACACAAGAATCTATGCGATTTGCAGATTTTTTAGTCGAAGATTGGGATGTAATAAAACAAAATTATAGACTTCTTTTGAATAGACAATTTAAATTGCTTTATCCCAGGCTCGAAAAACTCTCTAAATTATTTGATTTTATCCCAATAAAAAATGTGAAAAATGAGCTTGATGCAGCAACTATTAATCATCAAGTATTGCTTACTATTAGCGGTGTTGTGACTGTTTTGGGTGGAAATACTCTATCATCATATATGGAACTCAATCAGAAAATTTTCAAAGCTGATAAAGGAAAAATAGAACAATTAATTAAATTTGTTGTTGATGAAGAAATAAATCTTGATGAAATTGAAAAGAAGATGATTTCTTTGATAGATTCTTTTTCTACTGTTTATGAACAACTAATACCAGTAATTTCATTAAGAAATGCTAATAATTTGGAGCAATTAGATAAGGATGAATATGGAATAAGCATAGCCAGTTTCGAAGAATTATCTGATTTTTATGCAAAAAGTTACGAATGGATATTAGCCAATATAGGAATAATAGTTGCACTAAATAATATTGTCGCGCGAAACGATTACAATAAATGTATTAACGGAAAAAGTTTGTCAGATTTCAATAATTTAACTAAAGGTTCAAAATTGAACTCTCCGTGTTTGTCTCTAGATGAACCGTTCAGTAAACCAATCGCTAGTTTACGTACTATACTGAGAAATGCGATTCAACATTTTGACTCTGAAATAAACTATCAAACGCAAATAATCACATTTAAAAATCAAAAACGCAGCGAAGAGTTATTTCTGATTGAATTTGCGAATTTGTGTATCGATAATTTTTCAATTATGTTTTATTTATTAGAGGTTGTATATAGTCTAAGGAAAATAAAATTGATTAATTCGGGTATAGCCCCAACCATTTCAGATTTAAAAAAGGATGACATACTTCCCAAAAAAAGATCTAAGATTGGAAGAAATGAACCTTGTTTCTGCGGAAGCGGGAAAAAATATAAAAAGTGTTGTATTGGCAAAGGGTAACAGCTGCAATAAAAGAAAAAGGAGACCGTCAAAATGACGATTTATCAGCAAGAAAACAAGATCAAAACCGTCAACTCAGCAGCTAAAAAACAAGCAAATATCAATGCGATACTCTCAGAGCACGTTGAGTGCATGATTTTGTTGTTGAGGGTGGAGGAGATATCGTTATGAAAGCTAACAGAATGTGGTTGTTTTCAGATGTGCTTGAGAAAAACAAGAGGGTTTTTAAGGTACCGGTTTATCAAAGAAATTATGATTGGTCAAATATTCACTGTGAGAAATTGTTCCGAGATATTATGAAAGCCAATGAACGAGATTGTCAGCACCTCACCGGAACAGTTGTTTATATCGATGATGTTAATGGTGGTAGCGACTTAAATGAAGTGCTTATTATTGATGGACAACAAAGAATTACTACGATGTACATTCTCTTAAAGGCTCTCTATGATGCATCCAAGGGTGTGTCAGTACGAATTGAAAGCGAAATCAAAGAAGTGATGTTCAATAGACATTGCGATGAACAATACAAAGTAAAGCTGAAACCTGTAAAATCTGATAACGAACAGTAGCTGCAGGATTTGAGTTAAATGATATACTTAATGGAATAAAAAAACTTGAAGCGGAATTTTATGAAATCCCCCCCTAAACTTTCTTCAAATCTTTCACAATCTCACCAAGGTTGTCTAGCTGACGTGGTGTTAATCCTTGTAAATCTTTTATAATTTCATTTATTTTTGTCGGATGAGGATTGCTTGTGGTGAAAAAATCCGCAGGAGAGATATTCACATATTCGCATATGCAAAAAAGTCCATGGAGTGAAGGCATTGCCTTGTGGTTTTCGATATTATGGATATAGGTTTCTCCCTGTC
>BNZC01000057.1 GCA_026000755.1 Clostridia bacterium
CAAGATTCAACACATAATTGGAATTGCAGGAAATTACATCAACACTTCTGGATTCACCCTCTATCAAGGACTTGATATTGCGAAATTCGGATATGGCATTCTTGCCAAAAGACAGGACAAAGTCATTGCTGCTGCCATAGGGAACATTCGTAAGCTCCGCATTCGGAAAAACGATCATTCCATTTAGACAATCATACAAGATGCCGTCTCCACCCACTGCATAAATGCGTACCACCTCATGAGGTGATAGGGCAGACATATAGCGGTCTATGGCGGCTATGGCGGCACGAGAATAACGCGAGAGGAAAATCTCGTGTTCTATGCGCTTGCTGTCAGAAAAGCAAGCCGTTATGTCATCTAAGACAGCCGATAGCTGTGCCTGATTATTAAAGGAATGTAGGTTGATTACAAAAAAATGTTTCATAAGTGTAATGATTCTCCTGTATCCGTTTGCTTTAGGAAAGACATTTCTGCTGTTTGCTGTTTCGCTAAAAAGAAATTCTGCATTCCAGTGTCTGTTTGCTCTTAGATGGAGGCATTTAGGCTGTAATAAGGGTGCCGGTTTTCCCTGCCAAGCCCACGCCGCTCTTACCGAGTTTCGTAATTAAGGCTGTTCGTGTCTTTTTATCTCCGATAAATGAAATCGCCGCCTCGATTTTGGGCAACATGGTACCGCTTTCAAATTGCCCCTGCGCGCTATATTCCTTTGCTTGGGCAACCGTCATGGTATCAAGGAAAATTTGTCTATCCGTGCCGTAGTTTAGGCATACTTTTTCTACATTTGTTAAAATCACCAAGGAATCTGCTTCTACTAAATCCGCCAACGCAAAAGCGGCGGTATCTTTTTCAATGACAGCGCTGGCGCCCTTTAGATGATTTTCCTGCACCAAAACGGGAATCCCACCACCACCACAGGCAATCACAACCTGATCCGCTAAGAGTAAGGCACGGATTGCATCGATTTCTACAATGTCAAGAGGCTTTGGTGCGGCAACAATACGGCGAAAACCGTCTTTTGTGCGAGTCACATAGTTCCCTTTTTTCTCTTCCTCTGCCGCTTCCTGCTCATTCATGGTTCTGCCGATGACCTTATTGGGATGGTAAAAGGCATCATCATAGGGGTCAGCAGTCACTTGGGTCAGCAAGGTAGTAACCGGCTTATAGATTCCGCGATTTAACAATTCCGTGCGAATGGCGTTTTGCAAATCGTAGCCGATATAACCTTGACTCATGGCGGAACAGACCGACATGGGTGTGGCGGTATATTCCGGATAAATCCTGCAAAATTCCGCCATGGCCGTATGAATCATACTTACTTGGGGACCATTGCTATGGGTGATGACTAACTGGCAGTCATCTTGTATAAAATCAGCAATCGCTTTTGCCGTCTGCATGGTCGCTTTCTTCTGCTCAGGCAAGGTGCTGCCGAGAGCGGCATGACCCAGAGCAATTACGATTCTTTTTTTCTTCATGAGAGTTCCTCGCTTCCTTATAAGTTGGACTTACACTTAATCATAGCACACTTTAGAGAAAAAGAAAAGCTTTGATTTTGATGTTTTTTGTGTTAAACTAGAATCAAGATTAGACAACAAGCACGAATGAAAGAAAGGAAAACTCATGAATCAGACAATCGGCTTTATCGGCGGCGGCAACATGGCTTCCGCCATTATCGGTGGAATTTTGGCTTCTAAGCAAGCTACCCCCCCCCAGATTATTGTTTCCGACAAAAGCGAACTGCAATTGGCGCATTTACAGGAACGCTATGGTATCCAAACCACAACGAATAATTTCCAGACAACAGCCCAAGCGGATATTTTATTTTTGGCGGTAAAGCCCAATATTGCACAGATTGTGCTGACAGAAATTGGAGACAGCCTAAAACCGGAGGCACTGCTCATCAGCATTGTAACCGGCTTATCCATTTCGGCAATGGAACGCATTCTTTCTCGACCGGTCAAGCTGGTGCGTGCCATGCCAAACACCCCTGTTCTGGTTGGTGAAGGTATGTCTGCGCTGTGTTTGAATGAAAATGTGCAAAAAGCAGAAGAGATTCTGGCACTTTCTCTATTTGCTTGTTTTGGAAAGGCACAGCTTGTGCCGGAGAGCTTAATGCCCACGGTAACGGGGGTTTCCGGTTCTTCTCCCGCCTACGCCTATCTGTTTATTGAAGCCATGGCGGATGCCGCCGTATTGGATGGTATGGCAAGGAATCTGGCCTATGAATTTGCCGCCCAGTCGCTTCTGGGGGCGGCTAAGATGGTGCTTGATACAAAAAAGCACCCGGGAGAACTAAAGGATATGGTCTGCTCCCCGGGAGGTACCACTATAGAGGCGGTGGCAGTCTTGGAGCAGGAAGGCTTGCGGAGTGCTGTGATTAAGGCGCAACGGGCTTGTTGTAGGAAAGCGAGGGAGTTGGCGGAGTGAAATAAGGAGCGGGCTTCCTTTTGAGAAACAGACTGCCGCCGGAACTTTGAAAAAGAATCACTCGCTTAAAGCATTTCGGACGAACCTCCCAAAAGCGTATTTTCAGGAACATAGGTTCCTGAAAATGGGAGTTTCTCCTCCATTTCACTCGAATGTTTCTTTATTTAAGGGCACAGTGGTAGTCTGTTTTACTCCAAATACAATTTCCCACTTTATTTCCTACAACATTTTTTCGAAAGTTATCAACGATTTACAAATTCTTATTCCTCCATTCGTCTCTTAGCAACCTATACTCCACCCTATCTTTCATTTCACCATCATGCCAGACAACGGACCCAAAATCCGCCTCCTTTATCATACCGCATTTTATCATTACCCTTTCAGAGCCAATGTTATCTTTGATACATCCACAGGAGATTCGAAAGACATCGTTGTCACAAAAAGCGTAACGCATGACTTCTCTTAAGGCCTCTGTTGTATAACCTTTTCCCCAAAATTCCGGCCGTATAAAATAGCCAAGGGAAACTATTTTTCCCAAGGGCGTAAAGGCATTTACGGTGTAACCAATTTCTCCGATATGCTCTTTCGTTTGTCTGTCTTCTATACGAAAAAAATAGAGCGTTCTGTTGAGATTCCCAATTTCATCAATGGCTTTTCGCAAATTGTTTTCTGATTCTTCCAAGGTACTTGTCGCAATATCTTGGAGATAAAACATTGTTGTTTTGTCCGAAAACAATGTATGGTGTGTAGGTAAATCGTCGATTGTGTGGTCACGTATGATCGTGCGAGTTGTTTGGCTTCTAAACATAAGCTGTCGTTCTCCTAATGGTAACGTTCTTCTACTTTCCTCTACGCATACATCAATTTCCCCTTTGGCACCGGAATGTCACGCCCGATTTCTTGTGCGGTTTTTAACCATTCCTCAATAATCACTTCCGAATTTTCAATTGCTTCTGTGGGCGTTTTTCCATCCGCTAAGCACCCCGGCAATTCCGGCACTTCCACAATAAACTTCAAATCTTCATCAGACCAGTATAGGATCCGTTCATATT
>BNZC01000058.1 GCA_026000755.1 Clostridia bacterium
CATTGATTTCCATGTTATGCTATTCTTATCCTGTCAGACACAGGAAAAATAGGGAAAGGTGGATTTCAAAATGGAAAAACACACAGAAGATATCAGACACTTTAGCAAGGTTATCTATATCCTGCTGGAAATCGCATTTGTAGCGTTCATCGTAGCCGGAGCAGTAGAAGCTGTTTCGTGGTTTATGTCGGTGTTGGCGCTTCATACCGACACCATTATGGTGGGCGGAAAAAATATTGAGGTACCGTTATTGCTCAAAGCGGGAGATTTCAAAATCTATATGCCGGTCTTTATTATGGGAGAAGTTGGTGTCGGCGTTGGTGTTGATCTTTCGGGTTTTGGCGTTTTGAAATTCAGCTTTGGCGATGTTTTGCGAACAGCATTTACCATTGTGGTGTTGGCATATGCCAAAAGTACTTTTCGGACTTTACGTGATAGTGGCTCGCCGTTTCGCAAGGATGTTGTACGTTCGTTCAAGCGACTGGCGATTGCCTTGCTCGCAGTTGGATTTGTGACGGGAGTTGTTGGATTTCTTGCGGCGGGAATCGTTTGGGTGCTGTGCCTGATATTTGACTATGGCGCTGCATTGCAAAACGAGAGCGATACGACACTGTGAGGTGGAGAAGATGGCAATTATTTTACGTCTTGACAGAATGATGGCTGACAGAAAAATATCCCTTGGGGAACTTGCGGCAAAGGTCGGGATTGCCAATGTAAATTTGTCAAACATCAAGACAGGCAAAATAAGCGCAATTCGATTCTCCACCCTGGATGCTATTTGCGATGTTTTGGATTGTCAGCCCGGTGATATATTGGAATACGAACGGATTGATACAGCGGAGGATGAACAGCTATGATCAACATTATGGGGTCAACGAGATGAATTTACAATGGTACTATACCTTTTTAAGCGTTGCAAAATATGAAAATAAGGAAATATGATATTGGAATAGACAGAAGAAAGCCAAACAGTAAGAAAGTACAGTTCAAAAATGTGTGTGAGGGAAAAATATGCTTAGCTGTGCCGGACATCGCAATGAATGATTCTCTTGTGAATGAAATGGATAGAGCCAAAAGAAGTGGCGGCTCCTGTTTCGTATACCTATCTTATTTGGAAAAAATACAATGCTGATATTTCCGCTTTTAATCAGCTGTTTGAAAGCTTTATCGCAAAGGAGCGTATGTACGATAACAATCCACCACCTCTTCAAACCCCATAAAATGGGAGGCTTTCACCAAAAGAGTATCTCCCTCTTTTGCGTAACCCTTTAATCCCTCGATCAGCTCTTCTTTTGAATCAAAGTAATAGGTTTCACCCCCCCCCATTTCTTTTGCACCACGTACAATTTCCTGTGCTAATTTCCCCGTGCAAAATAAAGCACTCACTTTCTGTGAGGCAACATAGGCTCCCAATTCATAATGAAGTTGTTTTTCTTTCACTCCCAATTCCCCCATGTCCCCCAGTACCGCAATGGTTCTTCCGGTTCCCAGACACAACAAATCAATGGCTGCCCGCATGGAAACGGGATTGGCATTATAACAATCATCAATAAGGGTAATGCCGTTTTTTTCTATAATGTGACTGCGCCCGCTAATTGCCTGCACCGCTTCAATGCCCTGCTTGATTTCAGCAAGGGTGAGGGTAAGAACCTGCCCTACCGCCGCCGCCGCTAAGGCATTACCGATATGCACTTCTCCCGGGAGGGGAATCCGGATTTCCATTTCTCCTTCCGGTGTCACAAACTGCGCCATGTTCCCCTTAAGTCCCAGGGACTTAACCGCTTTGGCACAAAAACATGCTCCCTCTGCCTCCTCCGCAACAATCTGCTCGGACTGCCCCCGAAGAATCTGCTCACCTTTACGCTGTTCCCCCTCTCCTCTCAGTCCATAAAAAATCGGTTTCCTGCCCTGTACCTGTGTCACAGCAGAAAGCTTATCATCATCTACATTTAGTATCACAGTGGCTCCCTCGGTCAAATAGGAAAACACCTCTGTCTTTGCCGCAAAAATACCATCCCTGTCTTTTAGATTTTCCAAATGGGCGGAACCGATATTCGTAATCACGCAAATAGTAGGGCGAGCAATTTCAGCCAAGCGACTCATTTCCCCAAAATCAGAAATGCCCATTTCAACCACTGCCACTTCATGTTCCTTACGAATCCGCAAAATCGTTAAAGGCAGGCCAATTTCATTATTGAAATTCCCCGCCGTTTTCAGAACATTGTATTTTGTTGACAGAACAGATGCTATCATCTCCTTCGTACTGGTTTTCCCCACGCTGCCCGTTATACCAATCACAGGTATAGCAAGCTGCTGACGGTAAAACGCTGCAATCTGCTTTAGAGCAATGAGGGAAGAATCCACCAGAATATAGGGTATACTTGCCTCCTTAAAAGGTTGCTCTACGATACACGCCAAAGCACCTTTTTGCGAAACAGCGGAGATATACTGATGTCCGTCTACCCGCTCACCTTTTACGGCGATAAATAAAAAATCCTGCCCCACATCACGGCTATCTGTTACTGCTCCTGAAATAAAACATTGTTTCTTTTCTTTTGCACCAACATACTGCCCTCCACATGCCAGAGCAATATTCTCTAATGTCATATTCTTCATAGGCCGGTTCTCCTATTCTTTTTTACAATTCTAAAATCCCCTCAAAGACTCCCGCAACGGTTCAGAGACTACATTTCTCACGATTTTAACATTCACTCAAGCCTCGTGAACTTGCTATTAACTGCTCCCGCAACATTTCAGCGACCGCTACACTAAACTTCATATTTTTTCAGCGATATTGCAATCAAATGCTCACACAAGGTTTCAAAATCCATGCCCACCGCCGCCGCTTCTTGGGGCAGAAGACTGGTAGGAGTCATGCCCGGTAGGGTATTTGCCTCCAGACAAAACATTTCTCCTGCTTCATTTAACATAAAATCCATCCGTGAATAGGTTTTAAGACCCAAAGCCTGTGCCGCTCCTACCGCATAATCCTGCATTTGTCGGCTAAGTTCTTCCGGTAAATCAGCAGGACAAGTTTCAACCGCTGCTCCTGCTTTGTATTTGTTTTCATAGTCATAAAAACCGTTCACAGGGGCAATCTCTATGACAGGCAAAGCCACGCCATCCATGACACCCACGGAAAATTCCCGTCCCTCAATAAAATCCTCCACCAAAACCTCGGTTTCGTAACGAAAGGCCTCTGTCAAGGCTGCTTGATATTCTTCCTCATTCCTTGCCACGGACACTCCGATACTGGAACCGCCGCTTAAGGGCTTTACCACACAGGGAAAGGCGATTTCCTGTTCGATAGAAAGCGGCAATTTTCCCTTCCGCAGCAAGCTACGTGCTTTGTGCGTACTGTAAGTACTTGTTTGCTTGGAGTTTCCTGCGATCTTTCCACTTTTTACAAGTACCCCCCCCGGTGTTGGAATGCCCGCTGCCCGAAACATAATTTTGGACAATTCCTTATTCA
>BNZC01000059.1 GCA_026000755.1 Clostridia bacterium
CTATATGATAGGTCGTGCGTTTGCTATGTTCTGTCTTGTGTCCTATATGATTGCTGTTATAGTTTTGCTCTCACTACTGATTTGCCTTATTATACTTTTGGTCGTTTCCGTCTATACTCTTTTTCGATGCGAAAGCGTGAAACGATCATTTTTTTTGTTGTTCCTCTATGCACTCTTTCTTTTCATCATTGGGCATATTTTGGAAATTATGAGCTTTTCTGAAAATGGTGCGTTCACGGCGCTGAAGCTTCAATACATCGGTTCCGTTTTCAGTGTTGCATTTTTCCTTTGCTTCGTGCTGGATTACTGCGGCATTAAAATGAGAAAGCTTATAAGTATTCTCTTGTTTAGTGTACCTGCTTTCATTGTAGTGCTGTTTTGGACTACTTCAAGTACAGGGCTTATCTATGCCGCACAGTGGTGGGACGAATCACAGCCAATCTATAAATTAGGGATTGAACATGGTTTACTGTATCGTATGCCCCACATCTACTCGCTTCTATGTGCCATAGCAACCTTTGTTTTTCTGATTCGGTATCTGCGAAAATGGGATAAACAATATAAGAGGCTATTGCAAGCTCTTTTGACCGCAACGATTCTGTCGATTGTCGGTGATCTAATGATTATGCTTTCCTCAAATACGTTTAATTCGGCTTATGTGAACTTTACCCCTTACACGCTGACTGCGGTTGCTGTGATTTCCTTTCTGGTACTGCTTCAAGAAAATATTATTGATCTATCCTCCGCGGCAGATGTTCAGGTGCTTGACACCATTTCCGATGCCTACTTGTTGTTTGACGGCGACTTAAAGCTTGTCGATTGCAATAAAACCGCCGAAAGAATGTTTACTATTTCAAAGCCACAGAGCATAAACCAAAACATCGATCAGCTTGCGGGTATGCCCGAATCGGTGATTCGTTTTATAAAGCATGAGTCAGAGGAAAATGCAGGACTGGCATTTACCTTGGAACAGGAACAGCTTGTATATTGTGAGGCTTCCGTTTCAGAAATAGCAAGCAGTAACGGCAAAAACATGGGTTTTATCATAATCGTGCGAGATGTTACGGAAACACAGATACTGATGGAAAAACTTCGGGAAACAGCATATCATGATGCTTTAACGGGCTTGTTTAACCGTCGCCGATTTATGGAGTTGGCACAAAGCCTGTGTAAGCAGCAGTACAACAAGAATAGCGGCACTTGTTTCGCCATGATAATGGACATCGATTTTTTCAAAAAAGTGAATG
This sequence comes from Clostridia bacterium, assembly GCA_026000755.1. Classification (GTDB taxonomy): domain Bacteria; phylum Bacillota; class Clostridia; order Lachnospirales; family Lachnospiraceae; genus BNZC01. Next base: position 1,248 of record BNZC01000059.1, read on the forward strand.
ACACCTATGGACATTTGGCGGGGGATGCCGTTTTAAGAAGCGTTTCCGGCAGGATAAAGAACGCAGTGCGAGAATCTGATTTGCTTGCACGGTATGGAGGCGAGGAGTTTGTCGTGTTTGTTGAAAAGGGCGAACTTTCAGAGGTGTTAGATGTTGCCGAACGGATACGCACCGATGTGGAAGAGGGAAGCTGCACCTATGAAGAAACGCTTATAAGAAACACGATAAGCATAGGGGTTGCCGTATGCACACAAGATACGATTCAGATAGATGAGCTATTAAAATCGGCGGACGAAGCGTTATATCAGGCAAAGGAAGGCGGAAGAAACCGAGTGGTACTGTTAAAATGAGTCTGTTTTTGCTTATTTCAGTGATGTTATCAATGTTTATATCTTTGGTTTTGGGTATTTATGTGCTGTTTTTCTCTAAAAGCGGTTGCAAGCCGCAGTTTACATTGTTTTCTGCGGGCGTGGTTTCCTACATGTTAGGTGTAATACTGGAAATGACCGCTGAAAGTGCAAGCGGAGCAATGAACGGAGCGGTGATGCAGTACATCGGTACGATGACCGCAAGTATCATGCTGACTTTCTTCGTACTTGCTTTCGTCCAAATACGGGTACCCCGGATTTTGATCGGTTTTATGATAGTCGTGGGTGCTTCGGTGGTGGCTCTTGTTGCGACAACTGTTCAGACAAAATTGTTTTATTCGTTTATTACGTTTTATCCCGAGAAACGGGTTGCAGAGATCGGTTATGGTCCGACCTATATGATAGGTCGTGCGTTTGCTATGTTCTGTCTTGTGGTCATATTGATTGCCGTTATCAAAACCATATGGAAACAAAAGCGATTTTCACATCAGCTGATCCTTCTGACCGCCGCCTCAATCCTTCCGCCGATTGCCGACATTATATGTTTATCCGTGTTTCATTTAGGTTCCATTGGTGTGAATCCAAGCGTTTTCACAATGCTCATTATGGCTTTGCTGCTTTTTATTGCGATTACGAAGTTTAATCTGCTTGATATTTCAAGTGTGGCAATGGCACAGGCACTAAATTCAATCAGTGATGCGTATATTCTCTTAGATACCAATAGGAACTATATGGGTGCAAATTCTGCGGCGCTTAAGCTGTTCCCGGAACTTTCCTCAATGGATAAACAGAAAAGCATAACGGATATTGAGCGTTTTCCTAAGGTTTTAGCAGAACTGAATCCCCATGAGTCTTTGCAGAATTTAGTTTTTTCAATTTCCGAAAATGACAATGATTGCCGCTATTACCGTGCTGATACCACGAAACGGATTTCAAAAAAAGGAGAAACCATAGGAGTCATTGTGCTGATCCATGACATCACGGAGTCGGTTAAGCTTACGGAACAGTTAGAAATCGCCGCACATCGGGATGCTCTGACAGGACTTTACAGTCGGCTTCATTTTATGGAATTATCGGAACTTCTCATCAAAAAAATCGAACGTACCAACAAGAAATTCTATATTTTAATGACTGACTTAGATTTTTTTAAGAAAGTCAACGACAACTACGGGCATTTAGCAGGTGATGCCGTGTTGAAAAAAACTGCTCGGATTGCCATGAATGCCGTTTTGCCTTATGGAGTGTTTGGACGTTACGGAGGGGAAGAGTTTATCCTGTTTGTAAATGAATCTGACGAGAACAAAGTTTTGGCAATCGCTGAGAAGCTTAGAGCGGAGATTGAAGCAAACCCTGTGGATTATGAGGATCTTCAAATAAAGGTGACGGTGAGTATCGGTGTCTCCTGTAGTGTGGTGGGTAAAAACAAGAACGATGAAACGATTGAAGATGTGATAAAACGTGCGGACGAGGCTTTGTATCGTGCGAAGGAAGACGGAAGAAACCGAGTGGTGGTGAATGCGTTGTAAGCTTGATCAGCGAGAAAATACAGGGACGGCGTATATGGGAAATAGGATGGAAAAAATCGCTTTCATTACAGGAGCATCACGGGGAATTGGGAAAAGTATCGCCTATCGCCTTGCCAAAGAGGGGATGGATTTGGCGATCAACGCAAGAAGTGCCGAACCTCTGTTGGCTTTGGCAAAGGAATTA
>BNZC01000060.1 GCA_026000755.1 Clostridia bacterium
GAAAGACTGTCAGGACTTATCAAGGAAAGGAAAGCCGAAATAGGCAAGCAGAAAATGCTCAATGAATTAGATGTGTCCGCTCGGATGCTGGAACTATGGCAAGCGCAACAATCGCGCCCGGACATTGACACACTACCGAAATTAGCGGAGTATTTCGGCGTGACGGTTGATTATCTTGTAGGACGAACGGATAACAGAGCGGGAACTATTGACGATGTTGCGGCGTGTAAACGCTATAATCTAAGTAAGACCGCATTTGATATCCTTGCACAGATGAATTTGTTTACTAACGACTTGGACAGTAAGGCGCTCACCGCATTGTATGAACAAAGTAGATATATGAGCAAACCCATTATGCAAACCGATGCGATACTGTCAGCTGACGAGGCAAAAATGCAATTAGATAACTTGCAAGGGTTAGCCAATATACAAATAGCGGAAATGGTTAGTGAGCTACTTTCACATGAGAACGGAAAAGAACTCTTACATGCGCTCTGGGTGTATTTTCACAGGTCAGTCAATGGCTTTAAGTTAGAAATACCACTCAATCAAGGAGTAAGCGAAATATGGAAAGAAAGTCAAATCAAAGGCGCACACAGAGCGATAATAGATGAGTGCATCGGAAACTTAAAGCTTGAATTGACCGATACAGCACTCCCCAAAACATACCGGACACACACAGACCAAGACACATATTGTCATGATTGTGTTTATTGCGATGCAGAACAAGCTAACTGCAAATTTCACAACGTAAGAATACAGGAATCGGCGCGGTCTTGCGCCGACTACACGGAGGGCTAGTTTATGGCAAGCATACGCAAGCGTAGCGAAACATACCACATCACAGTTAGCCTTGGTGTGGACGAGAATTATAAGCAAGTCCGCAAGTTTACCACATTCACGCCACCTCACGGATTGACAGAGAAACAAGGCAAAAAGGCAGCGCAAGAGTACGCCCGGACATTTGAACTTAACTGTAAAGGATTGACGGCGTATGATGAGAATATGACACTCTCGGAATTGTGCGAATGGTACTATACCGCTGTCGCTCCGCAAAGATTACGAGCCCGCTCTCTTGAAAATTTCCGCTACAGGCTTGATTTGTGGGTACTACCGAAACTCGGTAATAAAAGGCTTCGTGACTTGAAACCCGCTATGTTAGCAACTCATTTCACGGAGTTACAAAAGAGCGGGGGCGCACAAGTCAAATATCGTGTTCGCCCGGAGTTCAATCTAAAAGCGACAATCACCGCCCACGGTTTGACATACCGCGAGTTAGACAGGCAAAAGGTCAGTTGTAAAAGCACGACCTCGCACATTGCGAACGGCGGCGAGTGCAACAAGACAACGGCAGAGAGTATAAGCGGTTATTTAGGCATTGTCCTTGATACGGCGTTTGAGGTCGTATCAGAGCATAATCCGCTCACGGCGAACACGGTCAAAGGCACACAGGCAAATCTTTCAGCGGTATTTACTGCGGCGGTAAGAGCGGAGATAATCAAGGTAAACCCTCTCGCAAATGTGGATTTGCCACAAGTTGGAGAGATTGAACGCCCCGCACTCACGCCGGAACAGGCTAAAATATTCCTCTCTCGGCTCTCGACTGTAGAGCATATAGCTGTCCGTGCCTTGCTTGTTACGGAGTTGTTCACAGGGGCGCGTACCGGGGAACTTAGGGCGTTGACTTGGCAAGACATCAATCTTGACATCGGAACGATTGACATATCGAAAAGCGTTGATACAAAGGGCAGAGTTACGCCGCCAAAAACAAAATCAAGCGTCCGCATAATCCGCATTGACGCATTGCTCATTGGGTTTTTGCATCAATACCGAGAACAGCAGGACGCACAAATAATCGACCTCGGCTCTCGGTGGATAGATAACAACATCGTATTTCCGAACCTCACAGGCGGTTACTTGAATGCTTGTCTTGCGAACAGGATATTAAAAAAACTTATCACAGGAACAGATATAGACCCCAATCTACATACGCATAGTCTGCGGCATAGTTTTGCGTCAATCCTCATCGACAGCGGCGCGAACGTCAAGACGGTGCAAGACGCACTCGGCCACAGTTCGAGCGGTGTAACGCTTGACATCTACTCCCACAGTTTCGCAGAAGCAAGAGCAAGGGCAACACAAGCGGTAAGTCTTGCAATAACAGGTGGAGAGCAGTTAATACAACTGCCGTAGTTCCCACGGGTTACTTTGTCGCAAAGCGGAAAGTAGCAGAGTGGGTCACACACTTTGAAAAAGGTGTGAAAATAGCTGTTCAACAGCAGCCAGTCATTTGTTTGCGGGAAATAGCCCGCTTTTATTTGACGCATAGTTGACGCATTACATCGCGAATTATGCGTCATTATCGTGTGACATAACGCAACATCAGTAGTCATAAAACGCAGTATTTTAGCAATTAAAAGAACGTCGTAAAACAGTATGAAATACGGGTGTGTTCATTGAGATTGAAAATTTTCATCCATTGCTGGTACCCCTCGCCCGCTCCCGCGCGGATTTTTGCCTGAATGTCGATAAGCAAGTTAGGCGTGTTGGAGGCGTGGGTAGCCGCGATGTATTCCTCTGTTTTTCGCTCGGCCTCCGCGTCGGAAGTTTTGCGCGGTGCGACGGTTCGCTTGCCGGAGAGCCGTTCCTTGATTGCGTCGTCGGAGTGGTCGCCGCCGATTGTATCGAACCGCAAAAACTTTTTGCCGCCCGGAATTTTGACAGCGGTATGTTTCCCGATTTTTACTTCGCACCCGGCGCGTTTCAGCTTTGCGAGGAAGTCTCCGAACGATTGCCCGGCGATTAGATTTTCGTCAATCAGAGCGCAGAGCTGTTCCCGCGCCGTCGGTGGTTTCTTTCCGAGCCAATCCGCGTAGCTGCCGCGAGAATTTTTCGGCTCCGCTATCACGGATAGCCCGTTTTGCAGACAGAGCAAATCTGAAATTTTGCGGAGCGCGAACGCCGAACCTTTGAAGTTTCGGAACTTCCGTGAGCAGTCAAGATTAACGGCGCTCAGCAAGATATGCGAATGAATATGTTGTTTATCTGTGTGAGTACACACGCAATGTCACTTAGTTAAGATACAGGGTTAGATTTTATGCAAGAGGTCTAACTGTTACTACTCAGCTACAATAAAACAATCAATAAGGAAAACGTCCTTAAAGCCACTTACTGCTAAATCGTTAAAAAGCACATGAAAACAACGGAAGCCATGATAGAAAAAACATACGAAAACCGCATA
>BNZC01000061.1 GCA_026000755.1 Clostridia bacterium
CCCGATGTGTCGGGGAATCGCAGCATTTACGAGGAAGCCGCTCTTGCCAAAGAAGACTTGATTCAAATGGGAAGCCGCCTTCGTGCCATGGAATCGGAAATGGGGGGGGTACCTCATGGGGAAATAGAAGCCTTTATGGAACGCTATCACATCTTGCATGAAACCTTTGAAAGCTTAGGAGGATTGCTCTATCAAAGTGAAATCGTAGGGGTCTTAAAGGGGCTTGGATTTTCGGAGGCGGAATTTGAGAAGCCCATGGAACAGCTTTCCGGAGGCCAAAGAACCCGAGTGTGTTTGGGGAAATTGTTGATTGCACAGCCGGATGTTTTGCTCTTAGACGAACCGACAAACCATTTGGATATTGCTTCGGTATCTTGGCTAGAGGGCTACTTGGCTAATTTTCGGGGAGCCGTTCTGGTGGTATCCCATGACCGTTATTTCTCAGATCGTGTGGTGGGCAAGGTTCTGGCATTTGACATGGGAATGCTGAACAGTTTTTCCGGCAATTATACGGACTATGCCCAAAAATCGGCGGCATTGTGGGAAGCGCGCCTAGCTCGGTATAAGAACCAGGAAAAGGAAATTAAGCGACAGGAAGAGGTCATTGCCAAGTTAAAATCCTTCAATCGAGAAAAATCCATTAAGCGAGCAGAGTCCCGAGAAAAGATGTTGGCAAAAAAAGAACGCATGGATGCACCCAAACAAGAAAAGACGGACATGAATCTAAGCCTAAATCCCGGAACCGTCAGCGGAAATGATGTCTTACGTGTAGAGGATGTAAGCAAGGCATTTTCGGAGAAGTCATTATTTTCCAAGCTGTCCTTTGAAATCAAAAGAGGAGAACGCATTGCTTTGTTGGGGGATAACGGTACCGGAAAAACCACCATTTTGAAAATAATCGGGGATCAGATTTCAGCGGATGCAGGTAGTGTGAACTTGGGCGCAAATGTCTGTATCGGTTATTACGATCAGGAACATCAAGTCCTTCATATGGAAAAGAACCTGATGGAAGAAATCGCAGATGCCTATCCGAAGCTTACGGTCACTCGTATTCGGAATGTGCTGGCAGCTTTCTTGTTTTTGGGTGACGATGTATTTAAGCGGGTAGGCGATTTAAGCGGCGGCGAACGTGGGCGGCTGTCCTTGGCAAAGCTCATGCTCTCCGAAGCGAATTTTCTGATTTTAGATGAGCCAACCAACCACCTTGACATGGCATCAAAAGAAATCTTAGAGCAGGCGCTTTCCCGCTATACGGGAACGGTGCTGTTCGTATCGCATGACCGCTATTTCATAAATCAGACGGCAACCCGTATTTTGAATTTGTCGGGGGGGGTACTTACCGGCTATCTGGGAAATTATGATTATTTTCTGGAGAAACGGCAGGAGAGGGAAGGGTTCTTGGGAAATAGTGCATCGGTGACAGGAACTTTAGGGGGAGCGTTCACAGGGAAAGTTTCGGCTGAAAACGGTTTGCAGGGAGCAGATAAAAGCGGCGAGGATTCTTTTGGAAATGGTAATTCAGCAGGAATGAATGCCCAAGAAACAGCGGCTAAAGAGCAGTGGTTATTAGAGAAAGAAAGACAAGCCCGTCAAAGAAAACAAGCAAGCGACTTAAAACGCACAGAGGAACAAATCGAAGCGGCTGAAGAGGTAATCAGGCAACTGGAAGAGCAGTTTCTTAATCCCGCATTAGCCAGTAATTCGGCGGAACTAAATCGCTTGCATAAAGAGTATGAGGATAAGAAGGTGGAGTTGGAGGCGTATTATGAGGCGTGGGAAGTGCTAGCGGCGGATGTAGTGTAGCACGTTGTTACTTCGCCGGCACTACCTCAAGCCAGTATCCGTCCGGATCTGTTACAAAATAAATCCCCATCTGTGTATTTTCATAGACGATGCAACCCATGTTTTTATGCTTTTCATGGGCAACTTCAAAATCCGGTGCCTCAAATGCCAGATGAAATTCACCGTCACCCAGATTATAAGTACCTTCTTTTTCTTTTAACCAAGTTAATTCCAATTCAAAACTACTCTTGTCATTTCCCAGAAAAACAATGATAAAGCTGCCATCCGATGGGGCGATTCTTCTGGTTTCGGTAAGGCCAAAAGCTTCTTGGTAGAAGGCAATTGATTTTTGTAGATCTGTTACGTTGTAATTTTCGTGAATCATTTTGAATGTCATAATGTAAATCCTCTCTTTGTGGATAGTTATTATGTAGTTCTTCCATCAATATAGCTTATCGAAAGTTCGGAACGAACTTTCGATAAAAGGGGCGTTCTTTGCCCCGTCAATCTGATTATAGGAAGTGCTTTTTACTTCCTGTAATATATATGTTATTTGACTGTATTCGTAAAAATTCAATAATGCTTAATACCCCAACTCCTCTCCAATTAAAATCACCTTAATTCGATTGGGAATAGTACTGCGTCTTGTAATGACAATTTGACTGCAAATACAATCCGAGTTGTAACAGTCGCCGCAGATTCCGCTTGTTGCACAAGGGGTCTTTTTTTCTAAACGATTGCAATTTGCAGGAGCGGCAAGGCGTTTGATACGCTGATAAGCTTCCTTGATATTGGCAGTCACCTTGTTCATTCCAAGCAGTACCACCACGTTTTTGGGTCCGAAAATCAAGGAGGATACACGATTGCCGAAACCGTCGATATTTACCAGTTCACCCTCTGTGGTAATGGCGTTGCTGCTTAGGAAATAATAGTCCGCCAACAGGGTTTGCACGTAAACTTCCTGAACTTCTTCCTTTGATTCAACGGCAAAACGGTCATGTAGATGAATGTCTTTGCGTTCCTTAAGCCTAGCAAGCAGACCACATTCCTCTAAGGTCATGGAGCCGCCAAAGGCAACGTTATCATTTTCGTTTAGAAAAGATAAGGAAAGATTTGTTGCTTCTGTAGCGGTAGGGCAGTAGTAGCCTTCCATTTGGCGTTTCTTTAGATTGGAAATGATGGTATTCGCCAGATTTTCTTGGTGGATTTGCTTTGGGTTCATAAGATGCCTCCGTGTGTTGTGTTTGTGGGGTCTTTTTCTAAGAATAGTGTAACACAAAAGATAGGGCGGTTGCAAGGGGAATCTCAAATATACCAAACGGGTATATAGGAGTTCTTTTCATCAACAGGTATGAGTTTATCAACCATGCAAATAATGCCG
>BNZC01000062.1 GCA_026000755.1 Clostridia bacterium
GAATATATCTATCTCTTTTTCTCATTATACACTACTTTTCCAAAAAAGGGAAGAGGTGTTTTTTCAAAAGAATAACGCTTGCCTTTACCTAGCAAACTATGGTATAATGATTCTGCGAATCATTATCAACACTCGTCGTTCGCCGAACGTGCAAGCACGCTCTTCTCACTTGCACTCGTGGTATACTGTGTATAGAAACGAGCCAATCCCCAAACAACCCCATTTCCCTGAAGGGAGCTTTCTATGTCCTTTATTGAATTTCAAAATGTAAGCAAGATTTATCAAAGTGGCGACCTTAAAGTAGCCGCCTTAAAAGATGCCTCTTTCCATGCCGAAGAGGGGGAGATTTGCATTATTGTCGGTCAGTCAGGGGCGGGAAAAACCACACTCCTTAACATTTTAGGCGGTATGGATGTGCTGACCTCGGGCAAAGTCTTTTTAGACGGCACAGAGATTTCCGCCTTTCGCAAACGGCAGCTTGCCACCTATCGCCGCAATGATATTGGCTTTGTATTTCAGTTTTACAATCTAATCCCCAACCTTACTGCTTTAGAAAATGTAGAAATCGCCTCCCAGTTGGTAAAGAATCCCTTAGATGCCTCGGAGGTTCTAAGCGAAGTAGGTCTGTCTAATCGAAGCCATAATTTTCCCGCACAGCTGTCCGGTGGCGAACAACAACGGGTCGCCATTGCAAGAGCCCTTGCCAAAAATCCCAAATTGCTGTTATGCGACGAACCCACCGGTGCACTCGATGATCAAACCGGCAAATCCATCCTAAAACTCCTTGCCGACAGCAGTAAAAAGAATAATATGACCGTTATTATCATTACCCATAACTCTGCCTTAACCGCTATGGCCAATCGGGTCATTCGAGTCAAAAGCGGAACCATCAGCGAAATGTACCAAAACAAATCCCCCGTTCCCGTGGAGCAGATTGAGTGGTAAAATTTGATTAAGACACCTACATAATTAAGCCCGGCTCTTTGGGCGATGACCTTGCTTCACTAGGTCAAGACCCTACCGGTCGAATGGTACTTCGGTCAGATATTCGTATTCAGAGAATACCTCTGAACCGTAGATAGGACACCCATATGACACAAGCCTTTTGGAAAAATATATACCGCACCATCAAGAAAAGCTTCGGACGATACATGGCGATCTTTGCCATCATTGCTCTTGGGGTTGGTTTTTTTGCGGGCTTAAAGATGTCAAAGCCTGACATGATGCAAACTGCCAGAACATACCTTACCGAAACGAAGTTTTCGGATTTTCGCTTGCTGTCTACTTGGGGGTTTTCTTCCGATGAAGTGGAAGCCTTGCAGGATTTACCCGAAGCAGCAAGTGCAGAGGGTGCGATTTCCTGTGATTTCCTCTATGTAAATGAAAACGGTGAAGAGGACGTATTAAAAGCACACTCAATCACCACACAGAGCAATCTCCTTGTTCTAAGTACCGGGCGTTTGCCCGAAAATGACACGGAATGTGTGCTTGATATGGCTTTTTTCGATGAGGATATGATCGGATCAAGCATTCAAATTGCTGCTGACAACACAGATGACACCAAGCAAATGTTTGCCCATGGCAGCTATACCGTAACGGGGCTTGTACGCTCCCCTTTGTATCTGAATCGTGAGCGAGGAGTGACCACTCTGGGAAGCGGCAAGGTAAAGGCTTTTGTTTTCTTGCCCTTAGACAGCTTTTCCTCGGATTATTTTACCGAGGTGGATTTGTTGGCCTCGGGAGAACAATTTTCGGCATTTACCAGGGATTATGATGAAAAAGTGACGGTCATAGAGGATTCCTTGAAAAAAGATTTGGAGGAAATCGTTCATGTACGTTATCAAAAGGAAGTAGATCGTGCAAATGACTTGATGGTCGCCGAACAACAGGCTGCTGCACAGCAAGCCCTCGCCGCAATCTCCCCTCCCACTACCTATGTCCTTGGCAGAGATAAGAATGTGGGCTATGCAAGCTATGAAAACGATGTGGATATTGTAGACTCCATCGCCAAGGTCTTTCCTGTCTTTTTCTTTTTGATTGCTGCTCTTGTATGCTCCACAACCATGACCCGCATGGTGGATGATGAACATACGCAGATTGGAACACTTCGAGCCATGGGATACAGCAAGAATGCTATTTTTGCCAAATACATTATTTACTCCGCCAGCGCAGCAGGTCTGGGTGCTGTCAGCGGTTTCTTCCTTGGCATACGCATTTTCCCAAAAACCATCTGGACGGCTTATGGCAGTTTGTATGGGTTTACAGACCTTTTACTTGTCACCGACTACTTGCTTTTATTCCTATCCCTTCTTGCTGCATTTTTATGTTCCGCAGGCATGGCTTATTTTGCTTGCCGCATGGAATTATCCCACTCTCCTGCTCATTTGATTCGTCCCAAATCTCCACCTGCCGGGAAGCGTATCTTCTTAGAACGCCTCCCTTTCCTCTGGTCACGGATGAAATTTATCCATAAGGTGTCCGCACGAAATATTTTCCGTTTCAAAAAGAGGATGTTCATGATGATTGTGGGCATTGCAGGCTGTATGGCGCTTGTTTTAACCGGTATGGGCATACGGGATTCTGTCAGCGACGTGGTAAATACCCAATACTCCAAGATTTTTCAGTACGACATTGCCGCCGCCTTTTCCGATACCGTAACCACAGATCTGCTGTCTGAGATTGACCGGGAATTTAGCTCTGAAATTAAGAACCGTTCCGTTTTAATGGAAACCGGTGGGGAATTGTCTGTAAATGAAGGGGGCAATAAAAGCGTAACCCTGCTCATTGACCGTGACGAAGAGATTTCCCATTGCGTAGATTTACACTACAAAGGTCAGACCATTACCCCTCCCGATTTTGGCGAGGTAGTTCTGGATTCTCGTTTAGCAGCGACAGGCAATTTCAAAATCGGGGATTCCATTGTCCTAAACATTG
>BNZC01000063.1 GCA_026000755.1 Clostridia bacterium
TCAGTCGTTTCCGCTTTGTCCGAACCTTAACTTGGGCTTACGCCATTTTCGGACTCCTTGCCCTGTCTGCGGTAGCGGTGTTGGGAGCAGTGACCAAGGGAGCGAAGTTGTCCTTTCGGGTGGCGGGCATTACCATACAGCCCTCGGAATTTGTCAAAATCATTTTCGTCTTGTTCATAGCAGGTATGCTCTATGAAGCCACAAATCGCTTGCAGGTACTGAAAACGGGAATAGTCGCCCTGATGTATGTGGGCATTTTGGTCTTGTCCAAGGATTTAGGGGGGGGGTTAATCTTTTTCATTACTTTCTTAATCATGCTGTATGTGGCGACGAAAAAGCCCCTTTACCTGTGCGGCGGTTTATTGGGAGGGAGTGTTGCGGCAGTCGTTGCCTATCATCTGTTTCGCCACGTGCGGGTGCGGGTCTTGGCTTGGTCTGATCCCCTGGGGCATTTTGAAAATGAAGGGAATCAGATTTCAAATTCCCTCTTTGCTATTGGAACAGGAGGATGGTTTGGCATGGGCTTAAATCAAGGAATGCCGAACCGCATACCGGAGGTAAAGCAAGATTTTATCTTTTCCGCTGTTTCAGAAGAATTGGGGGGAGTATTTGCCATTTGCCTGATTTTAATTTGCATCAGCTGTTTTTTGATGTTTCTGAATATTGCCATGCAAATGAAGGACTCTTTTTATAAATTGGTGGCTCTGGGGCTTGGCACGGTGTATGCCTTTCAAGTGTTCCTAACCATTGGAGGAGATATCAAATTTATTCCCTCTACGGGAGTGACTCTCCCCTTAGTCAGCTATGGGGGTAGCTCTTTGTTCAGCACCCTGATTGTATTTGCCATCATACAGGGCTTATATCTCTTAAAACAGCGGGAAGGAGCAGAGGAAGAAAATGAAAAGAAAAACAGAAAGCGATAAACGGACAAAAGTAAAAGTAAGTGAAATAGAGAAGAATATCGGTAAAGAAATCCGTAGTGAATTAAAGCAGAAAAGTGGAAATAAACGAGCAAGAGTAAGTGAAAGAGAGAAAGGTATCAGTAAAGAAATCCGCAGTGAATTAAAGCAAAAAAAGAAACACCCGGTGATAAGAAACCGAGAATTTATGGTGGTTGCCTACCTCTTTGTAGGAATTTTCGTAGCAATGACAGCCTACTTCGTCTATTTTCAAGTATTTCGCAGTGAGGACGTAATCAACAGCCCTTATAACAAACGTCAAGAAAGTTTCGCAAAACACGTGGTGCGAGGGGAGATTTTATCCGCTGACGGAAAAGTCTTGGCACAAACCAAGGTTTCGGAGGATGGGAGTGAGAGCAGAAACTATCCCTACGGTGCCATGTTTGCCCATGCGGTGGGCTATGCGGTAAACGGTATGTCGGGCATGGAATCCTTTGCCAACTTTAGTTTACTGCGTTCCCATGCCTTTTTCCTGGAACGGCTTGTAAATGGATTTCAGAATCAAAAAAGTCCCGGAGATAACTTAGTCAGCACCCTCGACTATTCCGTGCAGGAAGCGGCTTACAACGCCCTAGGCAAGAATAAAGGAGCTGTAGTTGTGATGGAGCCTTCTACCGGGAAGATCTTGGCATGGGTGTCAAAGCCTGATTTTGACCCCAATACCATTGAAAAAGATTGGTCGGACATTGTGTCAGATGCGGATAATTCCGTTCTGCTCAATCGTGTTTCTCAAGGATTGTACCCCCCCGGTTCCACTTTCAAAATTCTCACCGCCTTAGAGTACATTCATGAAAATACAAATTACGCAGACTTTACTTTTGACTGCAAAGGTCACGTGACGGAGGGAGAAACCACCATTCATTGTTACAAAGGAGCAGTTCACGGGCATGAGGATTTTACCAAGGCATTTGCCAAATCCTGCAACTCCGCATTTGCCACAATCGGTCTTAGTTTGGACAAAAATGCTTTCATTGCCCTGTGTACAAAGATGTTGTTTCAAACGGATTTACCCACAACCTATCCAAGCAAGCAGAGTAAATTTGCCCTGACAGCAGACACGGGAGATGGCATGGTGATGCAGACTGCCATCGGACAGGGAGAAACCTTAATGACCCCTCTTCATCTGGCGCTCATTACCGCAGCCATTGCAAATGACGGCGTTTTAATGACTCCTTATGTTTTGGATCATACCGAAAATAATACCGGAATTCGGGTACATACCTATCAGCCCTCAGTATATTTGTCCCTTTTGACCAAAGAAGAAACAACGGCATTAAAGGTTCTTATGGACGATGTGGTAGAAGAGGGAACCGGGCGAGCCCTTTTAGGCGCAAGCTACAAAGCCGCAGGAAAGACAGGTTCTGCGGAGTTCAACAATGTAAAAGGGGAAAGTCATGCCTGGTTTACAGGCTTTGCTGACGGCGGCGAGAAAGGTAAACTTGTGGTAACGGTTATTGTAGAGGGCGGCGGTTCCGGGAGCGAAACAGCGGTGCCTGTGGCGAAGCAGGTATTTGACACCTATTTTGGGAAGTGATAATCTACAAAAAATAACTCGCAAAAAAGCTTGTATTGTCATTATTTACCAAGGGTGTGTTACCGCTTTGCACAAACTTAAATTGGTAATAATCCCCAAGACTTATCCACAGAAAATCTTGCGAAATAACCAAAAAAACAAGTTATGCACCGAGTTGTTCACACTATCCACATAGAAAAGAAGAAAAACAGCTGTATTTTATGTAATAAAATAGCGAATACTATAGGGCTTTTCCAAGTTTACTGTAATTAGATTTTGTTTTGAAAAACACCTTGTGGAAAAGTTTTCGCCCGGCAGTAAGGAATCAGGAGGAGAATACCATCATGGCAAAGTCAAGGGACGGTTTCCTTTACAGACTAAGCAATACAAAGCAAAAAAAACTGTGTATGACTTGGCTGCTTATTAT
>BNZC01000064.1 GCA_026000755.1 Clostridia bacterium
GGCATGGACAGCAAAACAATCAAAACACGCAGTGAGGAATTGCTGTCCATGGTAGGTCTTTCCCATGCAAATAAGAAAATCGGCGGATTTTCTCGGGGGATGAAACAGCGGCTTGGCATTGCACAGGCACTTTTGCATGAACCAAAGCTTTTGATTTGCGATGAACCAACCAGCGCCCTGGATCCCCTTGGCAGAAAAGAGATATTGGATATTTTGCGGCAAGTACAGGGGAGAACTACGGTGATTTTTTCCACCCATATCCTTTCTGATGTAGAGCGGATATGCGATCGAATTGCCGTGCTGCATAAAGGGAAGATTGCACTTTCGGGAACGCTTGCGGAAATTCGCGGGAAACATCGAGCAGACGAATTTATTGTGGAATTTGCAACGGCGGCGGAAACCTCATCTTTTGCAGCTCTGGTTACGCCAAAAGAACAGACGAAAACCACCTTGACTTTCCGTGCCGAAAACATTAGGGAAATGCAGACACAGGTAATACACCTCCTTGCACAGCACAATATGGTACCACTCAAATTTGAGGTACTGGAACCCACGATAGAGAACCTATTTCTGGAGGTGATTTCATGAAGATTACTCTTGCAAAACACAATAGAACACCACTCGAATTTGAAATACCAAAACCCACGATAGAGAACCTATTTCCGGAGGTGATTTCATGAAAGCCTATTTTGCCTTTACAAAAAAAGAATTTACCGAAAGCCTTCGCACCTATAAACTCTGGATTATGCTTGCCGTGTTTTTCCTATTTGGCATGATGAGTCCGCTGTTTGCAAAACTCACGCCGGAAATCCTAAAAAGCGTAGATCTTGGCGGTATGCAATTTACAATGCCGGAGCCTACGGCAATGGATGCTTGGAAAGAATTTTTCAATAACATCGGGCAGATGGGATTACTGGTGTTAGTCATTTTATTTGCAGGACTTATGGCAAGCGAATTCAGCCGCGGCACCTTAATCAATATGCTGACCAAAGGACTGACACGCCATACTGTAATTTTCTCAAAACTGACGGCGGCGATACTGCTTTGGACAGCAAGTTACTTGCTTGCACTTGCAACGAGTTATGGATATACGGTATATTTCTGGGACATGGGAAGCTTACATCATGCGTTCTTCGCATTTTTCGCACCATGGCTGTTTGGCAGTTTCCTTATTGTGCTATTGGTATTGGGGGGGGTACTGTTTCAGACATTTAGCGGAAGCCTGTTGTTTACGGGAGGGGTTGTTGTCATTTTGACAGTTCTAAACATTGTTCCAAAACTGCAAAAATATAACCCAATGACATTGTGCGGCGATCACACCACCTTATTGACAGGAGTGAAAAATGTTTCGGATATTCTGCCCGCCTTTATTGTATGCGCTCTGCTGATTGTGGTGCTTACGGTGGGAGCGGTTGTGGTGTTTAATCGGAAACAGATATAAGAATCACCTGCGGTGCAGATTGGAGAACAAAATGCTTCTACAGACTATATCATCGAACCTGGACCTAGCTGCTTTCCCTGCCGAAATACGCCCATTCTTAAGCGGGGTAAAGTTATATGGCAGTAGCTGTTCGCCCAATGCGAAAGTCATTTTTATAGACAAAGACAGCGGCTATTTCTTAAAATCCGCACCTGCAAAAACAGGATTAAGCAAGGAATTTTATATGACGGGATATTTTCACAAGAAAAATCTTGCTCCAAAAATCATTTCTTTTATTCCCGAGTATAAAGGGCGTGAATTTATGCTGACGGAAAAGATGCCGGGAGATTATTGCATTGCCGAAAAATATCTTGAGCAACCGGAGAAACTCTGTGACACTATTGCCGAAAGTTTAGTGCATTTACATTCGTTGGACTGCTTAGACTGCCCTATCCATCATACTGCCGATTATATCCGGTCTGCGAAACACAGTTACCGGCGCAAAAAGTATGACAGGGATTTGCTTTCCTATCAGCAAGCATTTTTCTCCTTGGAAGAAGCTTGGCAAGTGATTGAAAAAGGCGGACATTTGCTGAAGTCCGACACCCTGCTTCACGGCGATTATTGTCTGCCGAACATCATACTGGACAATTGGAAATTCCGTGGGTTTATCGACTTAGACAGCGGCGGTATTGGAGATCGGCATGTTGATATATTTTGGGGTGCGTGGACACTGTTCTTCAATCTCAAAACCGACAAGTACCGTAATCGTTTTTTTGATGCTTACGGGCGGAGCAAGATTGACGAAGAACGGCTTCGCATTGTGGCGGCGTGTGCGGTGTTTGAATAACAGGATAGGAAGAAAATATAGTACCAAATGGCATTGTAAATGGTACTATAAACTCCGAAAAAGCCATAAAGGTTCTGTCCGCCCCTCACCCCTCATATACTCTATATAAGTAGATTAGAGCGAGAAGTTTGTATATGAAGAAAAGAATCAAACTCACACCGGCAATCGCCTTTTTATTCCTGTTTGCCGTAGCATTTTTTGCAGGAATTGCACTGGAAAAAGCAAAGACCGCAGGCAGCGGAAATGTCGTGCAGTTGGCAGGAGGGGACTGGGGACTTAGTTTTCGGGAAGAGGGAAAACCACCTGTAGCGGATACCTCAGCACAGGAATTGGCGAAATACGATGCCTACTACATAGAGGATACCACGGGTTGTTAAATTCAAGAAACGTAGACGGCGCAAGGAGGGCTATATCCCGAAAGCGGCAAAAATTGGGAGAACCTATCATGATTTCCTTGCACACATTGAGGAATTCGACATTTCATCGTGGG
>BNZC01000065.1 GCA_026000755.1 Clostridia bacterium
CGTACACTCGTAAATACTCATTTTTTCTTGCCTCCCTATTCGTCCTAATAATTCCCCAATATTCTCAAATGCAGTGCCTCCTCGGAAATCCCCACCAAGGCATTTTGCACGGCGGCATCTTTTAGATTTCCCTCAAAATCCACGAAGAAACGGTATTCAAAGCTTTTATGGGGGATGGGTCTGGATTCAATCTGTACCATATTTAGGTCATTAAAAATAAAATGGGACAGAATATGATACAGACTTCCGATTTCGTGAGGTATTTCAAAGGATATGCTAAGCTTTTTCGCACCTTTTTGATAAATGCGTTCTGCACCTACAATCAGAAAGCGGGTGCGGTTGTCCTTATTGTCATTGACTGCCGACTCTAAGATGGACAGTCCGTAGATTTCCGCCGCAAGAGGATTTGCAATGGCACTTTGGGCAGGATTGTTATCCTCTAAGACCTTCTTTGCCCCGAGGGCTGTATTTTTAAGGCGAATGCTCTCCCAGTTTTCATGCTCACGCAGATAAACTCCGCATTGGGCAAGTGCTTGTGGGTGGGAATAGACGAAACGAACATCAGACAGCTTCGCTCCCGGCAGTCCAAGAAGGGCGTGTTCGATTAAAATGGTCTGCTCCCCCAAGATCGTATTGTCATATTCCACCAACAAATCATAGTTTTCACTGACAATACCTGCCGAAGAATTTTCAATGGGCAACACGGCATAATCCGCTTCTTTGTTCTTTATGGCTTCCATGGCTCCCCGCCAACTTTCCACGGGATGCCCTTTCACTTCCTCACCAAAATAAGCCTTCATCGCCATCTGGCTGTAGGCTCCCTCTGCACCCTGGTAGATGATTTTTGCTCCGGCAAGAGAAAGTGCCTCCTGCTCTGTAAATTCCGTATCGTAGAAACGCCCATTTTTAATCAAGAGTTGATATTGTTTTTTGCGGCTGATTGCCATAATCTGCTCAAACAGTTCTCTGTTGGCTTTCCCTGCAAAGCTACTGTTTGCGGCAGTGGCAAGCCTTTCTAATTTTTCTGTTTCCCGTTTTTTATCAAAAACAGGGCGTTGGTTTGCTATTTTCACTTCTGCCACTTCTGAGACCAGTGCAAGGCGTTTTTCAAAAATTTCAGAAAGCTTGGCATCTGCTTGGTCTATTTCCACACGAATTTCTTCTAAACTACGCATTGTTATCCTCTTTCACAAAATCCCTTTTCTATAAAATCAGCATCTGCTTGGTCTATTTCTACACGAATTTCTTCTAAACTACGCATTGTTATCCTCTTTCACAAAATCCCGCTAATTTCCGCTCCTTATATCCCGCAAAATCTCCTGCCTCCAAAGCCGCTCTGATTTCTTCCATCATGGTATTATAGAAATACAGATTATGCAGCACGCACAGCCGCATTCCTAACATTTCCTTTGCCTTTAGCAAATGCCTGATATAAGCTCTGCTGTAGTGTAGGCAAGCCGGACAGTCACAGCCTGCCTCAATGGGGGCGGTATCTTTCTCGAAAATTTTGTTATACAAATTCAGTTTCCCCTGATTGGTGTACAAATGTCCGTGGCGACCGTTTCGACTGGGATACACACAATCGAAGAAATCCACCCCTCGCTCTACCCCTTCTAAGAGATTTACGGGGGTTCCCACTCCCATCAAATATGTGGGTTTATCTATCGGCAAATGGGGGACTACAGCCTCTAACACCCGATACATTTCCTCGTGGCTTTCTCCTACCGCAAGTCCGCCGATGGCATATCCGTCCAAATCATGAGTAGCGATTTCCTTGGCATGTTCGATACGAAGGTCATCATATACCCCCCCCTGGTTGATAGCAAAGAGCAACTGCCCTTTGTTAAGGGTATCTTCTTCCTGATTCAGTCTTGCCATTTCCGATTTACAACGCAACAGCCAACGAGTGGTGCGTTCTACGGATGCTTTGATATAATCCTTATCCGCCACAGAAGACGGGCATTCATCAAAAGCCATGGCTATGGTTGATCCTAAATTGGACTGTATCCTCATGCTTTCTTCCGGTCCCATAAAGATTTTTCTGCCGTCAATGTGGGAGTTAAAATGCACTCCTTCTTCTTTGATTTTACGAAGCTTCGCTAAGGAAAACACCTGAAATCCACCGGAATCGGTCAATATGGGCTTATCCCAGTTCATAAAGGCGGATAAGCCCCCAAGTTCTTTAATCAAGCCGTCCCCGGGACGCACGTGTAAATGATAGGTATTGGACAGCTGTACTTGGGTTTTGATTTCTTGTAAATCCATGGTGGATACCGCACCTTTTATGGCGGCGGCGGTTCCCACATTCATAAATACAGGGGTTTGTATGGTGCCATGAATAGTGGTAAATTCCCCTCGTTTTGCCAGCCCCTCCCGCTTAATGAGGCGGTATCTTGGACGTTTATCATCCGGGTTGGATTCACTCGCAAGTTCCGGTACCGCCCCCTTACTTACTTGACACATAATGTTTCCTGACCGCCCATATAGGGGCGAAGGGGGGGGGGGGGTGTGTTTACCCTTCCCTTTCCCTGAAAAGATTTTTTAAAAAAGGAATTAAAAATCGGGGG
>BNZC01000066.1 GCA_026000755.1 Clostridia bacterium
GTTATCGTAAATGTCCGGAAAGGATTAACCCCATGCTCACCTGTGATCTTATCAAGAAGAAAAAAGAAGGATTTCCCCTGACCACAGAAGAAATCACCTATCTGATTTCAGGCTATGTGACAGGTGCTATCCCGGATTATCAAATGTCTGCTCTCCTTATGGCAATCTGCTTTCGGGGTATGAATCAGGAGGAAACACTGGCCCTTACCCTTGCCATGAGAGATAGTGGAGAAGTCCTTGATTTATCAGGAATTTCGGGAAGTAAGGTGGACAAACACAGTACGGGGGGGGTAGGTGATAAGACGTCCTTGGTGCTGGCTCCGATGGTGGCGGCTCTTGGCATACCGGTGGCGAAGATGTCAGGCAGGGGACTAGGTCATACAGGGGGAACCATAGATAAACTGGAATGCTTTCCGGGATTTTCCTGTACCTTAAGCGGAGAGCAATTTACCGAAAATGTAAACCGTATCCAAATGGCGATTATGGAGCAGACAAATAATCTCGCTCCTGCCGATAAGAAACTCTATGCCTTACGGGATGTGACCGCTACGGTAGATCAGGTTTCCTTGATTGCAAGCAGTATCATGAGTAAGAAATTAGCGGCTGGTGCAGATGCCATTGTCCTTGATGTAAAGTGTGGCAATGGTGCCTTTATGAAAAATGAAGAGAATGCCGGGACCTTGGCAAATGAGATGGTTCGCATTGGGCGAGGTGCAGGCAAGGAGACAGTGGCGGTGATTACCGATATGGATCAGCCCCTGGGCAATGCGGTAGGAAATGCCCTTGAAGTAAAGGAAGCGATTTTAGCCCTAAACGGATTTGGCCCTGCGGATTTGATGGAAGTGGTCTATGCCTTGGGGGTGCAGATGGTAGTTCTGGGAGGGAGAGCGAAAAGCCTCACAGAAGCGGAAAGCCACTTGAAAGAAGTCATAGCAAATAAAAGCGCATTATATAAATTTGCAGAATTTGTAGAAGCACAGGGAGGGAAAGCTGCTGATGTGTTCAATCCGGTTCATTTGCCTACTGCCACCTATACCCTTGAAGTAAAACAAAGGGAATCCGTCTACGTACGCCGCATTCTGGCAGAAGAGATCGGACGAGCAAGTCTAATTGCAGGCGCAGGGCGGCTGACCAAGGAGAGTACCATTGACCTGGGTGCAGGTATTCTTTTGCATAAGAAACGAGGAAATTATGTCCGTGACGGAGAAAGCCTTGCCACTATTTATGCCAATGATTTAGAAAAAGCCAAGGAGGCTTATGGCAAGGTGCTTGGTGCGTATGAATTTTCAGGGGAAGAGCAAAAAGAACAGCCTATGGTGAAGAAAATAGTTACGGGGTAAATCAATGAATAAAGCAAAAAGAACCGCTGCCATCTGCTACGGCAGCACAATCTGCATTTTCTTAATTATAGCCTTAGAGGGATCATTTCCAAGCTTTGCAAATAATTGAATACCCATCCTTTCTACTTCATATAGTAGAGTATGGAAAAACAACGCAAAGCCCGCCCCGCCCATTTCGCCGATGCCCTGTCGCTGCCGAAGGACATCATTTACGGTGCGGTTCTTGTAACCGCTAAGGGACAAACAGAGATTCTCATTGAAAATTATAAGGGCATCATCGAATATACTTCGGAAAAAATAAAGATTCAGACCAAGACCTGCAAGCTGTCTGTTTGCGGTAAAAATCTGCTGATTGAATATTACACCAATGAAGAAATGAAAATTGTTGGAATCATTGGGGAAATCATCTATGATGAAAGGTCTTAATCCGGTTCGAGGCTATGTGACAGTCGGCATTTGCGGCTATGCCCCGGAGCGTTTCTTGGCACTTTGTGCAAAGCATAGGATTTATCTTTGGAATTTAGAGAGTACAGGCGAGGGCTATCAGTTTTGCCTGTACTTGAAAGATTTTTACCGCCTACGCCCTATCCTGAAAAAAACAAAGACAAGACTTGTGATACAAAAACGTCACGGACTGCCCTTTTTCTTTTTTCACTACCGAAAACGAAAACTGTTTTTCGGTGGTATCGCTCTGGGTGCAGTCTTTCTCTACACCTTGTCCTTATTTATTTGGAGCATAGAAATCGAGGGAAATTCCCATCGAACCGACAGTGCCATCATCAAATTCTTAGAAGCGGAACATATTTCCTATGGAAGCTTAAAAAGCAACTTGGACTGCGGGGCATTGGAAGAACTGCTTCGGACAAAATACGAGGACGTTATCTGGGCTTCTGTTAAGATTCAGGGTACACGTCTTATCATTGATTTACAAGAAAATCTGGTGACGAATCAGACCGGGAAGGATACGAAAAATGAAGTGCCCAGTGATTTGGTGGCGACAAAAAATGCAGAGATTTTCAGCATTTACACACGAGCGGGTATGCCCCAAGTGGAGAAAGGGCAAGCGATAAAAGCGGGGGATATTCTGGTTTCGGGGAATCTCCCTATTTATAATGACAGCGGGGAAGTGGCAGGCTATCAATATTGTGCGGCGGATGCGGATATTCT
>BNZC01000067.1 GCA_026000755.1 Clostridia bacterium
TACCAAGACAGAGGTCATCATGGCAAGGGAACCAAATGCGGAGGAGATCATATCGCTCATCACATCGCCGTCATAGTTCTTGCAAGCCCAGATAAAGCCTCCCTCTGCTTTCATCACACGTGCGACTGCATCGTCAATTAGGGTGTAGAAGTATTCGATCCCCACTGCCTTAAATTTTTCATCATATTCGGCAGCATAAATTTCTCCGAAAAAATCCTTAAAGCTATGATCGTACTGCTTTGAGATCGTATCCTTTGTGGCAAACCACAAGTCCTGCTTCACATCTAAAGCATAGTTGAAACAGCTTCTGGCAAAGCTTTCAATGGACTCATTTAGATTGTGCTGTCCGGAAACAATGCCTGCTCCCGTAAAATCATGAATCAGCGCACGCTGCTCGCTGCCATCCGCTGCGGTGAACACCAGTTCGCATTTTCCGGGGCCGGGGATCTTCATTTCCGTTGCCTTATAAATATCCCCATAGGCGTGTCTTGCAATGGTAATGGGTTTCTTCCAATTCTTCACACAAGGTTCAATGCCCTTGACCGTAATGGGTGCACGAAATACGGTACCGTCTAAAATCGCACGAATGGTGCCATTGGGGCTTTTCCACATCTCCTTTAGGGTATATTCCGTCATGCGGGCGGCATTGGGGGTAATCGTTGCACATTTCACGGCAACACCATATTTTTTCGTGGCATAGGCGGAATCAAAGGTAACCTGATCGTCTGTTTCATTTCTATGCTCTAGCCCTAAGTCATAATACTCGGTCTTTAAGTCCAGAAATGGCAGGAGCAATTCCTCCTTAATCATTTGCCAGAGAATACGGGTCATCTCATCTCCGTCCATTTCTACTAAGGGTGTGGTCATTGTTATCTTGTTCATAAAATATATCTCCTTTTCAATTAGTTGCTTTCGACCAAACTCAGCACAGCATACAAAATGCCGTTCTGGAAGCCGGAAGGTGAATTCACCGACCAACTCTGGGTGTCATCAATGTAACATTTTGCGGGTGGCTGCCCCTGTAAGAGGTACTTTGTATAGGTATCCTCCACGGTACTGCCTAACCTCGCCTCTGACGCCGCTCGAGCTTCCTGTTTCCGCTGATCATTTTCATCAAGTTCTTGGGCGGCACTCTCCGCCGAACTGCCTGCTTCTTCGCTGTCGCTCTCCTTCTCTTTGTCCACTATTGTTCCGGCAACCCCTGTTCCTCCAAAACTTGCATTGGGTCCGTTCATCAACATTCCCGGAATCGCCACGCCAAGAGCCTGTGAAAAGCGATGGGTGGGATATTTCACCGGATTTGCAGAAACTCCGGTAAGATAGCATTGGGACAGGGGATTTTTCCCAAACAGATAATGCAACTGCTCTTTTGCCGCCGCAACATAGTCTGCTCTCTTATCATCCAGTTTACTTCCAATCAACAGTGTAAAGGCATCCTCTGCAATTTTTGCATTACTCCTCCATAAAAACTGATCTATGGAAACGCCGTAGGGTTCCTTTGCCTGGTTTAAGACAATCTGATCGCATCGTAGTAAGAGGTCCGTCTGTATTTTATTTGACAGATCCCAATCTAATCCATATTCCCTTGCATCAAACAGATAGGAAACATTGCCAAAATCTCCTGTATTCGCCCAATCCAGTCCATAATAGATCTGACCGCTCTTGATATAATCGTGATAGACCTCCTCCCCTGTGGAGGCATATAATTCACAGGCTGCCCAATAGCGTTCATCCTGATCGCTTGTATTTTCCACCACGCCATATTCCGCCGTACCGATTCCGGATGGATTTTGAAACAAGGGGTAGTCCGGGTTTTCCGCTAACCATTTCCAAGCTTCTTTGGACGCGGCGAGCATCCGGTTTGCGAAATCAGGGGCTTCGTCCTTATAACTGCGATAAGCCATTGCCATGACTGCCGCAAAATCCCCTGTGGCAGTGGAGGATATGGGGGAAATAATCCGGGGCAAATGGTCGTCTTCGGGCAAAATAATCGGCACCCAACTGGCGGAAGTCACTTTGTGATAGACTCCACCACTTTGGAGATCCTGCATCTTAAGCATCCATTCCAGTTCCTTTTTCGCCTCGACTAAAGCCGCTCGCTTGGGCGTATCCGATAGGCGATTCGCAAGCAACAGATCCGCCACGCTTACTGCCGCAGGCGGAACATAATGGCCATAGTCCGTTGCATCGTGCCATCCACCTGAAACATCTTTTTGGGTCTGTGTTCCGTAAATCACGGCCTTATCCTGATGACAAATTTCATGTTTCCATACACCCATATTAAGGGCTACCCCGCACTCCTGATACTGAAACATCCGTAAAACCGTATCCCGCAAATCCTTGTAGGGTTCCTTTGAAATGGTAAAGGGAAAGGATTTTCCTGCATCATTTCTTATGTAGTAAGTTCCTTCTTGTTTGAATTTACTAAAATCCGCAATGCGTACTTCCGCTTCTACCGCAACACTTGTAAGAGCCTCTCCTACCTTTCCCATGTATACTT
>BNZC01000068.1 GCA_026000755.1 Clostridia bacterium
AGTAAAAAACGGAGGGTCTAAATAGATTAAATCAATAGATGCATCTTCAATTTTTTTTAATTCCGATAGATTATCTCCTAATAAGACGGTCATCACTTCACCCCCCGAATGTTTTTCCTAGCAATATTGGATAATATTACTTTTAAATCAATACCAGTGACGTTCTTCAGATGATCCCAAGCAGAGTCGCCGTAAAAATACTTTCCACCAACACCTTTATATAACGTTTCAAGAGTTTTTTGAATTTTTATAGCTTGAGCTCTATTAGGGTAATAAAACATAAGTCGAATCGGCTGATATCCCGCTGAGTCAATTACTTTTATGCGAGTATGTTCTTTTGTAATATGGTCTCCGTCAGTTGTTGCGTCTCTCCATTTTATTTCATATGCTGATGAATTATCTATTAAGCAATCAATCTCAAACGTTTTAGGCCGTGTCCCTATTGTATTAGGAATTCTAATCTTCTTAGCTTTGCCATTTCCAAATTTTTCAATAAAACATAAAATCGCAGCTTCCTCCAAAAAAGAACCAGCGTATTTATAAAGAAATCGTCCTCTATTTTGATACAAGTCAATCAATCGCCCTTCATCATCCATAACTCCTAAAACCTGATAGACCAAATAATGACTTTTGTCATCATTTTCCATTTCTTGCATTCGGTCATTAACTTTTTCATTAAGGTTATCAGCGTATTTCTTAGCTAGGGTTTCAATTTTTCCTTCAAATGTAATCATAATTATTCCTTTCCATTAAAACTACTATAATTATTGAAAGTATCATCTTTAGTTGATACTTTTTACCCAAAAAATTGTATCGCTCCATACATCTGCATGGCTAAACCCGTGACATCAAGGCGACACACTCAACGTGCACTGTCATCGGAAACATATCACACACCCGCCCTTTCACTAACTTGTACCCATGCTCGCAAAGATAACGTAAATCCCTTGCCAAAGTAGCAGAATCACAGCTTACATAGACCACTCGCTTGGGTTGCATTTTTACAATAGTTTCCAAGCACTTTACATCACAGCCTTTGCGAGGGGGGTCTGTTACAATCACATCCGGTGTATTTGAGACTGACAAGACCTCCTCCGCCTTCCCCTCAAAAACAGACTTCTCCGCTTTCTTTTTCCCAATTCCCCTCTCATAAAACCTCGGTAAGACCTCCTCCGCTTTCCCCAACAAAAACCTTACATTTTCAATCCCATTCTCTTGCGCATTTCTCTTGGCATCTTCGATGGCAGCCGGTATCACTTCCACTCCATACACCACTTTGGCATTTTTCGCCAAAAAAAGCGAAATCGTTCCAATCCCACAATACAAATCCCAAACCGTTTCGTTCCCTGTAAGAAGCGCATATTCTAACACCGTATCATACAGCCGCTTGGTCTGCACCGGATTGACCTGATAAAAGGACAGAGGCGAAATGCGAAATTTTAAGTTTCCAATGGTATCTGTAATTGTATCATTCCCCCAAAGTGGCAGAACTTCCTGTCCCAGAATCACATTGGTATGGGCTTCATTTACATTGAGGGAAACACTTGTCATATGATCTACTTTTTGCAAGTCTTTCACCAAGCCCTCCTGCCGGGGCAAACTTCTCCCATTTATCACCAGACAAACCATAAGTTCTCCCGTTGCAAAGCCTTGACGAATCAGTACATGACGTACAAGCCCTGTGTGCTTGCCTTCGTCATATGGCTCAATCCCATGCGTTTCCATAAAACGAATCACAATGGATAGGATTTCTTGATTCACTGCTCTTCCCAACAGACAGTCGTCCACAGGAATTAAGCGGTGACTGCGACCTGCATAAAATCCCGCCACAATATTCCCCTCTTTATCTCGACCAATGGGAAACTGTGCCTTATTGCGATAGCGGAAAATTGTCCTCTCACCGATACCCTCTTCCCCTTTTGCATTGTTCTCCTTTGCCTGCACTTCCTCCATCCCCAATACCTGCTCCGGCTCAAACTCGGTAAAGCCTCCAATCCGCCTTAAGTTATTGGTCACCAAATCTTTCTTATACACAAGCTGCCTCTCATAAGACATCGCCTGCAATTGGCAACCTCCACACTGCTTATGCACAAGACAAGCCGCCTCCACACGATAGGGCGAAGCTTCTATAATCTCAAGCAGCCGACCGTAGCCATACTGCTTTTTTACTTTCACAACCTTTGCCTTTACCAAATCCCCTGCCACGGCATCCTTAACAAAGAGGGCAAAGCCATCCGCCTTTCCAATGCCTTCGCCCCCTGTTGCCATATCCTCAATATAAATTTCTACAATATCATCTTTTTTCATCCCTAACTCTCACTGCTCCTGCGTATATTCGTTTCAAAAAACCGATTATACCCCAACCATCCACCATTTCCGGTCCCCTGTGCGGTCTGGTACGTCGCCTCATAAAATGCCTCTAATTTTGCATCGGTATTATCTGCAAAGCTAAGTGCCACCGCCTCCGCCAATGCAGGCTTCTTAGGAGC
>BNZC01000069.1 GCA_026000755.1 Clostridia bacterium
CCCAAAACGGTGTTCCATTTGCATTTGTTTGTGTCGCTGGCAACGAAACAAATCACTCTTCAAGCACATTCATCACTTCATTCATTTTCAGAAATGCTTTTTCTGATTGCTAAAACAAGTTTTTTTCGCAATTAACGCTCATTTTTCACCGCTTTTTATAGCTATAATCATAACAGAAAAAACACGAAAAATCAAGCAGCAAATGGCATTCCTCTTTATTTTATGCGATTTTTCGTACGGTTTTCTATAATAATTTTCGTTATTTTTTAAGTGCTTTTTGAATAATTTGCAGTAAGTGGCTTTAAGAGAGTTTGCCTCACCGATCATTTTGTTGTATCCGAATATAGTAATCATATGTTACTATTCACGGTCGCTTTGAAAACGACTGCTCGGTGTAACTCCAAACGACTGCCCTTCCCCGAATTCAAATGCTTTTATGCGATCGGTCAAGTTTTTTATTCTGTACCTAAGAGTTGTAGTGAGTGCAAAGCTAGAATCTATCACGCTTTTGTTTTCTCTTTCAGTGCTTTTATTTCCTTTTGTAATACGGCGATTAGCGCAACTTGAGCGGCAGATTTCTTTTGTAGATCTTCGTAAAGTTTTTTGTAATCAGGCTGCTTGGTTTCTTGTTGCTCGACTTCTTTTCTACGTTTTCCGGCGGTGGGGATAATCTCGCCGGTATCCGTATCTATGCGTCCGATCAAGGTTCTTTTTGCTCGTGACTGTTTCTTTTCTTTGTCCCAGTAGGCTTTGTTTTCATACGCATAGGTTATGCCACTTTTCTTGTCTGTTTGCTAAATAATTCCCATAATGCACCTCTTTATATCGTTATAATAACAATACATCGTAACGATATATTTATCAATAGTAAAACTGAAAAAACATCAGAATTTTCGCTTGTTTTAGCCTTAGACACCACAGCCGACTACCTTCTGTTTGGAGAAAAATCACTTACACCTGAAACCGGAATCAATATCGATCGACTGGATACAGTGATAAAGGAACTTCCCCCCATGAAACGGGAAAATCTTGCTAAAATTTTGGAGGTGATGATTCCTTTTTTGAAGTAGGAAGTGGAGGCGAACATTTTCCGTGAAATGATTGACGTATCGAAGAAATTCGTGGTATAGTAGGGTTAGTGAATGACCACGTTGCACATCGTCCAGAAGGTTAGGGAATGATCCTGTTGCTTTTAGAGATACTCAATTTGACAATCCTCCTTTTTTATGCAATAATAGACTTGTAATCCATTTTTGCATAAAAAGGAGCGACAACAGCATATGAATCAATTTATCGAACGTAAAATCACCGAAAAGCTTTCCCAAGCTTTAGAAACATTTCCGGTCTTAATGCTCACCGGAGCCAGACAGGTAGGAAAATCCACTCTTTTACGCAAGTTTTCACCAAATTATGAATATGTTACATTTGACAACCCAATAGAACGCAGTCTTGCAAAAACAGACCCTGCTTTATTTTTGTCAAAATACAGAAATCCTCTTATTATAGATGAAATCCAATATGCAACAGAGCTTTTGCCCTATATTAAAATCCTTGTGGATGAAGCTGTTTTTGAAAAGGGCGAGGCGGCAAATGGGATGTATATTTTAACCGGCTCGCAAATGTTTCAAATGATGAAAGAAGTATCTGAAACCTTGGCAGGTCGAGTATCGGTTATGGGCTTATATGGGCTTTCCACAAATGAAATATTTGTGCAAGATGAACAACCCTTTTTACCGATATTTGGTGAATTAAAATCCGCAAGCGCTAAGAAAAAAATCAACCTGCCGGAACTTTTTGACATGATATACCGGGGTAAATTCCCGAAACTGATTAAAAATCCAAAAGTCGATACTGGGTCCTATTATTCCGGTTATCTACAGACTTATTTGGAACGTGATATTCGGGATATGATCAGCATAAAAGACGAAACGAAATTCCTGCGTTTTTTGTCGAGCGTAGCGGTACGCACATCACAAGAATTAGTCTATGAAGATTTGGCAAAAGACGTGGACATTGACATTAAAACCGCCAAAAACTGGCTTTCGCTTTTGCGAACTTCCGGACTTGTTTATTTGTTACAGCCCTATAGCAACAATGCCCTAACTCGCATAATCAAACGCCCAAAACTATATTTCACGGATACAGGTCTGGCTTGTTTTTTAGCAAAATATATGGATAGCAAAACACTAGAGGTGAGTGCCTATAGCGGCAACATTTTTGAAACCTATGTTGTTTCTGAAATCATAAAGACCTACGTCCATCATGGTCTCTATCCTGATTTGCATTTATTTTATTATCGTGACAGCAATCAAAAAGAAATCGACTTGCTGATTGTGCAAAATGGTAAAATTCATCCCATTGAGATAAAAAAAAGCTCTAATCCAAATGGAAAAAGCATTATAAAAAACTTCCGGGTGTTGGACAAAGCAGAT
>BNZC01000070.1 GCA_026000755.1 Clostridia bacterium
ACCCTGTTTTCTTCTTTTAATTAGTTGATTCTCTGTTAATATTCACGGTTGAACCGTTCCGAGAGGTGTTTTTCGAAGAAAAACCCGATTAAGTCATGCGCCAAATCGCATTTTTTACGATTTGTGTGCATAATTGTTGCTTTCACAGGAACTGTGAATAGTAACGATTCTCTCGATTTCCGAATGATTTTCAGGAAAACCATTGAAAAAGAAAGCAAAATATGTTAAACTTTCACAAGGTGGTATAATGTCGATGGACAGGTAGACAGATAGACATTATACCTGAACTTGCAGAGAGGACGGGCAGAAGATGAAAGCGTTTCTTGTATTAGAGGATGGCACGGTGTTTGTGGGAGCCGGCATTGGTACCCCAAAGGAAGTAGTGAGTGAAATCGTCTTTAACACATCTATGACAGGCTATTTGGAGGTCTTAACGGATCCGTCCTATGCAGGACAGGCTGTCGTCATGACATATCCCCTCATTGGAAATTATGGCATCACGCCGGACATGGAATCAAAACAGCCCTGGCCGGATGCCTTTATTGTGCGAGAATTATCTCGTACCCATAGTAATTTCAGAAGCGAGGGTAGTATACAAGACTTCTTGCTGGGATATAAGATTCCGGGCATTGCGGGGATTGATACAAGGGCATTGACGAAGATTTTGCGTGAAAAAGGCACTATGAACGGACTGATTGCTTTTGAGGGAAATGGGGAGTCAGGGAGGCTGTATGGAAGAAGACAAACGGATCGAGTAGAAAAACTGTCTGAAACAGATCCGGCGTTGCAAACCCTAACAGCCGCTCCAATCGGCACCATTACAAAGCTTTCCGAAAATGAAAATACCGCAGCTGTTTTGGAACGGATCGCCGCCTACTCCGTGACAGGGGTTGTGAAAAAGACCACCTGCGCTGAAAAAGAGTTGCACAGCGTTCTTGGGGAGGCAAACAACCGTTTACAGGATTACGGCACATTTCCTATGGAGAAACCGGTTTTTTCATCAAACCCAAAACGTGTTGCCCTCCTTGACCTTGGTGCCAAGGCAAACATCACGCAGTCTTTACAAGAGCGAAACTGTGAGGTTACTATTTACCCTGCAATAACAAAAGCCGAAGAAATCCTAGCGGATAGGCCCGACGGCATTATGCTCTCAAATGGTCCGGGAGACCCTTCCGAATGCAGCGACATTATAGCAGAAATTCGCAAACTCTACAAAAGTGACATTCCCATTTTTGCCATTTGTCTGGGACATCAGTTGATGGCACTTGCCACAGGAGCCACCACCCATAAAATGAAATACGGTCATCGGGGAGGGAACCATCCGGTAAAGGATTTGACAAGCGGACGGGTGTATATTTCCTCTCAAAACCACGGCTATGTTGTGGATACGGAGAAATTAGACGAGGCTATTGCAGTTCCCGCCTTTATCAATGTAAATGACGGCACAAACGAAGGCTTATCTTATCAGGGCAAAAACATTTTCACGGTGCAGTTTCACCCGGAAGCCAGTCCGGGACCACAGGATTCTGCGTATTTATTTGACCGTTTTATTACCATGATGGGAGGGAATGCGTAATGCCGAAAAGTCCGAGTAGGAAACAGGATTCTGCGTATTTATTTGACCGTTTTATTACCATGATGGGAGGGAATGCGTAATGCCGAAAAATCCGAATATCAAAAAAGTATTGGTGATAGGGTCCGGTCCCATTGTAATCGGGCAAGCCGCCGAATTTGACTATGCAGGTACCCAAGCCTGCCGCTCCCTGAAAGAAGAGGGCGTACAGGTTGTTTTGGTCAATTCCAATCCTGCCACCATCATGACCGATAAGGAGATTGCGGATAAGGTTTATATTGAACCTTTGACCGCAAAGGTTTTGGAGCAGATTATCCTAAAAGAAAGACCGGACGGGGTGTTGCCCACTTTAGGCGGTCAGGCGGGCCTTAATCTGGGCATGGAATTAGATGAGTCGGGATTTTTGAAACAACATGACATAAAGCTGATCGGTACCACGGCACAAACGATTAAAAAAGCCGAAGACCGCTTGGAATTTAAGGAAACCATGGAAAAGATAGGGGAGCCAATCGCCCCTTCTCTTGTTGTGGAATCCGTTACGGAAGGCAGTGCATTTGCAGAACAAATCGGTTATCCTGTAGTACTGCGCCCCGCCTATACCTTAGGCGGCAGCGGCGGCGGTATCGCAGACAATGAAGAGCAGCTGATAGAGATTCTCACCAATGGTCTGCGCTTATCAAGGGTAGGGCAGGTTCTGGTGGAACGCTCCATTGCAGGTTGGAAAGAGATTGAATACGAGGTTATGCGAGATGCCGCAGGCAATTGTATTACGGTCTGTAACATGGAAAATATC
>BNZC01000071.1 GCA_026000755.1 Clostridia bacterium
TGTGATGCACCTGATAAAACTCTTAAAAACCGACACTCTCGGTATCGTATTTTATAATGGCGGCAAGGTCATGCGTGCTGAGGTGAGTGCTGTCTACTATTTTGAAACGGTGGACGAAAAAACCTGCACCTGCAAATGCGTTATCAATGCTATCATCCATCAGCAATCCCCGAAACAGCGCCGCCGAATGAGACAGAGGGAAGCATTTTACCGCCACTTGGGCATAATCCGGCAAATTGCCCACAGGCAGATAGATTCCCGTGATAAAACCAATTAATGTTCCGATGATTGTACTGGCTCCGCTAAACTGGCTTTGGGTCTTAAAGATCCCCACCAGAAAGGTCACAAGTGCTGAACTTGCTAATACCGATAATAACAGCAGTAAGAAAGTTTTCAGCAAGTTAAAAGGGGAAAGCAATTCGCCACCTTGCATTACGATGAATATTTCTGCCAACAGGAGGGTGAAAGTCGTCACAAGAGTGCCGACTACAAAGGCAGAACCAATATATCCAAAGGTGATTTTTGCTCCCGATATAGGGGCACAGTTAAAATCTCGGATAATTTTTTTTGATTTATCCTCAACCATTATGGAAAATGCACCCATGGAGGCGGTAACGGATGTCACGGTCAAAAGTCCTGCGAAGAGCCACTCATACATAATCATTTTGGCGTTTGGCAGTTTTGCCATGTCGGGATCCTTTAGCATAACATCACCCAGAAATACAGCATACAGCCCAATGATGATCAGTACTGCCAGTAAAGAGAAGAATACCGCAGTTTTATCACGGAAAAAGAGTTTGACATTTCGTTTAATGAGTACCATTTACTTCACCTCCTGCGATATTCAAAAATACATCGTCCATTGTCCCCTGAATCACTTCAAAATGTTCAATATTTCCACGTTCTCTCTCCAGTATGGGGAGGGCATCCAAAGTCTTTTCAAGGCGTATATTTCGTGTTTTTTCACCAAATAATTTCAAACGCAGTACATCAGAGGCATAGCGGCTTTTAAGTTCCGGTGGTGTTCCTTGGGTGGCAATTTCCCCCTTGCTGATAATGGTAATGTAGTCTGATTGGGCGGCCTCTTCCATATAGTGTGTGGTAAGGAATACGGTCATTCCGGTTTCTTTTCGCAAGTGTTCCACGGTTTGCCAGATTAACTTGCGAGTCTGGGGATCTAATCCGGTTGTGGGTTCGTCCAGAAACAGGATTTGCGGTTGTCCCAACAATGCCCGGGCAATGTCCACACGTCGCCGTTGTCCGCCGGATAGTTTGCCATAGGGACGGCTTATGATTTCCTCTAATTCCGTCGCTTTTACGGCTTGATGCACAGCGGATGTGACATGGCTGTGTTTGCGGTAATACAGTCCTGCTCGCAGTTCAAGATTTTCACGGACGGTAAGCAGCTGATCCAAAACGCTGTCTTGGAACACTACACCGATTATCTTTTTGATTTCAAATGGCTGACGTTTCAGATCAAAGCCGCCTACGGATACCTCTCCGCTGTCAAAGCCGCCAATGGTGCAGAGGGCATTTATGGTAGTGGACTTACCTGCACCGTTGGTACCCAGGAAACTGTAAAGCTGTCCTTGTTCCACACTGAAACTAATACCACAAACGGCTTTGACGTCACCATAATGTTTGATGAGATTTTGTACATTGATTATTTGATTCATAAAAAAGCACCTCCTGTTCTAGTACAACGTATTTCAAATAACTACCCATTAAACTTGTCTGAATTTCCATATGCACTATGGGTAAAGCCTCGCTGTAGCCCGCTACAGCTACGTTTTCCCCATGTACCTATGAAAATTTATCCTGCATTTTCTGGGTAGTTATTTAGAAAACGCTGCACTAGTGTAGTGTTTTCTGAAAGTCATAAGAAAAGCCTCCTTTGCTTAAAGTATTTTCTGAAAGTCATAAACCAAGCCTCCTTTGCCTAAAGCATTCTCTGAAAGTCATAAGCCAAGCCTCCGTTTCATCTCTCGCACATACGCTCGTGAAATAATCACCTTTTCAGCGTTTGCCATAAGTGCCTCATATCGCCCCGACAGTGCAGGGGAGATGGATTTTATCTTATCCAAATTCAAGATAAGCGATTTGGACACACGGCAAAAATTGCCGGGGAGCATTTCTTCCAACTGATAGAGTTTCTGATGAACAGAAAGCACCAATTTTGCGAAGCAGGCGCAGGTTTTTTCGTCCACCGTTTCAAAATAGTAGACAGCACTCACCTCAGCACGCATGACCTTGCCGCCATTATAAAATACGATACCGAGAGTGTCGGTTTTTAAGAGTTTTATCAGGTGCATCACA
>BNZC01000072.1 GCA_026000755.1 Clostridia bacterium
CCGTTAAGCAACTTTATTTTTTGAAATATAATTGAATGAACTCAATCAAGAAAAAGGAGGAATACCGATGTCAGTATTGCAAATTCAGCATTTGACCAAGGATTACGGCTCCGGTCGGGGTGTGTTTGACGTATCCTTTGAGGTGCAAAAAGGAGAGGTGTTTGGGTTTTTAGGTCCAAACGGTGCCGGAAAGACTACCACAATTCGACACATCATGGGCTTTTCACGTCCGGGGTCCGGCACTACGGCGGTGGAGGGTTTGGATAGCTTTAAGCACTACGATACCATACAAAAGAATTTAGGCTATCTGCCCGGGGAAATCGCTCTGCCCGAAGCCCTTACGGGAACACAGTTTATCAAAATGATGGCGGAGTTGCGGGGACTATCGGATATGAGCCACACCGACTATCTGATCAAGAAATTTGAACTGGAACCCTCCGGCGGATTAAAGCGTATGTCTTTGGGTATGAAACGAAAGCTTGCCATTGTTACGGCATTCATGCACGATCCGCAGATTTTGGTGCTTGACGAGCCAACCAGTGGGCTTGATCCCATGATGCAGGACATTTTTATCAGCTTTATTTTAGAGGAAAAGAAACGGGGCAAGACCATTTTGCTGTCCTCCCACATTTTCTCCGAGGTGGATGCCACCTGTGACCGCATTTCCATTATCAAGGATGGGCATTTGGTTTCTACCTTTGTGGCAGACGATCTGCGGCATAGCGAGAGCAAAACCTTCAAGATCGAGTTTGCCGAAAAAGAGGAGTTTGAACGTTTCCGAACACAGGTGGAATATCCCAAACGATTGGAAGTCATTTCCGTCAAACGCCATCGAAATCAAGCCAGGGTTCGGATCAATGATGCGGATGTAAATGAATTGATTGCTATCTTATCAGACTATCATTTACATTTCTTCTCGGAAATCAAGTTCACCTTGGAAGACTATTTCATGAAGTTTTACGACCGAAACCAAAGTGTGGAAGGAGGGCTTCAAAATGCTGCTCATTGATGTAAATAATAGTACAAAGTTTTATGACCGAAACCAAAGTGTGGAAGGAGGGCTTCAAAATGCTGCTCATTGAGGTAAATAATATCACGAAAGATTATGGAGCCGGGCGTGGGAATTTTGATGTGAGTCTGTCCATAGAGCAAGGGGAGGTCTTTGGTTTTGTGGGGACAAACGGTGCAGGAAAGACCACGCTGATTCGCCAGATGATGGGATTTTTACGCCCCGAACGCGGCAGTATCAAGATTGCAGGATTTGATTCCTGGAAAGATTCCGCCAAAATCAAACAAAACATTGGCTATATTCCCGGAGAAATC
The DNA here is from genome assembly GCA_026000755.1 of Clostridia bacterium. Lineage (GTDB taxonomy): Bacteria > Bacillota > Clostridia > Lachnospirales > Lachnospiraceae > BNZC01. Next base: position 1,324 of record BNZC01000072.1, read on the forward strand.
GCTTTTCCCGATGCGCCGACTGGAACGGAATTCCTGCGGCGGCAAGCGGAATTGTTGGGGCTTACGGATATGTCCTATGCAGATACCATCATCAAAAAACTGCAACTGGATCCCACCGCCAATCTGAAACGGATGTCTAAGGGCATGAAGCAAAAGACTGCCATTGTCGCCGCATTTATGGCGGATCCTGCAATCCTTATTTTAGATGAACCAACCACGGGACTTGATCCGCTTATGCGGGCGGAATTTGTGGATATTCTAAATGACGAGAAGAAAAAGGGCAAGACCATTTTCATGTCAAGCCATATGTTTGAAGAAGTGGAGGATACTTGCGATAAGGTGGCATTGATCAAAGACGGGAGAATCATTGCGGAAAAATCCACCCGTGAAATCAAGCATAATCAAGATAAGGTCTATAAGATTGAGTTTGAAACAGCAAAAGATTATCAGGGTTTTACAGGGGAGCAGTTTGAATTTTCGCAGGAACGAAAAGAGAAAAATCAAGTATTGGTGAATGTGAATGACACAGAGATTGACCGATTCTTGACTGTGCTTAAGGGCTACCGGGTGAAATTCATTACGGAAATCAAATACTCTCTGGAGCAGTATTTTAAGAGTTTATATTAGGAGTTTACTGTCCGTTTGGTAAGACAATAGCGGATTAATCGTAACGATTCATACAAGATTATACATGAAAATCTATTATTTATTATAACAGGAGGATCTACCTATGTTCAGTAAAACAATTTTTAAGCAAACGCTCAAATCCAATTACGTGTTATGGGCGATTTTCACCGCAATTATGGCGGCAATGAGTGCCCTTGTCATCGGAGTTTATGATCCGAAGATGATTCAGGGCATGATGGAAATGGTAAAAGATATGCCGGGTATGGCGGAGATGATGGGAGATCGCATGGACGGTATGACCTCTCTCCTTGGTATGTTAGGCGAGAGTTTCTATGGGAT
>BNZC01000073.1 GCA_026000755.1 Clostridia bacterium
TATTGAAAGGAAAAATACACAGGGCTGTGGTAACACAGGCGGAACTCCATTACGTGGGTAGCATTACCGTGGACGAAGATTTAATGGATGCGGCAGGGATTTACGAATATGAGCAGGTTCAGGTGGTAGACATTGAAAATGGCAATCGTTTTGAAACTTATGTCATAAAAGGCGAACGGGGTACGGGGGTGATTTGTCTAAATGGTGCGGCGGCACGTTGTGTGCAGGTGGGCGATCACGTGATTTTAATGGCGTATGCGCTGATGACACCGGAAGAGCTTTCGGAATATGCACCTAAGGTAGTGTTTGTAGATGACAAGAATCGGATTGAGAAAATTGCGGATCGTGAACAGTATGGAGAGATTTCGTGACGTAATGAGTGTGACCTCGCAATGCCGGGTCATATGCTATACTTTTTGATGTATTCTGATTATTCGTCAATGCTGTCAATGATATGCAGGGCTTGTCATATGCAAACTGTCCAGGCAATCAATAAAAACGTAAAAATGCGACTAATGCAGTTGAAATAGTGTAGTTTCACGTTCCAACAATTCTGCTTTATATTGTTTCCGCATATTTTCTGCAAACTCACTATTCCTCACACTCTTTTAGATATGCCAAAACCTTATTTCGGCATTCTTCTACTGCTTCTCTGCATTCTTCAATATCCGAACATGTCACATCAAAGCTCTCACTCCCCGGATAACGGCTTGTAAAATAATATCCATCTCCACCTTTTAATTTTTTTCTATCTACTTCAAAATCAGGCAAAACTTCTCTCAAATAATTCCACAATTTCATCAGTGAATGCGTATGCAATACATCTGCATTTTTTTGATAGGCGTTTTTATCGTCCGGATTTGGTTTCACATAAACAGCAATGATATGTTTTAAGTACCTCTCGCAAATACTCTGGGCAATGTTCGCCATTGCATTTGCTACATCGCCTCTATTATATGAATGGATGAAATACTGATAGTCGTTTTCCGCAAAATGCAAATAATCAAGCGTTGATTTCATAAAAGGCACCTCCCGGTTTTTCGAACTTCCTGATAAAATACCAGATTATTCCTTTTCCACTCATCGCCAAAAACAATAGTCAGGTCAGCTTCTACCGCATCTCCTTTTTCCATCGTAACATCTATACGCAGATTCCTCAGTTCTTTCTTCAAATCACAAGCCGTTTCCTCTAGCACCAGAAAGAGATCTACATCACTAGTATATTGTTGTGTACCGGTTGCAAAACTACCAAAAACATATAAATTCTTCACATGTGTAGACACCGGCGATTCCATTATTTTTTTCACGGCATAATTTAGAGCATCCAAATGCCTGTGGCTTTGGTTTGTTATCGGACTATACCAGATATCATGATCGCCCTTTCCGTGACGCTGAAAAAGGCAAGCGTTTTGAGATAGGATATTTCGAACTTTCTTTTTATATTCAGCCATTAGCAAGGAATCCTTTCGTTATTTGATATAAAAATCATAACATGGGGAAAAGAAAAAAGCAATATAAAATGATGAAAAACATAAAAAGAAAGTTGAGGATTTGCATATGAAAAAAGCATTGATTACCGGCGTAATCGGACAGGACGGTTCTTATTTGGCAGAGTTTTGTGGAACGGTGGGACATTTTCATATGTGAATGACAAGCTGTGTGAATGACAAGCTGTGGCAGCTTGCTTATTTTTTGCTTGATTGATAGGCAGATTTCATATATAATGGTGTATGGAACAACCTTGAATATGCAAACAGCTAAGGCATAAAACCGAAAACTCCAAAGAAAGAGAAGGCACAAAAATGTCCAATACACAAACAGCAAAGCAAAACGATCCAGTATGATAACAGGAAATCCCACAAAGCCCCTCCTGTTATTTACCCTGCCCATGATAGCGGGCAATATGTTTCAGCAGATTTATTTGATCATTGATTCCATTATTGTGGGAAAATTTGTGGGAAGAGAAGCCTTGGCGGCAGTCGGTGCATCGGCGGCGATTTCAACCCTATTTGTCATGGTGGCAATGGGTACCGGAATTGGCTGCTCTGTTATTATTTCACAGCTCTTCGGCGCAAAGAAGATGAAACAAATGAAAACGGCGATTTCAACAGCCTTGATTGCTATTTTTATATTTGCCGTATTGTTGAGTATTATGGGTATGTTCACCAGTCATCTCTTGCTTGGGCTTATGGGAACACCGTCGGATATTTTTGCAGATGCCAATGGGTTTCTTA
>BNZC01000074.1 GCA_026000755.1 Clostridia bacterium
CGTCTGATTTTCTCCCCCGAATTTTTAAGGGAGGGACGAGCCCTCTATGACAACCTCTACCCCTCTCGCATTATTTGCGGGGTACGTGAGGGCGATGAGGATTTGTTGCGCAAGGCACAGCAGTTTGCAACCCTCCTTAAGGAAGGTGCCATAAAGACAGATATTCCTGTCTTATTCATGAATCCTACCGAGGCGGAGGCGGTGAAATTATTTGCCAATACCTATCTTGCCATGCGTGTTTCCTTTTTCAATGAACTGGATACCTATGCGGAGATTCGTAGCTTAAACCCCTCTCATATTATTGAGGGCATCAGCTTAGACCCTCGTATCGGTGACCATTACAACAACCCCTCCTTTGGCTACGGCGGCTACTGTCTGCCCAAGGATACCAAACAGCTCTTGGCGAATTATGAGAATGTGCCAAACAACATCATGACTGCCATTGTAGATGCCAACCGCACCCGAAAGGATTTCGTTGCAGAGCAGATTGTTGAGAAAGATCCTAAAATTGTAGGCATTTACCGCCTGACCATGAAAGCCAATTCTGATAATTTCCGGCAATCCTCCATTCAGGGGATTATGAAGCGGATTAAGGCAAAAGGCATAGAGGTTGTGGTCTATGAACCGACTTTGACGGAAGACTTCTTCTTTCATAGCCGTGTCATGAAAGACTTTGCTGAATTTAAGAAAATCTCTGAGATTGTGGTTAGCAATCGAAATCATCCGGATTTAGCTGATATTGCGGACAAGGTGTATACGAGGGATCTTTATGGACCGGATTAGGGAGGGTTCTTCTCCGAAAAATTGATTCGTTGATACCATTCACGGTCAACCCCAAACGGCTACTCCACTCGAAGCCGTTCCACCAAACTCTCACGGCTTAATTTCCCATAACAAATCACAGGCACAAGCCCGCACAGAAGCAACAGAAACGGCAGACAAATAAGAGAGGGAACTATGGTGACTTCTTGCTTGAAAAACCACACCTGCCCCGCAATGAGCCGGGTAATGGCATAGCTTAGCCCAAAGCCAATGCTTAGGGTAAATGCCGCCGTAAGAAAGAGATACCCCCCTCCTTCAAAAATCAAGGTTTGCTTTAACTGTCTGCCTGTCATGCCGACACTTTGGAGCATTGCAAATTCACGGCGGCGGGCGAAGATGGAGGCGACCATGGCATTTGTAAAATTCAACACACCAATCAACGCCAGAACGAAAGCCAATGCACCGCCTAACATCACATAGGTTCTACGCAAGCCGTCAAATTCCCCTTTCAGCGTTTCTCTGGAAATAAAAGCAAGGTTCGGTTCGCTGCGGGTAGTATAATCCTTTAGCCAAGCTGTAAAGCCCGCCATTTTGTCAGGACTTACATTAAAGTTCGTTTGCATGGGATGGCGTTCCCCGAAAAAAGAAAGGAATACGTCCTGTGCAAGGATAAAGGTCAAGCCATTGCTAAAATAGACTCTGGATGAAATGCTGTGAGGGTATTCGTCTGTCACAGCCAGCACTTCAAATTCCCCTGTCACACCGTCTGTCCCGGTCAGCTCAATCTTATCCCCTACCAAAGGAGCAGAAACCGAACCATCACCGATGATGTAATTGGAAGCTATCACATAATGACCGGAACACAGTTTTTCATAATCCACATCTGAAAAACGCTCCAGAGCGGTTTTGTCAATGCCATACGTCTGCACGGGATTTATTCCGGGTTCGGCAAAATAGTTGTAGTATATATTTGAGATTTCCTCCGCACCCTGTGCCTTAGCAGCATTCAAAAATTCCGCCGATACGCCCTCCGACTTTTTGTAGGCTTCCGAGGCAAACACGGCAGAGTCTGCAACGGCAAAATCACTGATAATCGACCGGGATACATATTCGTCCAAATCAAAGCTTTGGGAGGCACTAAAGGCACTGTTCAGCAAAATCAGGGATAAGGACAGGGATAAAACAATAATACAGAGTTTCTTTTTATCCCGCTTACTATTCGCCCATGCAAAAGTTAGAGGCGTTATTGTTTGTGTGCGTTTGATTTTTCTTGTGGCTTTTCCTTTCATCTCCCCGGATATTCCGTTGTATTTAACCGCCTCCACAGGAGAAATCTTAGCGGCGATTTTCCCCGGTTTGCGGCAGCTGAGGAATACGGTAAGCAAGGCGAATGCGGCAGA
>BNZC01000075.1 GCA_026000755.1 Clostridia bacterium
GACAGGGGACGGGGTAAATGATGCACCCTCTCTAAAAGCAGCAGACGTCGGAATTGCCATGGGAAAGACGGGCTGTGACGTGGCAAAACAGGCGGCGGACATTATCTTAACGGATGATAATTTTGCCACCATAGAAGCGGCGATTGAAGAGGGGAGGGGAGTATATGAGAACATCAAAAAATCCGTCATCTTTTTGCTGTCCTCGAATTTAGGGGAGATCTTAACCATGTTTGCCGCCACTATGTGTGGTTTGGTCTGTCCCCTAAAATCTGCCCATATCCTCTGGATTAATCTGATTACGGATTCTCTGCCCGCCTTGGCTTTGGGTGTGGATAAAAATGATGAAAAAAGCTTAATGAGCCGCCCCCCTCGGGGAGAAAAGGAGAGCCTGTTTGCAGACGGGGGCTTAGCTGTGACTTGTTTTTACGGTGTCTTGATTGCCGCAATCAGCCTCACTGCTTTTTTAAGTGTGCCTTATGCCCTGCTAAAAGCACAGCAAGTGGGATTTTCCATAGAAAATATTGCCAAATTATTGGAACAAAAAGAGGTTCTCATGCGGGCGCAGACCTATGCCTTTACCGTCCTTGGGATGTCGCAGCTCTTTCATGCCTTGGGCATGAGGGATAGAAGAAAATCCGTGTTTGTAATGAAACATAAGGAAAATATGTTGATGATTTTTGCCTGTGTCATGGGACTGTTTCTGCAATTTGCAGTGACAAAATTCCCGCCCCTCATTTCGGCATTTGGAACAGTGACCCTTAGCTCTAAGGAGTGGCTGTCATTGCTTATTTTGTCGGCATTTCCCTTGTTGGCGCATGAGATTTTGGTGCTGATAGGGGAAAAGTAAGAGATTTTTGGGCGTGCAGCATAGTTGACATCACGGAAACGTTATGGTAAAATTACTATAGTTTATAAAAATCAGGAGGGTTCTATGATGCAAAAATCAAAAAAGTCACTTTTTTACCCACTCGCATTTCTCGTGTTTTTCTCTGCCGTCTTAGCGATTTGTTTGGCGAATGTACAGGCAAAAGCTGACAGCACCGCTTGGCTGGAGGCACGTGATTATTCCGGCACCGGACCATATTATACATCAAGTGGAACGTATGCGAAAAATACATTTCTGTTTGACGGTCGCTATACTTATTACATGCAAGCGGACGGAACGCCTATGACGAACCGTCTGACGTATCACCCAAACGGACAAAATACCGTCTATTTTGACAAAAACGGTCATGAGGTATTTAACAGCTTCCAAGATGTGGAAAAAGGTGCCTCCGGAAATGCCTTAGGCTATACCTGCTATTTTGATGCCAACGGTTATCTCTACCAAGACGAGATCACGTCTTACAACGGAAAAACCTATTATCTGGACGGAACCGGGAAGATGAAGAAAAATGAATGGTTTCGTTTTGACAATGGCGCAGACATTGGTTATGCCAAGGCGGATGGTTCCCTGCATACGGAAGGCTTTGGAGCGGATCCGTGGGGAAGACAGGTATTTTATCATTGGAACGGTATGGTGGCACCAGGCTTGATTACAGACGGGGCTTGGTATTATAACTTTGACCTTTCCGACGGGCATTTTTTAGGGAAGTTTGCAGCTTCTGCGCCTGCATCACCTGCACCGGCACCAACGCCTGCACCGCCCGCACCAACGCCTGCACCACCGGCACCGACTCCGGATCCAACACCTGCACCACCGGCACCAACGCCTGCACCGGAGGATCCGAAGAGCCTCATTGCACAGGTCGTTGTGCTTGTCAATAAAGAGCGAGCCGCCAATGGTCTGTCGCCCTTAACAGTTGACACGAACATAGAAAGCGCATCCGCTGTCCGTGCAGAAGAAATTTCACGTTTATTCGACCATAAAAGACCGGATGGCCGTTCCTGTTTCACCGCATTGGATGAGGCGGGTGTTCGTTATAGCGGAGCGGGAGAAAATATTGCCGCAGGACAAAGAACCCCGGAGGCGGTAATGAAAAGTTGGATGGACAGCCCCGGACACAGGGCAAACATCTTGAATTCGAATTTCACGCGAATAGGCGTAGGCTATTTTCAGAGCAGTAGTGGTTACAGGTATAATTGGGTACAGCTTTTTGCCAAGTAAAAGA
>BNZC01000076.1 GCA_026000755.1 Clostridia bacterium
GTATGCGCTGTCAACGATATTGTTTATCATTCCACTGCTCCTTTTGTTGGCAATGAACTTTGGAACAAATCGTAAAAAAGAAAGGATTTCATGATGAAAATTTTTAGAATCAAAAAAAACCTTACAAAAGAAAATACCTCTTGTGCGCTTGCTAAACCAAGCCAAGCGGCAAACTCGGGCAACCGCTCCCGTAGAATGGTAATGCTAAGCCTCATTGCACTGTTGTTGCTTGGTATGTCCGTATTTTCCGCCTGCGGCACTCCAAAAGAAAGCATTACCGTACTAAATTACGGCAAATACTTGGATCCGAAAGTACTAAAGTTATTTGAAAAAGAAACCGGTATTCATGTGAATTACGAGGAATACATTACACCGGAAAATATGTATACCAAATACAAGGCAGGTTCCATTGACTATGACTTAATCTGTACCTCCGATTACATGGTGGAAAAGCTGATTGAAGAGGGCGAGGTGAATACCCTTGATTTTAACAACATTCCCCTATACTCCAATATTGACCCGATGTACTTGGACTACTCCAAATCCTTTGACCCTGACAACACCTATTCCATTCCCTATTTTGTGGGTACGGTGGGGCTTCTTTACAACAAAACAATGGTAGATGTGGCTGACATAGATTCTTGGGCTTGCCTGTTTGACCCGAAATATGAGGGCAAAATCATCATGTCCGATAGTGTACGGGACTCTTTTATGGCGGCATTAAAGTATAAGGGCGATTCCTTAAATACCACAAATATGATTCAGTTAAGTGAGGCACAACATCTGTTAAAAGAGCAAAAACCTTTGGTATACTCCTATTTGGTGGACGAAGCATCGGATGAAATGATTGCAGAAAATGCCGCCATCGCCTTAGTTTATTCCGGCGAAGCTGCTGTTGCCATCAGCTCCAATGACAAATTAGCATATTCCGTGCCGAAAGAAGGCAGCAACCTCTGGATTGATTCTTGGTTTATGCCTAAGACCTGTCAACATACGGAAAATGCAGATAAATTTCTGGATTTCCTATGCCGAGAGGACATTGCAAAGATGAACTTTGATTATGTTTTCTATGAAACCCCCAATAAGGCCGTTTATGATAATCTGCCAAAGGATGTGAAAGAAAACGAAACGATTTTCCCACCGAAGTCGGTGCTTGATAATTGCGAGGTCTATAAGTCCTTGCCGCCGGATGCAACGACGGAATATAATGAATTGTGGAAAGGGGTAAAGGCGGAGTAAAGTTCGCTTATCGGGTTCTATACTGTTCGGCTGTGCTACGGTCGAGCAGATTTCCCGAACAAACCACTCCATAAAAAGACAGCACCACTCTGTTTGAGAAAGAGTGATGCTGTTTTTTTATGAAAGTTTTCTGTAAATGAAGCATGGGCAGTCTCCACCTCACATACCCCCCCCATCAAAACTCACCACCTGTCCGGTCAAATAAGCCGGAGCAGTAATCAGCGACCACACAAATTCCGCCACTTCCTCCGCTGTCCCAAACCTGCCTGCCGGGATAGCCTCCATGATTGCCTGTTTTTCTTCCATAGAAAAGCAGGCGTTCATGTCTGTGTCAATGGCTCCGCAGGTGATGGCATTCACGGAAATGTTGCTGGGTGCCAATTCCTTTGCCAAGGCCTTGGTAAAGGCATTTACCCCCCCCTTAGCGGCGGAGTACGCAACCTCGCAAGAGGCTCCCGTCTTTCCCCAAACCGAGGAGATATTAATAATATGTCCATTTTTTTGAGACAGCATCGAAGGAACGGCACATTTACAACAATAAAAGACCGAACTTAAATTCGTAGCAAGCACCTCATGCCAACTCTCTGCACTCATCTGATCCATCAGTCCAATGTAGGAAATGCCTGCATTATTTATCAGAATGTTTACGGTTCCAAGTTCCTCTTTTATCCGGACAAAGGCACGCTCCACAAAAGAGAAATCCCCCACATCCCCTGCCAATACAAGACAGCGGATACGAAAGACTTCTGT
>BNZC01000077.1 GCA_026000755.1 Clostridia bacterium
GGATTACCACTTAAAAGACAAGATTAAAAATGGAAAATTATATGTAGATCAGGGCATTATTGCAGGCTGTGCAGGAGGCGGGTTTGAAAACATTTCTGCGGCAGCGGATTTGTTGCGTGGAAAAGGAATTGGGGCAGATGCCTTTACCTTAAGCGTGTATCCTGCCAGTACGCCTATTTATATGCAGTTGATGAAAAATGGAAATTTACAAGATTTATTGGAAGCAGGAGCTGTGGTAAAAACAGCATTTTGCGGACCTTGCTTTGGTGCAGGAGATACGCCCGGTCACAATGCGTTTAGTATTCGCCATTCCACGAGGAATTTCCCAAATCGGGAGGGTTCCAAGCTGCAAAATGGACAGATTGCTTCGGTGGCGTTGATGGATGCCCGTTCCATTGCGGCGACGGCTGCCAATGGGGGGTATCTGACGGCAGCAACGGATGTGGACGTGACGTATACCAAGCCGAACTATTTCTTTGATTCGAAAATCTATGAAAATCGTGTATTTGACAGCAAGGGTGTGGCGGATCCTTCCGTGTCTTTGGTGTTTGGACCAAATATCAAGGACTGGCCGGCGGTGAGTGCCTTGCCGCAGCACGTGTTGCTTAAAGTGGTATCGGAAATCCATGACCCGGTTACCACAACCGATGAGTTGATTCCTTCGGGAGAAACCTCATCGTATCGTTCCAATCCTTTGGCATTGGCGGAATTTACTCTTTCCAGAAAAGATCCCGCCTATGTACCTCGTGCAAAAGAGGTGCAAAAGGCCAAGCAGATTTTAGAAAGCGGCGGAACGTTTGCTGAAGCAGAAGCGGTGTTACCGGAACTGTCAGAAGTATTTGCCCTCTTAAAAACCGGAGAAGTTTTTGCAAAAGCAGGCTTGGCATTGCAGGAATCAAATCTGGGCATAGGCACTGCGATTTTTGCAGTAAAGCCGGGAGATGGTTCTGCGAGAGAGCAGGCGGCTTCTTGTCAGAAAGTTTTGGGCGGTCTGGCGAACATTGCCAATGAATATGCCACAAAACGCTATCGCTCGAATCTGATTAATTGGGGAATGCTACCTCTTTTGATAGAAGAAGGGGAATTGCCTTTTGCCAATGGGGATTATATTTTCTTGCCGGATATTCGCAGGGCAGTTCAGGAAAATAAAGAGAACATTACTGCCTACGTGTTAAGGTCGGGGGGGGTATCTCCTGTTTCTCTGCAAATGGGTGACTTGACGGAAGATGAGAGAAGTATTATTTTGGAAGGCTGTTTGATGAACTTTTATAAAGCTGCATTGAAAGAATGACTTCATACAGCAGATGTTGCCTAGTAGAACGTTTGAGGAATCACTTTTTTGATAGTAGTTGTAATTTTGTTTTACAGAAGTTTTAAGGGAGAACAGTAACAAATGAGGTGAAAAAGCTTGGATAAATATGAGTACAGATTAAAGCTGGATCAGATGAAACACCTTGTAGCGGAAAAGGATTACAAAGCGGCGGCAGAGATTGCAAAAAGCGTGGCTTGGAAAAAGGTGAAAGCTCCTACCGATTTGTATATGGCGGGAAAGGTTTATGACCACACCAAGCAATATGAGGAAAGTAGGGAGCTTTTGCTCATGGCTTTTGACCGATCCCCCAGGCGCGGCAGAAATATTCTGTTTCGCTTGACTCAGGTTGCCATCAAATTACAGGATATTGAAGATGCGGAGAGTTACTATAAGGAATTTTTAGAGATTGCTCCCCATGATAATTTGAAATATGTCTTAAAATATCACATAGCCAAGGCGAAAGGGGCAGGGCTTCCCGAACAGATTACCATCTTAGAAGATTTTATGGAACGGGAATATACGGAAGAATGGATTTTTGAACTGGCTTATCTTTACCATAAGGCAGGGGATGGGGTTCGTTGTGTAGAAACTTGTGATGAACTGGTTCTCTGGTTTGGGGAAGGGAAGTACGTTGAAAAGGC
>BNZC01000078.1 GCA_026000755.1 Clostridia bacterium
ATATTTCAGACATTCTTGGCATCAAACAAGTTCCTGCAAGCGAAGTCATTCAATCTCCAAAGCTGTTGAAGCGTTAATTTTGTACTACTAATTTTCATTTATTACACAAAGAAATTTCCCAAAGTAACTTCCATAGAGGTGGAATTTAGTCTGAAACGCCATGGTTTTAGGCTTGTTTACCATACGCTTCTTTTGGGAGAATCACTCTGTCTGACTGCGTTTTTCCTGTTTTTGTAGCCTAACCGAATCATTTCCCAGACTAAATTCAGCCTGTTATTTCACGGTTTTTCAGAGTAAGTTCCACATCATAAAACTAGTAGAACTTACTTTGGGAATTTACGGTTCGGCGAAATTTGGCGAAATTTCGTTGTTACGGATACGTTGTTACGGATATTCGACCCTTGCTAAGCCTGCAAGTCCTCTTTCAAATCCCTTTTCAAGCGGTCGATCTCTTTTATAATCTCTTCCTTGGAATCCTTTTCTTCCGCCAGTTCCAGTTCCCGAATAATTCTCTTTAACCAACTCTTAAACTGCAAATCCGTCATTCCCATGGCAATCTCCTTTTCTCATCCTGCGTTCGGACACCCCTAACACGTTCCGTTAGTATGCTTTACTCCACTTCCTCATAGAACACATCCAAAATCAGCTGATACAAAGACTTCTCATCCGGATAAAATTCCTCGTATTTCTCGCCTTGCTTAATCTCCCCCTGTATCGTAAGGATATTATTGGTGTCCAAATTCATGCCGGTGACAATACTTGCCAGATAGGAAACCTCATCAATACCAACATCCGTCTGCATGAAAGGTGCAATGGTCTGGTACAAATTAAGGGGTAAGGTAAGGTTTGCCTTCGTGGCGGTCTTGACTGCGGTAAAGAAAGACATCAAATAGGATTTCTCTCTGGCAAGGCGAAGAGGAGCGGTTTCATGTGTCGTAGTATCTCGGTACTGTACAAATGCCAAGGCCTCCTTGCCTCGCAGGGTTACTTCCTGACCCGCTTTATAGCCGTGAGCCTTGCAAAAGGCAGGATCATCGGGAATCGTGACTTTCACTCCACCCACAGCATCATTTAAGGGCTTTACCGCATCCATGCGAATGGAGAGGTAGCCGTGAATGGGCAGACCATACATCAGGTGAGAAACGGTCTCAAGGGTATTCTTACAGCTTAACTCTTTGCCATCGCCATAAGCGTATTGAAGCGCCAACTGCTCTTTCTTGGTAGTGAAAAACGTACCGAAAGAATCGTAAACGTCAATGTCTGTCATAGTATCTCTTGGAATGGCAATCAATTGCATCTTGTTGTGCTTATTATCTAAGGCCAAAAGGAAAATGGCATCCGCCTGTCCTCCTTTGCCGAAAGCATCCTTAGATTCTTGCCCGGCACGGGTATCAATACCCATAAACAGTAAGGTTATCATATCCGCATTGTAGCGATATTTCTTGCCCTCATGGTAAATAACGCCGTCCTCTTCTTCAGCTGCAGAGAGGCTTTCGTCGGTGGTAAGGGCGGGAGCCGCATCTCCGGCACTTGGTTTTTGCAAGCTGGATTTTCCTACGGCACGGAGTACTTGGATACCCAGTAAGGCTAAAAACAGGAGCAGAACTGCCGCAATGGCGATACCTGCCAATATTTTCTTGCGTTTGCGGGAACGTCTGGCGCTGCGACTTTGTCTATTTTCATTCACTTTCATAAGATTAATCCCTCATTGGTGTAGATCGGTTCATTGCTATGTTTGCCTGATAAGTCAAACATACTTTACTGTGCCGGAAATTCCGGCTGTGCAGAAACAAGCTTGCCTACCAAAACAAAACGGTGGTCATTTTCTTTGCCGATACAGGTGGATAAAACAATCAAGCGATCCTGGGCTGTAACAGCAGTCTTTGCATGATACAGCTGTTTTTGAAAAGCACAGTGGTGGTGACGTTTTTTGCAGGGGTTGCA
>BNZC01000079.1 GCA_026000755.1 Clostridia bacterium
CTATAAATTAGGGATTGAACATGGTTTACTGTATTGTATGCCCCACATCTACTCGCTCTTATGCTAAAGGATGAGTTGGTGGAGATTTTAGGCATACCCTTTACCTGTGTAGATACGGGCTTTGGGCAAAACGTTCCCGTAGACGTGGTGATTCGCCCCGAGGACATGGAATTGGTTGCCCCCGGTGACGGCACAATTGAGGGAGATGTTATTTCCTTGATTTTTAAGGGCGTACATTGGGAAATCGAAATCCTTGCCTTGGGCTTTGAATGGTTGGTACATACCACCCAAATGCACCCTGTGGGTTCCCATGTGGGAATTAAGGTAGACCCCTTTAATATCCAGATTATGAAGAAACCGGAATCAGAAGATGAAGAACGTATGGCGGAAATTGATGAATAAAGGGTTGGTGAAACCTCTTTCAGATAGAAAGGATAGCACAAAGGAATGACGAAACCGGCAACAGGAAAAACCATAAAATGGGCAAACAAACGACATCTTTTAAGCGGTCCCTATCTCATCTGGGTAATCGGTTTTATTTTGCTCCCCCTTGCCGTAATCGTCTACTATGCGTTTACCACAAGCGAGGGTACCCTTACAGCGGAAAACGTCCTTGCCATTGCAAGCCCCATTCATGCCAAGGCACTGCTTTTGGCTTTGCAGTTGGCGTTGATTTGCACCGCAATTTGTCTGATTCTTTCCTATCCCTTGGCTATGATTTTGCGGAACTTGGGAACAACGAGCCAGAGTTTCATTGTTTTTTTATTTATCCTGCCGATGTGGATGAATTTTATGCTGCGTATTTTGGCTTGGAAAATGCTGCTTTCCAACAATGGGGTCATCAACCAAGTGCTAAGCACCTTACACCTTCCAAGACAAAACATTATAAACACCCCCACAGCGGTTGTCTTTTGCATGGTGTATGATTTTCTGCCTTTTATGATTCTGCCCTTATACAATTCCATGACCCGTATCGGAAATGACGTAATCGAGGCAGCAAGGGATTTGGGTGCCGGCAGCCTTACGGTATTCTTCAAAGTAATTGTACCTTTGACTTTATCCGGGGTGATCAGCGGAATTATCATGGTATTTGTTCCGGCTTTAACCTCCTTTGCCATATCGGATTTATTAGGCGGCGGCAAGGTGCTTCTTATAGGAAATGTAATCGAACACTCCTTTATGCAGGAATACAACTGGAGTCTCGGCTCGGGACTGTCCTTTGTCCTCATGCTCTTTGTAGTGGCAAGCATGGTTATCGCCGGAAGCTTTGACAAAGAGGGGGGGGGTACAAAAGTATGGTAAAAAAGAGCGTACAACGGGTCTATCTGGCTTTGATTTTCCTGTTTTTGTATATCCCCATTGTGGTTTTAATCGTCCTCTCTTTCAACGATTCAAAATCCAGAGTACAATGGGGGGGCTTTACCTTTCGTTGGTACGAAAGCCTGTTTAGCAATCGCATGATTACGGATGCCTTTTCCACCACCATTATGATTACCTTAGGCTCTGCATTTTTTGCCACCCTCCTCGGCACCTTGGCCGCTATGGGCATTCATTCCATGAAAACCAAAAGACAGGCTCTCATGCTTGGGGCAACGAATATCCCCCTGCTGAATGCGGATATTGTGACGGGCATTTCCATGATGCTTTTGTTTGTGAGATTTACGAAATTGGGTATGTCCACGGTACTGATTGCCCACATTACTTTTAATTTACCCTATGTCATTCTAAATGTACTGCCCAAGCTGAAACAGAGTAGCCAAAATACATACGAAGCCGCACTTGATCTTGGCGCTTCGCCCTTGTACGCTTTTTATAAAATCACTTGGCCTCAGATACTGCCCGGAGTGCTGTCCGGATTTTTGATGGCAATGACCATGTCCTTAGATGATTTTTCCGTCACTTATTTTACAAAGGGTGCCGGTATCAACA
>BNZC01000080.1 GCA_026000755.1 Clostridia bacterium
AACACGGTAAACCGCTCGTTGAAGTCTTGTGGCAACTTGCAGAGAACGTCATGGAGCAGAGCATAATCAAGTTTTTCTACAAGCGGCTTGATGGAACTATCCGCAATCATGAGGTTAAGCCAGTCGGGATTATGTTTTCGGAGTTCTACTTCTACCTCATCGGCTTTATGGCTGACGACAGCAAGGAGTTCCCGACGGTGTTCCGTGCCGACCGCATTAACAAAATAGAACGGCAGGGCGAGAAGTTCCGCATTCCGTATGCCGAACGGTTTAGTGAGGCGGAGTTCCGCAAACGGGTACAGTTTATGTATTCGGGCGAGTTGCGGACTGTACGATTTCGATTTCGCAGCAATCTTGAAGTGGTACTTGACCGTTTACCGACGTCACGAATCGAAAAGGTGACTGACGATGGTACAATAATCCGCGCCGAGACTTATGGCAACGGAATTGATATGTGGTTGCGGAGTCAAGGCGATAAGGTAGAAATAGTCTAAAGCATTAGCATATAAAAACAGGTAGGAGGGTAAAAATGAGTTATCGAATCGGTTCACTTAATTTGCTAAAAAGTCATAGAAATGAAGACCAAGGTCGCGAGTTCTATGGTTTTATATATGATGTAATCGCAGACGAAGGAATTGATATTTTTGCTTTCCAAGAAGCCAAGAACAGAATTGTCATAGATGGCATTCTCCGAAATTTGCCTTCAAGTTGGATTGGAACTCACGCTTACGGCAGTGAATTTTCATACATATGGAATGCCAATAGAGTCGAAGAATGCTCAAAGAGCTGCGAACCGAGAATCTTTTATGATTATAAAGCTTCCACACATATGAAGCGAGAACCTTTATATGGCAGGTTCTCACCAAAATATCTTGATTCAAGCAACGAATTTCGTCTTATTGACATTCATATTGAACACGGCGGAAGTGATACTTCGGCAACTATTGCACATCGAAGATTTGAGTGCGAACTGACAAAGGGCGTAATCCACCAAACCGTAAATACGCATCGTTATGGGAATTTCAAACGCGCTTTTACAGTTATTCTCGGAGACTACAATCTCGATTGCATAGAGTGCAATGTGTGCGAACCGCAAAGTGTCCAAACCCTTCAAGAAATGAAAACAACATTGAAAAATACTGAGTCTGACTACAGTAAAAGTTATGACCATTTCAGCTTTGATACCGAAAAAAACAGTAGTGTTCCATACACAGTATCACGCATTGACGCTGTTAACAGATACTTTAACGGTGATTTTATAAAGTACAAAAAGAATGTATCTGACCATGTTCCAGTCAAACTTGAAATTTTTTAGGAGGTATTTACAATGGAATCAGCTAATCTTACAACCCAACTGCCACCGGAAGAAAAAACAAAAGTAGCATATGCTCTTAATCTTTGCGCCGTGTCTATTTCCCAAATCATCGATAGTAAAGACATAATAGTCTTGAAGCAGGAGCGAGAGTTTATTCTCAATAACCTCAACTTACAAAATTTCGTAAAGCACCCAGCGCTGCTTGAGGTTTTGAAGCAAATTCTCGATACGATTACCTATCTCGAAATCCAAGCCGGTGATATGAGTTTCGTTGAGCGAGAATACCAACAAAAACTTAAAAACGCGATTTGGTCAGCAGTGCCGAGTCCCGGCGCGTTATTTGCCGGGGGAGACCCTGTATCGCTTGCGATTGCAGTTGCTGCACAAATCGGAACCGGCTATATGAACTATCGGAGAAACAAAAGTCAATATGCGCTCGACAGAGATAGAAGTGAATGGGAATTGAAACGTCACGAAATCGAGCAATTATATGGTCTAAGAGCACAGCTATTTGAAACCTCATGGAAATTATCGGCTGACTATGACTTTGATGATCAATATAGGCTGACACAAAAACAACTATCGCGCTACAGTGA
>BNZC01000081.1 GCA_026000755.1 Clostridia bacterium
ACTTGAAACTGCTCCTCTGTATAGTTTTTGCTTAAAGTAGAAAACAAGGTCTTCGCCGTGGCACTTACCGGATCGGCGAGGGCAGGGTGATCTAAAAAATCCGGAAAATGTGTTTGAACAGAGTCTGCAAGCAGACGATATAGAGCATAATCAAAGGTGCCATTCATAAAATGATAAGACATATTTTGGAAATAAAGAAGCAGTATCTGCTCTTCAATTTGCAGGTGATAACGCTCAAAAATCCCAATAGACTGATAATAGGACATCAAAGTGTTTCCGATAGAGATGAAATCAGTCACATGTTTTTTCGGTAGGGAGAAACTAGTAGAAGCTTCCTGTCCTTGCCAGTGATAGAGGGCGTGTCCGATGGAATAGATGCTTTTTGTATATGGTTCAAGCATTTTGATAAAGTAAAAATCTTCGCAAAGCAAACCTTCCGGAAAGTGTATGAGATTTTCCGCAATCAAAGAACGGCGGAATAAGTTATTCCATATTGTCACACCCCAGATAGTGGGCCAAGAATCTCCTCCATTCACTATGTTTTGCCCATAGTTCAAAAAGCCCTCTTTGGGGGACCGGGTACGGATAATCTGACCTGAAAATATTTCACTATAGCCGCATTGCACGATGTCGCAATCATATTCTGCCGCTTTTTCATACATCGTCTGATGAAAGGTCGGCTCAATGAAATCATCCTGATCCATAAATCCCACATAGGCACCCCTTGCATACAGTAGACCGGTATTGCGCGCTCCGGCTTGCCCTTTGTTTTCCTCATGCTGTATAGCAACAACTTGGTCCGGATATTTCGCCTCAAAAGCCAAGATTATTTCCCAAGTAGCCCCTTGATCCGAAGAAGCATCATCCACGAAAATGAGTTCCAAATGCTCGATGCCAATGGTCTGAACTTCTAAGCATTTCATGCAGTTTGGAAGAAAGGCGGCTGCATTGTAGCAGGGAATGATAACGGATATAAGCGGATCCAAATGGGGGGGGGTGAAACTGATGTTCGGGTTCATATGAAAGCCTCCTAATTCTAGTTGATTTTGAATAAAAGCACCATTCCAACGGAATTGTTATCCCCAACTAGCGTTGAATGCCTGTGTTAGCACATTTCTAAAAGCAGTTGCTATTACCTGAAATTGTTCCTGTGTATAGTTTTGATTCAAAATGGCAATCAGTTGTTTCTCAAGTGAATCATCCGCCAAGGCGACAAAGGCGGGATTTGCTTCAAAGTCCGGAAAATTCTTTTTGACAGAATCAGAGAGTAGGCTATACAAAGGATAGCAGTCCGAGGAATAAGCAACAAACCATGAAGACAGTTCAATGGCATAAAAGCGGAGAAGTTCCCATTCAATGTTTCGATAGCAACGTTCAAAAATTCCAAGAGTCTGATAGCGAAGGAGGATGGCTTCTCCGATAATGATAAAATCGGTCAGTTGCTTTCCGGATAAGGAGAATGAAACAGAATCATCCCTTCGCCGCCAATGGTACAGGGCTTGTTCAATGGAATAGAGGCTTTTTATATATGGTTCAAAGATTTTAATAAAATAATAATCTTCGCTGAGAAAGCCTTCCATAAAAGAAATGGGATTTTCCACAATCAAAGAACGTCGGAATACTTTGTTCCATACCGTTATACTCCGGAAACTGGGCCAAGTGGTTCCACCTTTCATTACGCTTTTTTCGTAATCGAACAAACCTTTTGTTGGATTTGTGCTACGTCTATTGCCATCGGGTAATTCTTCAATATAGCCGCATTCTACCACATCACAGTCATATGCCGCCGCCTTTTCATACATCATTTGATGAAAAGTCGGTTCAATGAAATCATCTTGATCCATAAATCCCACGTAGACGCCCCTTGCATACAGTAATCCGGTATTGCGTGCTCCGGCCTGTCCTTTG
>BNZC01000082.1 GCA_026000755.1 Clostridia bacterium
CAATATCCGGTTTTTGAGAGGAGGAATTTATATGGATATACAAGAAGTAATGCACAAAATGATCTGGATTGGAATTGACGGATTGGGTGCGGTATTTATCGTGGGAGCTTTGTGACCTTGTAACGCTTAGTCAGACCCTCCGGTCAGATACCCACATGCAACGTTTCCCACCAAATTGTAAGATTTGTTCAACTGTTCTCTACTTGATACGCTTCCAACAAAATGCACATTTTCTGTGATACCCATCCCTTTGTTCCAATGGGATGCTTATACTCTAAGACAGCTTCCACGGATAACAGTCCCATTTCCCCATCTACATCCAACACATTGACCGTTACCACCGAATTGCTGTCAATTTGCATGAGGAAACTTTCCAAAAAACAAACAACCAGTTCCTCATCACTTTTGGGTATAACACTCCCCTCCGCCATCAGCATACCCATTGCCTTTTCCATTCCATAGGAGAGCGCATTGCTAAGCTCTGTTTCCCTTACACTTCGTCCATGCAGGGTATAGGCCGTCAAAACCACTCCAAAAATAAGAACCACAGAACAGATTCCAATTACAATGTTTTTCATAGTCTACTTTATAGCAGTTTCACGGACAACTACTATACCTACCTCACTTTCCTCCGCCAAAATTATAATTCTTCCGTTCCTTACGCTTCCTCCACAGGAATACTGATTTTTTTCAGAAAATTTCCTCCATGCTTTCCCCAGACCCGAAGCAAAGCTACGTATACACCACTTTCGTAAAAACACAATTCTCCCGTTTCCTGCACATAGGAAACAGGAGATACCCCCCCCGTTTCTGCCCTTTCGGCTCTGTCCTTTTCCTGCAACAGACTGCATCCTTCCGAATCCATAACGTCCACCAAATCCCAGACAAAGATGTTTTTCACATTTTCTGCATCCATAATCATATCATCGCTTAAAGATAAAGATTGCCCTACCGTGAACACATTTGCCAAAAATCTTGTCTTTAGTCGTTCATCCTGTAAAAGTTCATTCAAACGCAGGGCATTGTCTGATTCAATGTCCTGCTCATTCTGCCCATGGATAAGCCCGCCTGCCATGGAGAAAAATCCGCCGGTTCCTGTTCCGTATAAAATAATCCCCACACAAAACAATAGGATTAGTCCTACACTAATTACAGCAAACATCTGTCCTGTTACCTGTCCCATTCTTCTCCTCCTCGTATAATATGTTTATCGCCTGAATTTCTCTCCGGCAAACATCCATCCTATTACCTGTCTCATTATCCTCCCTCAGCCACACAATGCACTTCCAAACGCCGAAATCACCTCTAGCAATCCTTCTCTAAAAAACAGATTGTACAAAGCTCCCACGATAAATACCGCACCCAATCCGTCAATTCCAATCCAGATCATTTTGTGCATTACTTCTTGTATATCCATATAAATTCCTCCTCTCAAAAACCGGATATTGCGTACAAAAACAGGTAGAGCTGACTGGTGAAAAACAAGAAAATCAGAAAAATCACCAGACATTCTAATATGTTTTGTATTACTTTTTCCATAATGTTCCCTCACTTAACAAATCCCTGTCTATAACAGTTCCAATTTGGCAGGATTTTTTTGTATTATTTTCCCCATAACCATCCCTCACCTAGCGACCTTAGATAATTTTCTGCTTTCTTTTTTGACCGTGTACCCCAAGCAGTGGCAGCTCATAGGGGTATTCCAGCACTATTTTTACATACTGCTTCATGCCTGTATCACTGCCATAACGCTGAAAGGATAGGGTATAGCCGTGGTCTTTCGCTTTTTGTACGCAGGCATTCATCACACTCGCATTGTAGTTGCTTTCTCGAATCACATCACTGACTTCTTCTAAATAATCTGCTGCCACCGTAACAGCCACATTGCCTGAAATAATCG
>BNZC01000083.1 GCA_026000755.1 Clostridia bacterium
GTAGTAATAGGGCTTGTTGATATGTTTATATGTTCTGTAGGCTATATTTCATAAAGCTTTCAGCCAAAAATTAAGGTGTATGGACAGGTGGATTCTTAGGGTATTGTATCTGGAAACCATGTGTATTATTTTTTGTAAGTATTTTCCGAATTTAGCGGTAAATGCCTATTTTCCACAAAGTTATTATGTCCTCGTGTGGAAGGAGTGTGGAAGAGTGTGCATGAAATGATTTTATGAGTAATTCATACTCTATTCCTTATGGGAAATATTGAGTAATTAATATCCCGCCCTTATAGAAAATGGAAGGTGGGAATTATTCCACATAAGTGTGTTATAGGGTTCAATTCGGATTTATCTTTTTCTTAACGGTTTCTATGGTATTTTGCATGATTTCACTGGTTTGATATTCATGATCAATCTGCTCAATTCCATGAATAATCGTGGTGTGATCCCGTCCGCCTAAAAGAGTGCCGATTGTTTTTAAGGAGGTATCCGTTAAATTGCGAATCAGATACATGGCAATCTGGCGGGGTTTTGAAATATCGCTGCTTCGTTTTTTAGAGAGCATCTGTACTTCTGAAAGTTTGAAATGTTCACATACCACTTCAATAATCAACTGGGGTGTTATTTCCATTTCCTTATTGGGGGAAATGATGTTCTGCAACTCGTGGACTGCAATGTCCATGGTAATTTCTGTCTTTTGCAGTTTTGAGTAAGCAAGCAGTTTGTTTAATGCCCCCTCTAATTCTCTTACATTTGATTTGATATTGCTTGCAATATAGTCTAATATCTCGTCATTTAGATGAAATTCATTGGATTCTTCTTTGTTACGGAGAATTGCCATACGTGTTTCGTAATCCGGGTATCCAATGTCAGCCAAAAGTCCCCATTCAAATCTGGAACGAATGCGTTCTTCTAAGGTTTCAATGTCTTTCGGTGGTTTATCCGAGGACAGGATAATCTGCTTTCCGGAGGAATGAAGCACATTAAAGGTGTGGAAAAATTCTTCCTGTGTACTTTCTTTTCCTATGATAAACTGAATATCATCTACCATCAGTACATCTACGGTACGATATTTGTTCCGAAGTTTTGCCATAGAGGAGCTGTTACCGTTACGAATGGAGTCAATTACTTCATTTGTAAATTCTTCGGAGGTTGTGTATAATATTTTTTTATTTGGTTTCTGACTTAAAATAAAGTGACCAATGGACTGGAGCAAATGCGTCTTTCCAAGTCCGGGTCCGCCGTGAATATAAAGAGGATTATAAACCTCTCCGGGAGATTCCGCCACGGCTAAGGCGGCAGCGTGTGCAAAGCTATTATTTTTACCTACGACAAAATTATCAAAGGTATAGTTTGGATTCAAATTGGATTGATTCTCTTCATTATACTTGTTTGGAAAGGAGGCTATAAATTTCTCTTGTGCTTGTTCTTTCAAAATAAATACAAGCTCATCATAGTGTTCGCCTGTTATTTCTTCAATTGCAACTAAAAAAGGTTTTTTATACTTTCTGGTGATATAATCAATGGTCATCTGCTGGTCATGTTTCGGCGGAACAAGTATGTATAATTTATTTTCTTCCACATTGTAGGGAATCAGATCCTTTAACCATGTATCAAAGGAAACATCTGATACCATATGTTCTTGTTTGATACCCAGTAGTATTTCTTTCCATTTTTCTAAAAGCAAGTCCATTTTGATTTTTTTCCCTTCAAAAACATGATGTGATGATTATTAATGTCTATAATTATGAAATAAATTTCTAAAAACAATGCTATGTTGGTATTTTCGTTCAAAATAGGATATTACGTCCATTACTCTCTATTATAAACTAAAATGGAAAATTTAACAATAA
>BNZC01000084.1 GCA_026000755.1 Clostridia bacterium
TTTTTCAACTACCTTATTTTAATAGGCGGCCAATCCGCTTGTGGTAAAGGTTTTGGGCGTTACGGGGAGGTGGGAGCAGAGCGTTTCAAATGTTTACGGCGGCGGTTTTAGCGGTTGTTTCGCCGCCGTCATAGCACATAACGGCACGGCAATTAGCGTAAACAACCGATATTTCAAACTCACGGGAGGACATTGGATTGTCAACCCCTTTTCAGACAATTTTTTGTCGAACTTTTATCAAAACCTATGCCGTTTGATTCTTCGCCTCAAATGGCGTAACATAACCTAGGCTGCCATGGATCCTGACGTTATTGTACCAGTTGACATAATCGAACAAATCAAGCTCTAGTTCTTCTAAATCTACCCATTCTCGGTGAAATGCAAACTCGGTTTTGATAATACTGTACATGGATTCGGCGACTGCATTGTCTATCGGCGTTCCGGGTCTGCTCAGCGAACGTTTGATGCCAAATGCCGTCAGAATTTCTTCAATTAACCGATTCTTAAACTCCGAACCGCGGTCGGTATGGAAATAACCCACCTTGCGTAAATCCGCCTTGGCGGCAAAAAGCGCTGATTTGACAAGCTTTGCATCCTTGTTTTTGCCTGCGGCATAGCCTATAATTTCGCGATTTGAGAGGTCAAGCAACAAGCAGATATAATTCCATTTCCCACCAACCTTCACATAGGTCAGATCGCTTACAATAACCTCTAACTGTTTGCGATTGCTAAATTCACGAGCTATTTTGTTCTCGATTGGGTCGTTATTGACAAGATTTTTCTTGCCTTTGGGCTGTGTTTTTATTGTATAATTCGATACTAACCCATATTTTTTCATTATTTTCCCAATTCTGCGACGGGAAGCTAGAAAGCCTCTACGTGCAAGGACTACTTTGAGTTTACGCGTTCCATAATTCTTGCGACTTTTTTGAAATTCTTCAATCACAGCGTTTTCAAATTTACTGTCGGATGACTTTGCGCAAGGTTTGTAATAAACGCTGCTTCTTGCAACTCCTAGCATCTTGCACATTTTATTTATACTGTATTTGTCTGTATTTGCCTTAATCACAGCTATTTTCTCGCCATGATTAAGGCTGCCTGCTTTAAAATGTCGTTCTCCATCAGCAGCTGCTTATTTTCTTTCCGAAGGGTTCGTAATTCTTTTTCGCTATCGCTTAAATTATCTTTTATGCCCCATTTTCCGCTATTTTCATACTGATTCATCCATGTGCTTATGCTGGATCTCGCAATACCATTCTCCTTTGCAATCTCTATCAATGGTTTTCCATTTTTTCGTAACTCTACTATTTTTTTCTTAAATTCATCTGTGTAATATCTGGACATTTTTTTCTCTCCTACTTTCTCTTTTTTTCAGTATACACGACCGACTAAAAGTTGTCCAGTTAAGTATAACCTATCCATTTCCAAGATAGTCGTACACGAAGCGGAACGTCCGCGCGGTCAGCGCAATCAGGTCGTTGACATCTACCTCAGCTATATCGGGCAGTTCACGCCGCCCGGTTGTGAGCAGACGTTCCCCGAATACCAGTCGCCGGAGGACAAGCGGAAAGAGTATCAGCGCGAGTATTACCAACGGAACAAGGACAAAATTCTCGCGGAGTGCGCCGAACGCTACGCCGCGAAGAAAGAGGAAAAGCCTGAACCGCCCGCTAAGTCGCCCGAAGAAATAGCCGCCGAGGAAGCGGCGCGGCGCGAACACCACCGCGCTTACCAACGCGAATATCAGCGTGAGTGGCGCAACAAACGCAGAGGACATACCGAGCAACCCGCACTCGCTATGGTAATGGCGCAATAATCAAAATCAACCTACCGCCCGTAACTGTGAAAAC
>BNZC01000085.1 GCA_026000755.1 Clostridia bacterium
GAACAGCTTATCTCTGCGAACCTTACGTATTTTCACTTCAAAATCATCTCCCGCATGGGATTTCCGCCCCTTACCATGGGCAGTACGATTTCCTCTGTCGCAATCAAAAACTCAATAATCGTACTCACCTGATTGGCTTTCGCCGCTTCAAAGGCTCCTGCAATCTCTTCTTCCTTTGTCACACGAATACCCTTAGCTCCGTAGCTCTCCGCTAATTTTACAAAATCGGGGCTATAGGGCGGACAGGCTGCATTTGGTCCCTTGCAGTCACGGGGACATTCCTTGCGGCGACGCAGACAGGTAGCCTCATAGCGTTTCCCATACCACAACTCCTGCATTTGGCGTACCATACCCAGATAATAGTTATTCAAAATACAGATAATAACAGGGGCATTCTGCACAATAGAAGTTGCCATTTCCTGAATATTCATCTGTATGCCGCCGTCGCCGCTGATACAAATCACGGTTTTGTCCGGATTTGCAATCTTCGACCCAATGGCGGCAGGAAGCCCGAAGCCCATTGTGCCAAGCCCACCTGAGGTGATGTAGCTCTTTTTCTCGTTCAACTCTATGTATTGCGCCGCCCACATCTGGTGCTGACCCACATCCGTTACGATAATGCCCTCTTCAAACTGTTCGTTGATATGCTCCATAATCATTTGGGGTGTCATGCCCCGATACGCCGCATTTCCAAGGGGTTTTCCTGATCCCAAGTTGCGATTTCCGCCAGCCACTCTTCGGTGTCCTGCGGCTCCCCCCATTCCAGTAATTTATCAATGGCAAGGCGGGCATCCGCAACAATAGGTACGTCCACTACCACATTTCTGGAAATGGAGGCGGTATCAATATCCACATGAATAATCTTGGCATTTGGGGCAAATTCATTCAAATCCCCTGTAATACGATCGTTGAAACGGGTTCCGATGGAAAACAGCACATCACATTCGTTGACAGCAATGTTGGCGGCATATTTTCCGTGCATTCCGCTATTCCCCACATAATACGGGTGGGTGGTGGGAATTGCACCCTTGCCCATAACGGTGGTAACCACAGGAATTTTGGTCTGTTCCACCAATTTTAACATGGCGGCATTGGCTCCTGCGATATTGATACCCCCCCCCAATAAAAACAAGGGACGTTTGGCGGATTTTAAGAGTTTATAGCCGCGTTTCAACTGCCCTATATGAATGCTTTCGTTTGGCTTATAGCCTCGAATGGAGATGGTTTCCGGATATTCGCTGTCCCCTGTTCCGATCTGAATATCTCTTGGAATATCAATGAGGACAGGTCCCGGCTTACCGCTACGAGCGATGTAAAACGCCATTTTAAGGATTCGTCCCAAGTCTTTTCGATCCCGTATGGTCACGCCGTATTTTACAATCCCTCTGGTCATTCCCACAATGTCCACTTCCTGAAAGGCATCATTTCCAATTAAACTTAGGGGAACTTGCCCGGTAATGCACACTAAGGGTATGCTGTCGTACTGGGCATCCGCTAAGCCGGTTACGGTATTTGTGGCGCCGGGACCGCTGGTCACGATACAGACTCCCACCCTGCCTGTGGATCTGGCGTAGCCCTCCGCTTCATGAACCAAGCCCTGTTCGTGGCGTGGCAGTACTAAGTCAATGACATCCGTTTTATATAATTCATCCAGAATATCCGTCACCATGCCCCCCGGGTAGGCAAACACCGTGTCTACACCTTCTTCAAGCAAAGCCTTTATGATTAGTTTTCTTCCTGTAATGTCCATATTCTCTCCCCTCAAAAAGGATATACTGTTTCATAATAATTTACTGC
>BNZC01000086.1 GCA_026000755.1 Clostridia bacterium
TTTTATACTGTGAAAGAGGTAGTACAAGTCTTTTGGCGGCGAAGGAGTTAAGTAGATCAGGCTATCAAGTTTATACAGTGATTGGCGGTCTGCGAGCACTAGACGAGACGTAGGAAAGTAGAAAGTTGCTATAGTTTAGAGCGTTACTCTGAACACGGGCATCTGACCGAATTGTCTAAAGAAAAGGACTTACTATTATTATTCATGGCAAATCGAAAAGGGCTTACGGAGGTTCGTTCAACTAAACGCGTGCTTCGCACTCGTTAAGGTTCACGAACGACCTCGCACTAAGCTCTGTCTCGCTACGCTCGCCAATCGCTAAAGTGACCTCGCTTCGCTGGGTCAGACCCTGCTTTCAGCCCCGTCATACAATGGAATCCCATTTACTTCTACCCGATCTTCTAACGCTATCACCAAGCAATTTCTGCCGTCAATCAATTTTGTTTCCAACAAATGGGTACATTCCGCTTTCACAGAAACCGTAATGTTCGGCATTTTAAGCTCGCATTTTTTTGCATTTACCACATTTGCCGCCAAAATAGGAGAATCCTTTGGCATGATTTCTTCATAGATTTCATCAAAACGCTCCATGCGTTCCTCGGGTGCGCCATTGTCGGACAGAATCTGCTCCACATCCTTTTTATTTAGAATCTAGGGTTGGGGTTCATCTGCACTCTCCTCTATCTTCTCCTGTATGGTTTCCTGTATGCCGATCAATGTCTGATAATCTCGTTTCTCTCCTAATGCCTCCTCTACCAAGGAGTAAAAGCTCTCTCGCTGACCGGAAAGGGGCATGGGTGTGACTGCGCCTAAGACATTGCTGACAAATTCTGCTTGCAACTCGTCTGCATTTTTTGTGTAGTACAAGACCCTATGTAAATCCGTGCTTCTATCCTCAAATGCCGGAAATAAAAAGCCAATCGCAGGCGGATCTGCCAACCACTCTCGACTTGCGTTTTGAAAGAGATTGCGTTCAGAATGATAACTAAGCCCGGGCTTTGACAGGTTTACAGGACATACCGAACAGAGCAGGAAAGAATAAACCTCCTCCGAGGCATCCTCCATACTGCGACCGTCTTTCGCTATCCCCGGGACATCGTAAGCATTATGAATCAGCAAAATCAAATAATTGCCCACATAGCTAAAGTTCTCTATAATCTTGTCATAAAATTCCAACAGCAACTCTTCATCCTTTAACTCGCTGTTTTTTAGGCGAAACAAAAATTCTTGCGTTCCTCCCGGACTTTCACTCATGAGTGGAAATTCCAAATCAAGGAGATTCTTCCCCACTGTCCCGGAAAGGGTTTTCTTAAAGATGTCATAGTATTTGAAGCTGTCCTCCTCCTGCAAGGAATAAAAGGCTTCCCCAAAGGTGGCAATCTTATCCTTTTCATCTCCCACATAACAACCGCAGACACGGGTAATAACACCGGTGTCCTTTTGGTAGAGTTTTTTTATTTCAGCGATTTCTTTTTTTGTCATGAATCCCTCCGTAAAGTTGTGAACGCATTTGTAGACCATGCAAGCTCACCTATATACCCCTGAGAAATACCTTTACTCGCAAACATCATCAAAAAGAATGGGTATATTTTCCCGAAGCACTTGTCCGCACAAAAACGCCACGTCCCTCATTTGCGGATGTGCCGCCTTAGCGGTACGAAGATACAAAAAGTGGCGCCACTCCCTTAGATTATAGGTCACTACGATTTCGGTTTTAAGAGAATTGGGCAGTATGCTTCTGGCTTCTTGAGGTGTTGCTCCTAAGTCAATCAGTCTAAGGTAATCCCTCTCCGC
>BNZC01000087.1 GCA_026000755.1 Clostridia bacterium
TTGCGAAATTTGCTATCCAATATTCAAGATTTTATCAAGAAACTTACGTGCTTTCTCAGCATTAATCGCATTGCTTTCATTAAGAATTACCCGTTTCACAGCTTCACCGTTGAACTGCGAAACGCCACGGGAGTTTCGTCCTGCCCATTGTGCCGGAGAAGTTGACCATTGTAGCTTATGGTCAGTATCGCCCCGTTGCCAGTAATTCAAGTGAAGAAGGGCGGGCGCAGAATCGAAGGATTGATTTGGTGGTGACAGATTTGCCGTTTAGTGCGGATAATCGATAGTGAATAGATATGAGCATCACCAAGAGAAAAGGAAATTCAGATAATGGTTAAACAAAGAGCGGAAAGAAACAGGACAATTTCGCTTGCCGATGATGAGATGGGTTTTTATTTCTCTCGTTGTGTTTGTGATGCGACACTAAGCGATTTGTCGTGTGTTACAGATACGGTTATTTGTGGCGATGCGTTGAACGTCATTAGGCAATTACCTGCGGCGAGTGTTGACTTGCTCCTTGTTGACCCACCATATAACTTGAATAAAACTTTTGGGGCTACAAAATTCAAGCAGATGAGTGCAGATGAATATACTGCCTTTACGGAAGAGTGGATAACAAGCGTTAAACGTGTACTCAAAACCACAGCAAGCATATATGTCTGCTGTGATTGGCGTACGAGTCTTATTATAGGTCCTGTACTTATGAATCACTTCAATGTTCAAAATCGAATAACATGGCAACGTGAAAAGGGACGTGGGGCAACGCATAACTGGAAAAATGCAATGGAGGATATTTGGTTTGCGACTGTATTGCCTAAGACTTTTACGTTTAACGTGGATGATGTGAAGATGCGTAGAAAGGTGATTGCACCATATAAGGTTGACGGAAAACCAAAAGATTGGGTGGAAAGCGATTGTGGTAATTTTCGGGATACATTCCCGTCTAATTTTTGGGACGACATATCAATTCCGTATTGGTCGATGCCCGAAAATACAGATCACCCAACCCAAAAGCCGGAAAAGTTGATAGCAAAGCTCATCTTGGCAAGCTCTAATCCGGGTGATTTGGTGTTAGATCCATTTCTTGGTTCAGGTACAACGGCGGTGGTTGCCAAAAAGTTAAATCGTCACTATATTGGCATTGAGTGCGAACGTGAATATTGTGCAATTGCGGAGAAACGCTTGGAAATTGCCGATACTGATCTTGAAATCCAAGGTTATACAGATGGTGTTTTTTGGGAACGTAATACCTTGGCGTTGCAACAGAAGCTAAAAAGCGGTATGCAAGGTCAACTAAATCTCGTTGGACTTTAAGACGATAGACGGAAAGGTGGAAAGCGTATGCTAAACGAACTCGTTAGTTTCATAGGAGAGCATGACGGTATCAACAACAAAATCACGCTTTCAGAAATGGTTCGCAAGCATTTTCAGTGTGTCAAGGATAGGTCGGTGTTCTATACGTATGATTTTGCGATTCGGTTCTGCAAAGCAAGCACGCTTACCTTTAGCAATACCGTATTGTCTTTGTCGGCCTTGCAAAAGTACGATAACAAGCCGTTTGTTGTCTGCATTTCTACTCCGCAAAAGAACTATATGCTGTTAGCGAACACGACTTTCTTGTCAAAAATCAGCCATAGCTCTCAGGAATTGCGCATTGATAATATTAAGGGAAGTATCAACGGTTCTGACATTGTTCGGCAAATTGACGAGATAGCAAATACACCTGAAAAT
>BNZC01000088.1 GCA_026000755.1 Clostridia bacterium
TCGTTTTCTGGATTGTTGCTACAGACAGTCTTTTGCATAAAGGGAAATTGCTTTTTCGATTGATTGTTTTGAATGTTACGATTTCATATCAAGTAGTTGTGTTTTGTTTCGAAAAACATAAGTGAATCATAAGCTTAAATGTGCATGAGAACCCAAAGAGTGTTGTATTGCAGTCAAACTCTTTGGGTTCTTTTTGTCATCTCCTGCAAGAGCTTGCTGTCAAAGAATGCAAAATTTTGTCGAATAATACCGGAGAAAAATGCCGAAAATCATTTGATTTTTGTGCCAAAAAAAGGTAGAATAGAAAAAGAAGAAAAGTACAAGATATAGTGTAGAAGTAAATGTCAGAGGAAGGATATAGTGTGAAAAACAACAGTACAGTGGAAATATAGTATACATATGCGCTAAGTCACAAAACGGCGCAGAGAAAGGGGAGAGGGAGAACGATATGAGGAATCGAAAAGAAATACGAAATGCAATCGAAGAAGCACGCAGTAAACTAGATCAGGCCATGGGAGAGGGAGCAGACAAAGAAGTATGCTATTTGTTAAGCCTTGAGTTGGATCAATACATCGAAGAATACATTGATTATGAAGAATTATTACAATCCGGTGAGATGGCGCCTAGAGAATTAGCACAAGCGGATAACGTTCGATCGGCTTGATGATAAAGAATACAAAAAGCTCTCAGCATATTATGGTGCAGAGAGCTTTTTTTGAGGAGAAGAACTTGAATTGAACTTGGATTTTAAATTAAGTACGGCTTTAATGAATTCATTACATCTTCATTTGCAGCATCTTCCTCATGAATCGCCAAATCAATGGGCTTTGACAAGTCAAGGCTGAAAATGCCCATGATGGACTTGGCATCAATGACATAGCGACCGGAAATCAAATCGAAGTCATGCTCAAATTGAGTGACAGTGTTTACGAAAGATTTTACCTTGTCAATAGAGTTTAGGGAAATTTGTACTGTTTTCATAATGGAAACCTCCTTCAAAAATAATTGTTAGTAAATAATGGAAATTGCTGTACACTTCCTCTATCATAACGTGTTTTTTCAAAAAAGTCAATAGAGTGCATTCATATTTCAAGAAGAAATTTCGACAAAAATAAAAGTATTGTGGTTCGTTGTGCCAAATGATATAATGATTTGGTAGGAAATCAAAAAAAGGACAGGAGGAACTTAACATGGACGTTTTTATGCAATACTTACCCTTTCTCATTCCCTTAATGATCGTAGAAATCGGTCTTACGGTGGCGGCACTGATTCATGTTTTCACTCACAAAACATATCGGGTCGGCAACCGTATCCTTTGGGTAATTCTAAGTTTCGTGCAGATTATAGGACCCGTCTGCTACTTTGCCTTTGGCAAGGGAGATGAGTGATGGGAAGCGCAAATGTCTTAACGATTCAAAATCTCAAAAAACGTTTTGGCACGCAAATCGTTATTGACGACTTAAGTTTTTCCGTGCCGGAGGGTTCTATTTTTGGATTTATCGGGCAAAACGGCGCAGGGAAGACCACGACAATGAAGATGGTTTTAGGTCTGCTTTCGGCGGATAGCGGCGAGATTACCGTCTGCGGTGAATCGGTGTCCTTTGGGCAGACCAAGACGAATCGCTACATCGGTTATCTGCCTGATGTTCCCGAATTTTACTCCTATATGCGCCCCAAGGAGTATTTGAAATTGTGCGGAGAAATCACAGGCAT
>BNZC01000089.1 GCA_026000755.1 Clostridia bacterium
TATAACTTGAAAATTTAAATGCCACCCCTCCTACCCTTATCCGTGGAATTTACTCTTGCAAATAAAGGGGTGGATGTTATCCTTACAAATTTATGTTATCCTGTTATGGTGATGCTGGCATGGCAAGGAGGAAATCGTTATGGCTGTAAATAAACATTTATCTTTAGATGAAAGAATTACCATCCAAACAATGTTAGACAAGACACATTCCTTCAAGGCTATTGGAAGGGAACTTGGCAGAGACTGCACGACCGTTTCAAAAGAAATCCGCAATCACTTGCTGTTCCAGAAAAAAGGATGCTTCGGTCAGGCCTTTAATGACTGTGCCAATCGTTTTGATTGCCCAGTTAAAAAGCTTTGCCAAAAACCGGGCTGCACGATTCGTTATTGCCGTTCTTGTTCCCATTGCCATCTGCATTGCTCCGATTATTCTAAGGAATACTGTGAACGATTAAACTCCGCTCCTTGGGTTTGCAATGGCTGTGATAAACGTCCAAAATGCACCTTGGAGAAACGTTTTTACTCTGCAACTAGTGCTTGGCACGAGTACAAAGAGATCCGTTCTGAATCACGTTCGGGGCTTTGCCTTTCCGAAACAGAGGCTTTGCAGCTTGATTCCCTGTTTTCACCTCTCTTAAAGAAAGGGCAGTCCATACACCATATTTGTGCGAACAATAAAGCCTCTGTCATGTTTTCGAAAAAAACGATTTACAATTATGTAGATGCCGGAATTTTTACAGCAAGGAACATAGACATGCCCAGAAAAGCAAGATTCCGTGTAAGGAAAAGCCGCCATGATTCTTTTAAGGTGGATAAAACCTGCCGAATCGGGCGTACATACAAGGACTTTCAGCTCTTTATGAAAGATCATCCCGACAGTCCGGTAGTCGAGATTGATTCCGTAGAAGGGAAAAAAGGCGAAAAAGTTCTCTTGACGATTCATTTTGTCAAAGCCGAATTTATGCTCGCCTTCCTTCGGGAGAGAAATACGGCTTCTTCCGTTTCCGTGATTTTTGAAAAGCTGTATCAGACACTTGGTGCAGAGGTTTTCAAGAAGCTTTTTCCATTGATTTTAACAGACAACGGGAGTGAGTTTTCCGACCCCGAATCGATTGAAAGGGATGCCGACGGCAATATGCGAACACGGGTGTTTTATTGCGATCCGTCAGCACCTCATCAAAAAGGTGCAGTAGAAAACAATCACGGATTCATTCGCAGGGTACTGCCCAAAGGCACTTCTTTTGAAGACCTGACACAGGAAAGCACAGACCGAATGATGTGCCACATCAATTCCTATTGTAGGGCGAATCTGGGAAACCACAGCCCACATGAAATGTTTCACTTGTTTTATGGACAGGACGTTTTGGATGCTTTGGGCGCAGTTCTCATTTCACCAAATGACATCACGCTACGCCCAGAGCTTTTAAAATAAAAAACGAAAACCTGCCAGCATCACCAAAGCATAAGAAAAAACAGTTCTTCACAGGGTGGAATTTAACTTTTCAAAAAAATCGTTATTTTGCACCTGTGCTGCCCTATGCTCAAAATTCAAACAAATGGTCGGCTTTCACTGTCATAATAACATAAAAACACCGAAAATGAAAGGTTTTTTCAAGAATCTTTCATTTTCGGTGGAAGTTAGTCTTACAAAGTGGAAGTTGCTTTTTCAATTAACCT
>BNZC01000090.1 GCA_026000755.1 Clostridia bacterium
CAGGTCAAAGCCGTAGACGGTATTGACCTTGCCGTAGAATCCGGCGAATTTGTATCCATTGTGGGGAGTTCCGGCAGCGGAAAATCCACTCTGCTGAACTTAATCGGCGGTCTTGACCGTCCCACCGATGGTAGTGTTTTGATTAACGATACGCCCATATTTTCCATGAAGGACGATGAACTGACCATTTTTCGCCGCCGAAATATCGGCTTTGTCTTCCAAAGCTATAACCTTGTGCCGGTATTGAATGTAGAAGAAAATATCCTGCTGCAGTTGCAACTGGATGGCAATAAACCGGACGAGCATTTTATCGATCATATAATTGAAATCCTCGGTCTTGAAAATAAGCGACAGAGCTTGCCCAATCAGCTTTCCGGCGGTCAGCAGCAGCGGGTAGCCATAGCCCGTGCCTTGGCAAGCAAGCCCGCTTTTATCCTTGCGGACGAACCTACAGGCAATCTTGACAGCAAGACGGGCATGGACGTAATCGGTTTGTTGAAAGTCAGCGGACAGAAATTCGGACAGACCATGGTTATGATTACCCATAACTCCGAAATCGCCCAGATGGCGGATCGCAGCATTTGTATTGAGGATGGGAGGGTTGTTCAATGAAGGTAGATAACAAACCGATCCTGCGAAAACTCATTCTGCGAACCTTAAAAGCGAGTAAAACACGTAACTTGATTGCAATCTGTGCCATTGTCCTAACGGCGATTTTATTCACAAGCGTATTCACTCTTGGCGGAACCATCTTAAACACGATTGGGGAGCAAACCATGCGGCAAGTGGGAACGAAAGCCCATGTAGAATTCAAGCTTTTGACAGCGGAACAATATGAAAAATTTTCAAAATCCTCTCTGGTAAAAGACATTTCCTATAATTTGTTTCTGGCAACTGCTGAAAATGATGCTTTGAAAAAAGTGCGGGCTGAAATCCGCTTTTCGGAGGATAAAGCGGCAAAATGGGGCTATTCTTTTCCAAGCAGCGGAAAAATGCCAAAAACCGAAAAAGAACTGGCTTGCAGTACCATTGTGTTGGATTTGCTGGGTATTCCACATGAAATTGGCACATTTGTTCCGCTTACATTTACGATAGGCGGCAAAAGTTACATAGAACAATTTACCCTTTGCGGCTACTGGGAGGGTGACGGAGCGGCTGCCGCACAGCAGATTTGGCTTTCGGAGTCTTATGTCAATGCCCTTATCGCAGAAAATGATATTCCAAAGGGGGACTATGCAGGAACCATTAGTGGGGACATATGGTTTGCAAACGCCTTTGATTTAGAGGGCAAGGCGAGTCAGCTCATAGCCGATTGCGGATATGGGGCGGAAGACATCAATTACGGTGTAAACTGGGCCTATGCCACTGCCAAAATTGACCCTCTCCTGGTTGCCATTCTTAGCTTTGTTTTGATGCTCATTCTGCTGTCGGGGTATTTGATTATCTACTCCATATTCGCCATTTCCGTAAATGCCGATATTCGCTTTTACGGACTGCTGAAAACAATCGGCGCAACAGGGAAACAAATCAGGCGCATGGTGCGAGGACAGGCATTGGTTTTGTCGGCAATTGGAATCCCCGTGGGGCTTATCCTAGGCTTTTTGGGGGGGGAGATTGCTTACGCCACTTACGGCACAGTTTGTA
>BNZC01000091.1 GCA_026000755.1 Clostridia bacterium
ATATTTTGCGCTCCTTCTATATGAGAATTTTCGTACTCTTCCCTGGTACGCAGGTCTATCAGTCTTGTGTCGTATCGATGCAAAAGGGTTTCCACTTCTTTGACACCAATTGCCTGAAAATTCATACAATCACCTGCTTCCTAACAGTAACAAAAACGGACTACGAGGTGAATCTCGTAATCCGTTCTTATTTGTATTTTATTCAATTTTTTTTTTTTTGGAACTTGTTTCTAAAAGTGCCTGCGGCTAATGTGTCCAATTGCATTTGGGGACGATACTGAACAAATATGAATTCGATCAGATAAGCACATTCAATGGTTTTCCGCTAGACAGTAACCTTTACTTATCGCAGTTGCTTGCACCCTTGTTAAAGGTTTTATCCGTTGCACTGTTAGATGTGGCGTTCTTGGATGTTGCACTGTTAGATGTGGCGTTCTTGGATGTTGCATTGCCGGATGCGGCATTGCTTGATGTTGCATTTTTGGATGTGGCGTTGCCTGCGGCAGACCCGGTTCCTTGTGCCGATGTCAATCCGCTTGCATTGCCGGCAGAGGTATTGTTACTACCTGCGTTGTTACTGCCTGCATTGTTGCTACCTGCGTTATTACCTGCTGTTACATTACTGCTTTTGCTTTGTGCGTCACTATTCTTTGCCATATTGAAGATTCCTCCTAAATATTTTTTCCTGCAAAGATAGTCTTTCACGCTTTCTTTATTTTATTCATCTATCACCGAAATTGTATTTCAATAATCATATATTACCTGCGAAATAAAAACGAAAATGCCCAAATCAAAATAACAAGCACGAGCAATACCGGCAATAACGATATGACAAAGCTTATAACAAGCACAAACACAAGAATCGCCACCACAATTGTCGCAAGTCTTACCCATAGACTACCTGATAAAAAATGTTGCTGAAAACTGCCTTTTTCTTGCTGAACCTCTGACTGCCTACTGTCATATTCCTCATAAGCGGTGGTTTGATTTCCTGTATCAATCAGGGTTTTTGCAATCAGACGAGGATTGCCCAACTCCGCAATCACCTCTTCCTCGCTTTTTCCTTTGGCAACCTCTTCCATCATATAATGGTCATAATACAAAAGATGTTCACTGACCTGTGCTTGGCTGATTTCTCCTTGTAGGCTACGACGAATTTCTTCTAAAAATTCTTGTCTTGTCATTGTATTTTCCTCTAAAAAATTTGGGAAGCCACACTTCCCTTGGCTCCCCAATCTTACCATATCACATAGAATGTCACACAGCAAGTTCCCAATCTTCTAAACGTGCGTGAGAGGATTCGAACCCCCGACCCCTTGGTCCGTAGCCAAGTGCTCTATCCAGCTGAGCTACACACACATATGCTTTCCCTTTGAAAACAAAGGTTAAATGCCGGCGACCGGAATCGAACCGGTACCGAGTTACCCCGACAGGATTTTAAGTCCTGCGCGTCTGCCTGTTCCGCCACGCCGGCATAAATGGGACCTACAGGGCTCGAACCTGTGACATTCTGCTTGTAAGGCAGACGCTCTCCCAGCTGAGCTAAGATCCCGGGGAAAAAACTACACTTAGAAAATAACTACACTACATAATAGTTATTCACTCACTATATT
>BNZC01000092.1 GCA_026000755.1 Clostridia bacterium
TGTAATCTTTCCCCACAGCAACAAGCAGTGATAGAAGCACAAATCGAAGCCTACCAGAAAAAGGCAAATCGAGTGATTGCATTTGCTCATCGCAATCTATCAGAATGTCCGGATTTTGACAAAGATGGGGTGCAAGGTGAAATCGAAAAGGACATGGAGTTTGACGGCTTTGCCGCTATTGCAGATCCTCTGCGGGCTGATGTTTATGAGGCGGTGAAAAATTGCCGTTTGGCAGGTGTAGGATTAAAGATTTTAACAGGGGATAACCTTATAACGGCAACCGCTATTGCCGATGAACTGCATTTACTGGATGAAAACCACATTGCGGTGGAGGCAAAAGAGATCGAAGAACTAACAGACGAGGCACTTTTGGCGAAATTGGAAGCCATCAGCGTAATTGCCAGAAGTACGCCAACTATTAAAATGCGGGTGGTCAATCTCTTAAAATCCCAAGGTCACGTAGTTGCAGTAACAGGCGATGGCATAAACGATGCACCGGCATTAAAACACGCCGATGTGGGCATTGCCATGGGTATTTCGGGAACAGGCGTATCCAAGGAAGCCGGCGATATTGTCCTGTTGGACGATTCTTTTTCGGCAATTGTCAATGCCATTCGTTGGGGTAGGGGCATCTTTGAAAACTTTAAGCGTTTTATCAGTTTTCAGTTGACGGTCAACGTATCCTCTGTGGTTGTGGTGCTAACTTCCATACTGTTGGGCTTTAAGGCGCCCTTTACCGCTTTGCAACTGCTGTGGATTAACATCATCATGGACGGGCCGCCCTCACTAACCTTGGGTTTGGAACCCATCCACGATGATTTGATGAAAAAAGCTCCCGTGAAACGCAGTGAAAATATTATATCCAAACATATGTTCCTAAAGATTGGACTGACAGGACTTTATATTTCCGTGGTTTTCCTCTTACAGTACGGGGTGAATTTTTTGGGAGTAACAACAGAGCAGCAACCAACGGTGCTATTTGCCCTATTTTCTTTATTTGCCCTCTTCAATGCTTTTAATTGTAGGGAATTAGGAACCGTCAGCATTTTCAGGCATTTGCTGAAAAACAAGCTTATGCTCTTTGTGATTTTCATCACTTTCGTATTGCAGGTGGTCATGATTCAGTTTGCAGGAGCGTTTTTCGGAACAATTGCCCTACCGGTTGACTTGTGGGTGAAGGTATTTGCGACAGCGATAAGCGTTGTGGTCTTGTCGGAGGCGGTGAAGCTGTTCATTCGGATCATCGGGAGGAAATGACCTTGCCCATTGTGATATTTATTGGTAAGACAAAGAGTGATTTCATAGAGATCATCGGGAGGAAATAGCCCTTGCCTATTGTAACCTTTAGCAATCAAACAAAGAGTATTTCCATTGAAGTAGAAACAAATACATCCCTTCTTGCTGCCGCCGGATATGCCAATATTCCAATCGAAACACCCTGTGGCGGAATGGGTCTGTGTGGGAAATGCAAGCTACGATTAAACGATAAAAGTCAACTGTCTCATGTGGAAATTTCAGAAAAGGCAAAGGCGAGGCTACCCGGGCAGGAATGGGAAGAGGGGGTTCTGATTGCCTGCCGCACTAAGGTGATGGG
>BNZC01000093.1 GCA_026000755.1 Clostridia bacterium
TGTTAATTCCCAAAGTAAGTTCCACTATGGAATTTGATGTGGAATTTAATCTGGAACGGATTTCTGGTAGAATTTAATCTGGGAAATTTTCTTTGAGAAGGAGAAACATCATGCCAGACTTAAATTCTAAGAAAAACAAACACATGACTTTTGATGACCGCCTTGAAATACAGGATGCCCTTAACCACGGAATATCTTTCAAAGCGATTGCAGAACGTATCGGCAAAGACCAGACCACCATATCCAAAGAGGTGAAAAAACGCCTTAAAATGAATCCTTTGCCAGTCAAATACAAAAGCCCTGATGGAACAGAAATAGCAGCCAGACGCTGTCCTTTGCTCCTGAAAGCCCCCTTTGTATGCAACCCCTGCAAAAAACGTCACCACCACTGTGCTTTTCAGAAACAGCTGTACAATGCAAAGGCTGCACAACAGGCCTACGAATCGCTTCTGTCCGAAGCCCGTGAAGGAATTCCCCTGTGCAAAGAGGAATTTTACGAAATGGATGCCATCCTGTCAAACGGCATTAAAAAGGGGCAACACCTCTACCACATCATGCAGACCCATGACCTCGGTATTTCAAAATCTACCGCATACAGACATCTTCACAGAGGCTATCTGTCGGTGAGTGCTTTGGATTTTCCACGAGTTGTTAAATTCAAGAAACG
The DNA here is from genome assembly GCA_026000755.1 of Clostridia bacterium. Lineage (GTDB taxonomy): Bacteria > Bacillota > Clostridia > Lachnospirales > Lachnospiraceae > BNZC01. The sequence continues at coordinate 668 of BNZC01000093.1, forward strand.
TAGGCGGCACAAGGAGGGCTATATCCCGAAAGCGGCAAAAATTGGGAGAACCTATCATGATTTCCTTGCACACATTGAGGAATTCGACATTTCATCGTGGGTTGAATTGGACACGGTTATCGGCCGAATTGGTGGAAAGGTTATCATGACATTTGATTTTACATTCTGCAACTTTATGTTTGGACTTCTGCTCGAAGACAAAACCGCTGCCGAAGTTTCGGAAAAGATTAGATGCCTGAAAAAATGCTTTGCTGCAAGCCATCTTAAATTTGGTGACATATTTCCTCTCTGCCTTACCGATAACGGCGGCGAGTTCGCAAATGTTTCAGCCATCGAATTGGATTCAGACGGTAAAACAGAATCATCGCTGTATTTTTGCGATCCTTACCAATCATCACAAAAACCTAGGGTAGAAAAGAATCATACCCTGTTTCGTGACATCGTACCGAAAGGCGAATCTTTCGACCACTTTACACAGGAAACAGTAAACCTCATATTTTCTCACGTCAACAGCGTAAAGAGAAAAAGCTTGAATGGAAAAACGCCGTTCGAGATGTTTTCGTTTGTTTACAGCGAACACATTTCAAGCATTCTTGGCATGAAACAAGTGCCTGCGGATGAAGTCATTCAATCGCCAAAGCTGTTGAACCGTTAATTTTGTACTATTAATTTTCATTTATTACACAAAGAAATTTCCCAAAGTAACTTCCATAGAAGTGGAATTTAGTCTGAAACGCCGTGGTTTTAGGCTTGTTTGCCATACACTTCTTTTTCGAAAATCACTCTGTCCGACTACGTTTTTCTTGGTTTTGTAACCTAATCGAATCATTTCCCAGACTAAATTCAGCCTGTTATTTCACGGTTTTTCAGAGTAAGTTCCACATCATAAAACTAGTAGAACTTACTTTGGGAATTTACG
>BNZC01000094.1 GCA_026000755.1 Clostridia bacterium
CCACGGAAATTGTAATGGCGGCAAAGATGCCCACCACTTCAAATAAATCCGCCTCCCCGCCATTTAATCCTCGAATGATGTTGACAGACAGAGCAATTAAGCCTGCCATAATCAACATGATCAGCATGGGTTCGGTAACGGCCTCAAAAATGCGGCGTCCTAAGGATTTCGGTTTTTCTCTGCTTAAGACATTTCGCCCATAAAGGGCAGCATTTTCTGTAACACCGGCTGTGGATAGACCTTTTGCTTGGTCGCTGTGAAAATGGTCGAGTAGGGTTTCTTTTTCCTTCATAAAAGCATTCATAGGTGTGGCTCCTTTCTGTTTGCGATGCTGTAACGAACTGCCGTTTCGGTACCGACTGCCGTTTCGATACAAATTACGGTTTCGGAACGAACTTTTTCGATTTTTTCAAAATAAAAAAGCCCTGTACAGCATTTTGCTATACACAGCTAAGAAAAGAGAAAGACCATGTACGGCAAATACGCCCATACATGAGTCTCGTTATTTAAGACAAGCCAGAGCAATATGCTCGGTATGTTGGCTTGACACGCAGGAAAAGCAAAAGCAAATCCTGCGCCAACTACTCCCTCACGAGTGTTTGATTGTAGGGTTATTGTACCATAAGGAAGAGTGGCTGTCAAGCATTTTGTGGTTCTTTCCAAATGTGTATGACATCAGCATAAGCTCTTGAAATGTTTCTCAATCCCCTACAAGCCGCCCCTTGCTCCCACCTGTGCAATATCAATCAGCGTAAGCTCCTGATTTGCGGTTTCAAGACTGGTCACAAGCGCCCTTGCCGTATCCATGGCGGTGAGGCAATGCACGCCCGTTTCAATGGCGGTTCGGCGAATCAAGAATCCGTCCCTTGATTTATCCCGTCCTTGTGTAGGCGTATCGATGACAAGGTCAATCCTATGCCCCAAAATCAAATCCATGATATTGGGAGATTCCTGGGAAATGCGATTCGTGGCAAGTACATCGACTCCTCTTTTTTGCATGAAAAGAGCCGTCGCCCTTGTGGCATAAATCTTATAACCCAAGGCTGCAAAACGTCGTGCCACCTCTGTGGCTTCTTCCTTATCGCCATCCTTTACGGTAATAATCATCTGCTTGTATTTCGGGAGATTGATACCTGCGCCCAAAAACGCCTTATATAAAGCTTCGTTAAAGGTCTTTGCAATGCCCAGGCACTCGCCGGTGGATTTCATTTCAGGTCCAAGGCTGATTTCTGCGCCTCGAAGCTTTTCAAAGGAAAAGACAGGCATCTTAATCGCAATGTAATCTGCATTGGGTGCAAGCCCGATTGGGCAACCCAAATCCTTTAGAGATGAGCCTATCATGACTTTCGCCGCCAAATCCACAATGGGAATCCCTGTCACTTTGCTGATATAGGGAACGGTACGGGAAGATCTGGGATTGACCTCAATGACGTAAACCCCCGCCTCCTCCTGTTCATCCGGTGTGTCAATAACAATAAACTGTATGTTAATCAGACCTGACACATGAAGTGCCTTGGCTAAGCGTTTGGTATAGTCTACGAT
>BNZC01000095.1 GCA_026000755.1 Clostridia bacterium
GCTTATGGGGGGATCGGTGGATCTCAATGCAAATGTGTACCAGGTAAAAGATTACGGTATGTTACTGCTAGTCGTTTTAAGCACGGTCATTGTCATTGTTGCACTTATGAGTATTGTATCGGCTTTTGCAAAGAGTGTAAAAGAAGCCAGTACCTATCTGTCACCCCTTATGATCTTAAGTATGTTGGTGGCAGCCTCTACCATGTCGGATTCCTTTTGGCCAAGCAATGACCTGATGTACTTAATCCCGATTTATAACAGTGCAAACTGCCTGCGGGAGGTATTATCCTTTGCATGGAATATCAAAGAGATTTTGATTACCGTTGCCTCAAATCTGGTCTATGCCGGTATTTTTGCAGTGATTTTGACTAAGATGTTTAATAGTGAGAAGGCGATGTTTTCGAAGTAGAGAAAATAAAATGATTGTTTCAGTTCGTCTAAACGGTTGATTCCTTTTTAGACGAAACCATAACCATAGTCAAAATAGTTGCTGTGTTTTGTACGGCGTAAAGCCGCCCTTACTGATGTTTTTTCATTCGTAAGGGCGGCTTTTGTCATGTGGAGGGCGAGGGTTTATTTACGCTGTTTGCTAATATAAGCTTTTCAGCTCTCCAATTCGGAATTGTTTCTCCAATTCTCCAATATAAGTTGTTGCAGAGAATGGTGGAGCATGGAACATTAAATTCGCACAAGGTTGGGCGAGAACTGATGTATATGGTAGAAGATAGTTGATATTGTAAAACCAAATACGAACCCTGTACGGTCAGTTTCTTTTGAATTATCGCAATTCTTGTTCAAGCGCTTTGAATATTGCGGCATCAAAGAACTCAACAATGGTTATTTCAAGAGTAGCGCAAATTTTCTTACCGGAAGTGTTTAATTGGCGAGGTTTGAAGAGGCACTTGCCGCCAAAGTTTCCAAAAGTGACGGATGTGTTGGCTTCCAAGCAAGTGCAGTTTGCGTTATCTCACTTGAGGCAGGGTTATCCGCACCTACGATACCGCCGAGGAAACCAAAATGTTCTGCCGCCTGTTCCGGAGAGATAGAGCTTGTGGGTACATTCAGTCGTTTGCCGATGGCTTCTGCAACTCCTTTGAAGGGCAGACTGCCATCGCCCACAGCTTGATACCTTGCGTCGGTCTTGCCGTTTTCCAGAGCAAGGACGTACAGCTTGGCTAAATCAAGGACGTTGACGGAGTGAATGTGATTGCCGCCGTCGCCAATATACGCCGATATGCCTTTTTGTGCGGCAATGCCTATAAGTGCCGAGATAAAGCCATTTGTCAGGGCTTCGCCGTAGACGAACCGTGAGGGGCGTACAAGTATGACTTTTACGTCACGCTGGGCAAATGGTAAGGCGGCCGTTTCCGATTGGCGGGGGAAGCCTTTGCCCCCTTTTGAGAGTTGTGCAAACAGCACGGATAAAGAACCGCAGATAAGACCGGGATAAATGCAAAAACTGCTGACAATGCCGATGATGCCTACAATGAGAGCGGCACTAGCCATGCTCTGTGAACGTTTCTCTTCGT
>BNZC01000096.1 GCA_026000755.1 Clostridia bacterium
AAAGCAAGATCCCCATTCTAAACAATCCCAAACACTTGGTTTTAACTGCACCGCACCCAAGCCCTTTGTCAGCCTACCGAGGGTTTTTTGGTTGTGAGCATTTTAGTAAGGCGAATGAATTTTTGCAGCAAAATGGGGTGGAGGGGATAGACTGGCAGATTTAGCTCAAATAGTCTAAGAGGAAGATTGGCGTGACTTCAGAGGTGGATCAAGAAGAGGGGATTATTCATTTGTTTATACCTTAAATCAAGGTTTTCAAAAATTCCTTGAAGAAATAAGCAAAATGTGTTACAATAAAAAAATATGGCAATTTGACAGGAGGAATAGGATGAGTGATACAATAGAATCCTTGGCGCACAAGAGGATCAACGAACTGTTGGATGAGAACAGTTTTTTTGAGATAGGGAAACTGGTTGCGGCAAGGAATACGGATTTTAATCTGAATCAAATCGATACCCCCTCGGACGGAGTACTTACGGGCAGCGGCTTAATTGACGGCAGATTAGTCTATCTGTACAGCCAAGATAAGACGGTATTAAAGGGCAGTATCGGGGAAATGCACGCAAAAAAGATAGCGGCTCTCTATGATTTGGCAATTAAGAGCGGTGCACCCATCATAGGGCTGATTGATTGCGGGGGTATTCGTTTACAAGAATCCATAGATGCCCTAGAGGGTCTTGGCACTATTTACGCCAAGCAAGTACAGGCAAAGGGTGTGATTCCCCAGATTACCGCCATTTATGGGAAATGCGGCGGCGGGCTTGCTCTTTTGCCTGCTCTTAGTGATTTTGTATTTATGGAAAAGAAAAAGGGCAGATTGTTTGTCAATACGCCAAATGCAATCCCGCATAACCGCAAGGAACTTTGTGATACTGCGGCGGCGGCTTATCAGAATACCCATAGCGGCATCGTGGATCAAATCGGTACAGCCAAAGAGATTACGGCGGCAATTCGTGAATTGTTGTCCTTTTTGCCATCCCATTGTGAAGAGGGAGTTGTTACAGAGGTATGTACCGATGACTTGAACCGATCGATTGTTGGCATAGGGTCTCTAAAAGAAGATGTGCGTTTGCTTCTTGGTGAACTTGCGGACAATCATCATTTTGTGGAAATCAAGAGAGCCTATGCCAGAGAGATGGTAACCGGTTTTCTTCGTTTAAATGGCATGACGATAGGAATCGTAGCCAATAGTGCCATTTCTTATGCTGCGGATGGAAATGTTGCAGGGGAGAAGAAAAGTGGAACACTTGTTGGTGTTGCCGGTTCTTATGATGCAGATGGAAATGTTGCATGGAAAAAAGAAGCGGTATTGACAATAGAGGGGGCAAACAAAGCGGCGGATTTCCTGCACTTTTGTGATGCATTTCAGATTCCGATATTGTCATTTACCAATACCACAGGTTTTGAAGCTTCCCTTGCAGCAGAGCCAAAGCTGCCTCATGCCTTAGCTTCCCTTACGGCAGCATTTGCGGCGGCAAAAGTACCCAAGGTAAATGTCTTGCTTCG
>BNZC01000097.1 GCA_026000755.1 Clostridia bacterium
AAGCCATACAGAATCGCCAGAACCCTTGGACGATTCATTCTCTGGCGGTGACGGCGGGAGAGCTGATGTTTTCGGATACGGCTTACATCAAGGAAACAAGGACACTCATTTCCAAGGAACGCAGTCGTTTATATGACAGTTTACGGAAATGTGCCCGCTTTCAGGTCTATGAGCCAACAGCAAATTTTTTATTGCTGAAGATTTTAGAAGAAAGATTAAGCTCGGCGGATTTGTTTGAACGGGCAATCCGCCAAGGGATGATGATACGAGATTGTTCTACATTTCCATTTTTGGATGATAAATATATCCGTTTTTGCGTGATGAAACCGGAGCAGAATGACCGCTTGTTGGCGTGTTTGCTTAGTGATTAAACTGCACGGGTTTCATCGTTTGCGTGATGAAGTAGGAGCAGAAAAATCGCTTACCGGCGTGTGTGCGAGGCGAGCATTAGTGATTAAACTGCACGGGTTTCATCGTTTCATTTAAGGAAGAAAAGGTATAGCCTTCTGCGGAAAGATTTCTAAGGATCGTTGGCAGAGCCGCTAAGGTGTTGCCTTTTCCGGCGCTGTCGTGCATCAGTACCACCGGTTCGCTATGACTTTTCACATTATCGCAGACATTGGCAATAATGTCTAAGGTGGTGGTCTTCGCATTTCCATCTCCGGAGCTGACATTCCAATCATAATATTGATAGCCTTTTGCCGTCATATTTCCTATAATCGCATTTACCATGGATTTGCCGCCCTTGGTACTGCCGCCCGGGAAACGATATAGCTTCGGGTGAAGTCCTGTTTCTTCGGCAACCCAGTCATCAAGCTGTGTAAAGTCTTTCAAAAAGGCATCCGCCGAGGCATAAATTTTTCCATAATCATGGCTGTAGGAATGTAGAGCCAGTGTATGCCCTCTCTTTACAATTTCCGAGAGATAGGTCTTATAACTGTCATCGTTGCTGTGTACCACAAAAAAAGTAGCTTTTGCATGGTATTGATCCAACAAATCTAAAACCTCCGGGGTAAGGTTCGAAGGGCCATCGTCAAAGGTGAGATAAACCACTTTTTCGCCCGAGGTGGTGCCTGTGGTGTTAGAATTCGCAGTACCTTGTGTGTTCGTATCTTTTTTATCCGCAGTACCATTTGTTTTTGTGGTTTGTGGATTGGATGATTTATTGTTTGCTTCCTCTAGCTGCTGTGTCAGCGTGCCTATTTCTTCTGCCAGTTCAGCCTTTTGGCTTTGTAATTCTTCACGTTCCCCACTTAAACTTTCCACTTGACGTTTTGCTTCATGAGCCTGCACATAGAAATAAGCACTTGCAGAAAAAGAGGTCAGAAGCAGAGCGATGATTACGATAATGCCTATGTTTTTTTTCATGGGAAATCCTTTCTTAGGTAAAGCGGTGTTAGTGGTCCGTATTTTCCCGTCAGAGGGTCTGACCCGGCATTGCTCGCTCACAACAACGATGCAATATCGGATCGGCAACCGGTTCTTTTGT
>BNZC01000098.1 GCA_026000755.1 Clostridia bacterium
ATACCGATTGCGTTTAATCCTGTGGTTATATTGGAATTTTCGCCCATGCAGGCAATGGCATTACAATTTTTGCTTTGCTGGCTGACCTGTGCCATGCTTGGGAATCTGCTTTTCTTTATAAATGCCAAAATTTCCCGTTTGGCGGGGGTAATTACTGCGATTTCCCTTGTTTTACTGCAAGTCGCAGCGGAATTAAGTGGTGGGGCGACCGCAGCATATTTCTCTCCCACGTCATGGATTTCCTTCAATATGCTGAATCTTGATGGAACGTCAGGATACCCGTCTGTTCTGTTTACCATTTTTGCCCTATTGATTCTAAACGGCGTGCTTGCATGGCTTTCCTATCTTTCTGTCAGAAAGAAAGACGTGGAAATCCTAAAACCAATTTAAGGAGGAATATAGCGTGATGGATACTATTATAGAATTAAGAAATGTCAAAAAAAGATTTAGGGAATATGTTGCACTTAACGATGTCAGCGTTTCTTTTGCACAGGGGAAAATCCACGGGATTATAGGAAGAAACGGCTCCGGAAAAACCGTGCTGATGAAATGTATCTGCGGGCTTATGCACCAAGATTTGGGGGAAATTGTTGTAAGTGGGAAGAAAATCGGAAAAGACACGGATATTGCAGAAGGGGTCGGGGCAATCATTGAAGCACCCGGATTTTTGAATAATTACAGCGGGATGAAAAACCTGCAATTTTTGGCAGGAATCAAACGCACCATTCGCAAAGAAGAAATCGCAAAGCACATAGAGTTAGTAGGATTAGACCCCAAAAGCAAAAAGCATGTGGGCAAATATTCTCTGGGCATGAGGCAACGCTTGGGGATTGCACAGGCAATCATGGAAAACCAACGCATTCTAATCTTAGACGAGCCTATGAACGGTTTAGATCAACAGGGCGTAGAGGATATGCGTGAATTATTCTTAATGCTGAAAAAACAGGGAAAAACCATCTTATTGGCAAGCCACAGCAAAGAAGATATTGATGTTTTGTGTGATGAGGTCTACGAAATGGAACATGGAACGCTGAAACAAGTGCAATAAGCACTATGTGGCAAGAAATCCAAAAGAAACAGATAAAATAGACTGCTGCCTCGACAGAACCCGCTCGCAAATAAGTCCATGAAGCCTTGTCCTATTCAGTATTCCGCTAGGCGGCTAATTTTAACACTGCCTTTCTTAATACTGCTTAAAATCATTTGCAAAAGCAAGCATTTGTATTCACAACCTGCAAGGGACTTTACATTTAATCGTGCATCTGTAACTATCATATAAATTCATAAACTATAACAACCTGATGTCTGCCCGGTTTAATTCTGCGCCGGCTGTTCCCTATGCAACAATAGGCAGCCGGACAAATAAACCTGCCATATCTCATCAAAAAGACTGCATCGCGCTATAATATATTTGGCACGATGTGATTGGAGTCTTACAGATAGCTGTTTCGCTATGTGTAGGGCTCCTTTTT
>BNZC01000099.1 GCA_026000755.1 Clostridia bacterium
GTTTTGGAGCGGGGCTTTTTCTATGATAGGACGGAAAGGCTCTCTGCATTACAATGCGTTGTGGAGCATTTTAAGTTAAATAAAAAAATTTGACCGTGAACAGTAACAAAAGGAAATCCCATCGTGTCTTTTCCAATCCGTTTGGAAAATGTTCCGACAGAAACAAAATCCTTAGCTCTTACCCTGATTGATTATGATGCCGTTTCTGTTTGCGGATTCCCTTGGATTCATTGGGTTTCTTGTGACATACAGGGAAGTTTGACCGAGATTCCGGAAAATATCAGCGCAAACCCCGTAGGAAACATAAAGCAAGGGAAAAATAGTTTTTCTTCAAATTTTGTGTGGAGAAAGCGACCCGCAAATCATTTGCCGTTATATCGGACCAACTCCGCCGAAGCGAGATCATAAATATACCCTTGCACTCTATGCACTGGATTGTGATACGCTGAATCTGCGGGAAGGTTTTTATCTGAACGAACTACATGATGCAATGGAGGGACACATTTTATCTGAGGTTTCTGAAAAACTGCTTGGACAATGCTGATAGAAAGTTTGCAAAACAAAAAAACACCCATTCCTAGGTGTTCTGTCTGTATAAATCGGGGTGACAGGATTTGAACCTGCGACCTCACGGCCCCCAGCCGTGCGCTCTAGCCAAGCTGAGCCACACCCCGAAGAGGGGGAAAGGGAAAGTCTTAATTCTTTCAACGAAGATTATTTTAACATATAACAAGTGGGAAAGTCAACAGAAAAATGAAAAAACAAAAAAATTAATTGGATTGTGTTTGCCGTTCGTTTGTGCTATGCTTAGTGTCAGATAATGAAACCTACAGACAGATTAGAATTTATGGAGGATTTTACAATGAATGAAAACAATCCGATAAAGGTTTCAAAGCGACTGAAAGAGATATTAATAGACTATATTGTGATTTTGTTGTATCTCGCCTTGCTCTTTGCGATCAGTTTAGCACTATTCTTTCTTGTTGTGAAAGGCATACCCCGGTTTACCTATATTCAGACACAGTTCATAGCAATTTTTGTGTCCGTTATCCCTATTGTACTTATTTTCTCCGTACTGGATTTTTGCAAACCGTTTGGAACTTTCGGCAAAAGAAAAGCCGGCTTAATGGTGCATTATAAAACACCATCGTTTTTGAGAAGTTTGATTAGAAACTGCGCGAAATTCTTGCCGTGGCAACTTGCGCACATCGGTGTGATTCATGGCGCTTATGCGGAATCTACTTCATGGATTTCCGTGGTTTTCTCTCTTGCCGGAATGCTGTTGGCAGTCATCATGCTTTGTATGGGGCTTTTTAGAAAAGACAAACGGCATTTAGGGGATATAATAGCAGGAACGCAAGTCGTTTCATTAAGCAGTTTAGAATTTGTAAAGAAATGAGTGCTTTTGAAGGCGTGTGATTATACGAAAATAATAAAATATTTAATGATAAACATTAAAAAACGCTTG
>BNZC01000100.1 GCA_026000755.1 Clostridia bacterium
AACTCTGTAAGATATTTTATTAATTTATTTGATAAAAAAATAATTTTAGATTAATAATACCCGAAAATTAAAGCTTTGTTCTACAAATTCTATTATTTTCGGGAACCGGGTCATATCCTCCCTTTGAAAAAGGATTACACCTCAAAATTCTCCACATCGCTAAAAAAGAACCTTTGATTGCACCATGTTTCTGAATCGCTTCTAATCCGTAAGCCGAACAAGTAGGATAATAACGGCAACAAGGCATCCCTTTTGCAGGAGAAATATATTTTCTATAAATCTTAATCAAAAAAATTAATATTTGTTTCATTATTACAATCTCCATATTAACAATTACTACTTAGAAGCAGAGAGATTCTTCGCCTATCAATAGAAAAAGCATTGGAGCGACTAGGGAGGGGAAACTCCCATTTTTGGGAACCTCTGTTCCCGAAAATGCATTTTTAAGGAGGTTCGCCCGTACTGTTTTAGAGCGGGGCTTTTTCTATAGATAGGACGAAGTAGCTCTCTGCACTACAAGTAGTAATATTAATATATCACCTTATGAAGCTTCCCTAAATGAAGCAAAGAGCGTTCTGCTTCCCAAAAATCAATATCCTTCGCCTGAGTCCTTACAATAACCACCATATCAAAACCACGCAAAAAACTCGTTTCGTTTAATCGATAGCTTTCCCTTAATAACCTAGCCAAACGATGTCGAACTACACTATTTCCTACTTTTTTACTAACGGATATTCCGAAATGATTTGTGCTTGTACCATTTTTCAGCAGATACATAATAAAAAAACGATTTGCCTTAGATTTTCCCAAATGGTATACCTTTTGAAAATCCTTGTTTTTCTTCAATGATTTGGAAAATTCCATAATTAAGCCCTGCTTTTTATTTTAGAAATAACCTTAACTCTGTACATTTCAAATTTTTTTAAGACAAGTTTCTAAAATAATTCCGTATTTTGTACATTTTGACTTTTCTTCAAAATAAGCAGTAATGAAAAAGGCTGTTATAAAATAAAAATACATAGATTTTATAACAACCCACTCTGCATTTGCCAATCCTTTGGATAATTCTAAGCGGATAACTGCTTTCTTCCTTTTAATCTTCTTGCAGCCAGAACTCTTCGTCCGCCTGAAGAACTCATTCTGGCACGAAATCCGTGAACTTTTGCTCTGGATCTTCTTTTCGGCTGAAATGTCATTTTCATTATTACTACACCACCTTCCTAAAATAACAGAATATCATTCCTAATTATAACAAAAAAAACACTTAAGTCAAGCATTTTCCTTGATTTTTTCTGTTTTATAGAAATTTTCTTTTCCACATTTTATCCACAATGGCGTATTTTCGGCATTTATACACATTTTGTTGATAATTTGTGGATAAGATTCAAATAAGTTGTGCATAAGATAGCTTATCGAAACGCAGTTCACGATTATCGAAACGCAGTTTCGGTAATATCGGTAAGAGG
>BNZC01000101.1 GCA_026000755.1 Clostridia bacterium
AAGGAGCGTGGACTGTGGGACGAATAAAATAGAATCATGGCTTGGAAAGGTAAGAATGATTCCAAGAAAACAGCTTATAATAAAAGGGAAGTTGCTGTGGTAAGGTCCTGCTTATCTGAATCGCCGAAATTCGGTTTATCTTGGGAGGAGGTGGCACTGCTACGATCTTTATTATTGAAAGAAACGGATTTCTCATTAACCTCTGCTTTTACAAAAAAAGGAAGAAACCAAAAGGCAATCATTATAAACAAAATAGTGATTCCCCTTGTTTTTGTGGATACAAACAATCCTCTTCCCACGATTTTACCTCCCAAGGCTACTTCAAAAATCCTCCAATCAAATCCATCAATCCCAACAGCACCGGCATACTCACCGCCAAAACAGATAATTTGCCAAACATTTCAATCTGGGAAGCCACGGCATGATAACCTGCATCTTTGCAGATATTTCCCGAAAATTCCGCCACATAAGTAATCCCAATCATTTTTAGTAAAATTGCCATATATTTGGTATCCAACTTTACAAAACCCTGCATACGGTTTAAGGCCTCAACCACCAATTGCAAACGGGCAAGCAGAAAAAAGAAAATGCACAAGCAAACCGCAAGCGTGATAAAATGCTCAAATTCCGGCTTTCCCGCCTTAATCTGCATGGCAAGAAGGCAAGCTCCGATTCCAAGCAGTGCAATTTTAATCATATCCATTCTATCACCTCGAATGCTTAAATGCTCTTTTCGTATCACTCCAAAACTCACCTAATTTTTTCGTTACAGTTCCCATTCACCCGAATCACACCTAAAGTGCAAATAGTTTTTTGATTGTTTCAAACAACTCATAAATATACGGAACAATCCAAAACAAGACAATAATCAAGCCTGCCAAACTGGTTAAAAATGCGTGTTCTTCCCGTCCACTGTGCTTTAAGACTTGGCTTATGACAGTTACTAAAATCCCAACAGCGGCGATTTTGAAAATCAGATTGATACTCATAAAATCCCTCTCTATATCAATACCACAATTAAAAACAACCCACACATCACACTTAAATAGGAATACAATTTCTGTCGTTTCGGCAGCTCCTGCTGTGCCTCCTCAATCGCTCCCTCTACTTGTCCGATATAAAAGTTCAAATGATTCCTCTGCATTTCCACATCCAAATAGCCCAATTTCGCCCCCACGCCCTCTATCATGTCCCACTCCTTGTGCCTTAGCAGAAAATGCTTTCTGTTTGCACGTAACACCCTGTTCCAGATTTGTACAAAACGCTCCGCCTTTTGTTCTTCCATGGCATTTGCCATTTCCGCAAATAAGGCGGCATAGGGTTCTTTCCCCTGTTGGGCAAGATGGCGAAAAGCCTCTTTTAGGGGCGTTCTGGTATAGGAAATTTCTCCTGACAAGGCAAGCAGCATTTCCTTTAAGCCAAGAAGTTGAGATACATGGGAAAACAAACGCTGTC
>BNZC01000102.1 GCA_026000755.1 Clostridia bacterium
AGCTTGTACAATGATCCCAATAGGGCTACCTACACAGCGGCATTGTACAGCCATGTGGAAGCAAGCGGATTAGAAACCCATGAGAAAGCAAACGAGTAAGCAAATACAATGCAAGTATAGAGCAAATCTGCGTTTTGCGACACCGAAACAGGTTTGCTCTGTAACTTAGAGAGGTGAGCTGTTTGATTGCAATCATAGATTACGATGCCGGAAATCTAAAAAGTGTGGAGAAAGCATTAGCTTTCTTAGGGGAGGAATCCTCAATCACCAGAGATCATGACAAAATCCGTAGGGCGGATGCCGTGATTTTGCCCGGAGTTGGTTCCTTTGGTGCTGCCATGGAGCAACTGAAAAAATACGAATTGGACAAGATGTTGCAAGAAGTGGCAGAAAAACAAACTCCACTTCTGGGCATTTGCCTTGGCTTTCAGTTGTTTTTTTCAGGGAGTGAGGAAAGCCCGGGGGTGGAAGGCTTACATTTATTGCCGGGAGATATTTTGCGGATTCCCGGTGGAGAGGGGCTAAAGATTCCCCATATCGGTTGGAACAGCTTGGAACTTGCAGGTACAAGCAGGTTGTTTCACGGAATCGATAACCACTCCTACGTCTACTTTGTCCATTCCTATTATTTGAAAGAAAAAGACGAAACTATCGTAACAGCAGTGACCGATTACGGCATTCCCCTTTCCGTTGCGGCAGAATGGGGTAATGTTTTTGCCACCCAGTTTCACCCGGAAAAAAGCGGTGATGTGGGACTACATATTTTGAAGAATTTTTGTCAAACAACGGCGTGACAATGGGTTTGCCAAGTAATAAGGAGAGATTTCATGCACACCAAACGAATCATACCCTGCCTTGATGTACACCAAGGACGAGTGGTAAAGGGTGTCAATTTTGTGGATTTGAAAGATGCGGGAGATCCGGTGCAGATTGCGGCTGCCTACGACAAAGCAGGGGCGGACGAACTGGTGTTCCTTGATATTACCGCAACAAGTGATGCCAGAGATACCGTACTTGACATGGTGCGGCGGGTAGCGGAGCAGGTATTTATCCCCTTTACCGTGGGGGGGGGGATACGAAGCGTGGAGGATATTCGAGGGATTTTGCGGGAAGGAGCCGATAAGGTTTCCTTAAATTCTGCGGCGATTGATCGCCCCGAACTGATTCGGGAGGCGGCGGAGAAATTCGGCAATCAATGTGTGGTACTTGCTATTGATGCGAAATGCCGACCGGACAAAAGCGGTTGGAACATCTATAAACACGGAGGTCGCATTGATACGGGTATTGATGCCGCCGATTGGGCAAGACGTGCTTATGCTCTTGGAGCGGGGGAGATTCTTTTGACCAGTATGGATGGGGACGGCACAAAGGCAGGGTATGACTTGGGCTTAACCCGTGCCATTGCAGATGC
>BNZC01000103.1 GCA_026000755.1 Clostridia bacterium
TGTTAATTCCCAAAGTAAGTTCCACTATGGAATTTGATGTGGAATTTAATCTGGAACGGATTTCTGGTAGAATTTAATCTGGGAAATTTTCTTTGAGAAGGAGAAGCATCATGCCAGACTTAAATTCTAAGAAAAACAAACACATGACTTTTGATGAGCGCCTTGAAATACAGGATGCCCTTAACCACGGAATACCTTTCAAAGCGATTGCAGAACGTATCGGAAAAGACCAGACCACCATATCCAAAGAGGTGAAAAAACGCCTTAAGGTGAATCCTATGCCAGTCAAATATAAAAGTCATGATGGAACGGAAATAGCAGCCAGACGCTGCCCACTACTCCTGAAAGCCCCCTTTGTATGCAACCCCTGCAAAAAACGTCACCACCACTGTGCTTTTCAAAAACAGCTGTATCATGCAAAGGCTGCACAACAGGCCTACGAATCGCTCCTGTCCGAATCTCGTGAAGGAATTCCCCTGTGCAAAGAGGAATTTTATGAAATGGATGCCGTCCTGTCAAACGGCATTAAAAAGGGGCAACACCTCTACCACATCATGCAGACCCATGACCTCGGCATTTCAAAATCTACCGCATACAGACATCTTCACCGAGGCTATCTATCGGTGAATGCTTTGGATTTTCCACGGGTTGTTAAATTCAAGAAACGTAGACGGCGCAAGGAGGGCTATATCCCGAAAGCGGCAAAAATTGGGAGAACCTATCATGATTTCCTTGCACACATTGAGGAATTCGACATTTCATCGTGGGTTGAATTGGACACGGTTATCGGCCGAATTGGTGGAAAGGTTATCATGACATTTGATTTTACATTCTGCAATTTTATGTTTGGGCTTCTGCTCGAAGACAAAACCGCTGCCGAAGTTTCGGAAAAGATTAGATGCCTGAAAAAACGCTTTGCTGCAAGCAATCTTAAATTTGGTGACGTATTTCCTCTCTGCCTTACCGATAATGGCGGCGAGTTCGCAAATGTTTCAGTCATCGAATTGGATTCAGACGATAAAACAGAATCATCGCTGTATTTTTGCGATCCTTACCAATCATCACAAAAACCTAGAGTAGAAAAGAACCATACCCTGTTTCGTGACATCGTACCGAAAGGCGAATCTTTCGACCACTTTACACAGGAAACAGTAAATTTCATATTTTCTCACGTCAATAGCGTAAAGAGAAAAAGTTTGAATGGAAAAACGCCGTTCGAGATGTTTCTGTTCGTTTACGGCGAACATATTTCAGACATTCTTGGCATCAAACAAGTTCCTGCAAGCGAAGTCATTCAATCTCCAAAGCTGTTGAAGCGTTAATTTTGTACTACTAATTTTCATTTATTACACAAAGAAATTTCCCAAAGTAA
>BNZC01000104.1 GCA_026000755.1 Clostridia bacterium
TGGAGAGCCGTTTACGATAGCAGAGATATTAGAAGTAGGCAGGGAAAAAGAATAATTCTTTTTCCCTTGGCTTGGATATGAGAAGAAGCAAGAAAATGACATAGTGCATTTCCTGCTTCTTCTCGTTGACCGTGAATAGTAACTTCCTTTTAATCATCGAAAATAATTCATAAAAAACAGTGCTTGACATTTCTTTCCAAAAAGTGTAAAATTAATGCGTTGTGGTCTATGTTTCTGAATTGTACAAGCAATTTATAGA
The DNA here is from genome assembly GCA_026000755.1 of Clostridia bacterium. GTDB lineage: Bacteria > Bacillota > Clostridia > Lachnospirales > Lachnospiraceae > BNZC01. The sequence goes on from BNZC01000104.1 coordinate 260, forward strand.
ATGAGAAAATACGAACATATGCTCTTGTTTGGATTCCCTTAGAAAGGGCATATGGGGACAAATGCACAATGAAAATTGAATAAGGAGGTGCTCTAGTGGGAACGACTATCATTGCGGTAATCGCAGCTGTTGTCGTGACGCTGATTCTAGCGGTGCCTATTACTTATCTTGCTACGTCCACTTATCGGAAGAAAGTTTCCGAAACCAAGGTGGGCAGTGCGGAAGAAAAAGCAAGAGGGATAATAGACGATGCCGTAAAAACTGCGGAAACGAAAAAACGGGAATCTTTACTTGAAATCAAAGAAGAGTCCATTCGTGCCAAGCACGATTTGGATAAAGAGATTAAGGAAAGAAGAAGCGAGATAACGCGAAACGAACGACGTATTGTTCAAAAAGAAGAAAATCTGGACAAGAAATTAGAAACGTTAGAGAAGCGGGAAACAAACTTTGGCAAGAAAGAAGCAGACATGGAACGGAAGATGTCAGAGGTTTCAAAGCTTCATGAGGATCGGGTGCGGGAGTTTGAACGGATTTCAGGAATGAGTTCCGCCCAGGCAAAGGATCAGCTCTTTAAGGCATTAGAAGATGACGTAAGGTTGGATACTGCGAAACTCATTAAGGAAATGGAACAAAAAGCCAAAGAGGAAGCAGGAAAGAAAGCCAAGGAATACGTGGTAACAGCAATACAAAAGTGTGCGGCGGATCACGTGGCGGAAACCACCATTTCCGTGGTACAGCTCCCCAATGACGAAATGAAAGGTCGTATTATCGGCAGGGAGGGTCGCAATATCCGTACCTTAGAAACCATGACGGGTATTGACCTGATTATTGATGATACGCCGGAAGCAGTGATTTTATCAGGCTTTGACCCTGTTCGCAGGGAAATCGCCCGCATTGCTTTGGAAAAACTGATTGTGGACGGGAGAATACATCCTGCCAGAATCGAAGAGATGGTAGAGAAAGCAAAAAAAGAAGTAGAAGTTATGATTAGAAACTGCGCGAAATTCTTGCCGTGGCAACTTGCGCACATCGGTGTGATTCATGGCGCTTATGCGGAATCTACTTCATGGATTTCCGTGGTTTTCTCTCTTGCCGGAATGCTGTTGGCAGT
>BNZC01000105.1 GCA_026000755.1 Clostridia bacterium
TAACATCATAGGCTTGTCCATTTACTGTAATGGTATAATTTTTCATGTTATTGTCTCCTCCTAATCAAGTGAATTACAAAACGAATATTGCAAACTATATGATTGAAAAAATGCGTTATTTTCTTCTTCGAATCGAGCGAACTACAAAACCCTCTGTTCTCATGTCACTTACTGCCGCAACTGCGGCGGCAATGACTGCAACAAGCTCCGGTGTGATTTCTTCTGTATTACCATTTGCAAAAGCGATCTGTTCTTTTGCACTCCCACTGCCCGCAGAATCACCATACCGATCTTTTGCATTTTGACTACCTGCGGAGTCACCATGCTGATCCTTGACTGCTTTTTGCTCTGTCTTAATGCGTAAACGCTCTGCTTTTCCTGCCGCCAATTTTGTAATCGCCGCCTCAAGCTTAGGAATAAATCGAAAGCAGGAAATAATGAGGCTTATCAAAATCAGCATACCAAATACAATACTCATGCCCATTACCATGGTTATTGCCGCTTTCTGCATTTTTTCAGAAAGACGATAGACGATTTCGATATTTGCGTCCTCAAGCTTCATGCTTGCACTACTATAGACTTCACTTAAGATAACTTCACGTTCTGAAAAATTCAGGTGCAACTGTCCGGTGGTGGTTTTTCCTGCTTTTAAGACAGAAAAGTCACCGATGGAGTTAAAATCGCCTACTTGACCGGAAATCTCATGCCAAGCTTTCAAAAATTCATAATAAAGCGCACGTTCCTGCGACTGCGACAGATACTCCTCTTTCTCGGAAAGGGTCATAGCTTCCACATAGGACACTTGTTTTTCCATTTCCTCCGGGGATACGGTCTTTAGGTTCTCCCATAAACCGATGGCATTCCCTTCCAGTTCTTCATAGCTGTGTCCATTGTAGTCTGCTGTTTCTTTATCGGTACCGCAAGCACTTGCAAGCAGGGTGAGTATCAGCAGAAGTAAGGAAAAGAAAAGAACTCGCCCCTTGCTATGTTTTCCGTATTGCCCTCGCTTCTCGCCGGAGGGGCAACTTGGCGAATCTGCTCTGCCTAAATTCGTTTTGTGTAAATCTTTTCTATGAACCAATTTCATGACAAGAAACCTCCTGCCACCCCTTTGGTGTAGAGCATTTCAAAAGCCGCCACCACATATTTTCTGGTATGTTTCGGTTCAATAACAGCATCTACTTGGGCTCGTTTCGCAGCCGCAAGCACCCCGGAAAAACGGGCTTCGTATTCCGCAGCCGCTTCCTTTCGCACCGCAGCATCCGCCTTTTCGTATAAAATATCGGCGGCTAACTTCGCATCCATGGCAGCTAAGTGCCCCTCACTCCAAGCAAATACCAAATCCGCTCCAATTGCCTTTGC
>BNZC01000106.1 GCA_026000755.1 Clostridia bacterium
AAACGCTCCACTATGCTTCGTCGTGGAGCGTTTCTCTGCAAAATAGTGTGAAATTGATCCCGAACCTTAAGGTATTTTTCGTTCTTTTTTCACCGCTATCACTTCGATTGAACCGCTATAGTGCCTTGAAATGGAGTAGTCTACCGGTTTAAGACCGTTCCTATCGAGCAATTTGTAGAAACTCTTGCGAGAAAAGTAGTTTATATGATACTGCTGACGTCTCATAGCATCGTCATGCCCCTTTACTATGGAAAATGCACTGTCGAAATTCGGAGTTGACCCCACAAGGCTCCATCATCTGCAAGCAATTCTGCCGCTTTGCGTATTGCTTCAATAGGCTTTGATACGTGTTCCAAAACATCGCCCATTATGATGACATCATACTTTCGTTCAGATACAAACTTAACAAAATCATGGGTTTCAACGTTTAATTCATAACGTCTGCGAGCATCTTCTACATGGCGTTCTATAACGTCAATCCCGAAACAGTCATAGCCGACCTCACGAGCGGCAAGCAAACATTCGCTTGCCCCTATTCCAACTTCAAACAGCGTCTTTCCATTCGTATATTGCCGCAAATTTGACAAAACCTCCGAATAATACGAAAAGTACGCAGGATCCGCATTACGAGGATTGTTATTTAGATCAAACACCTGTTCCGGATAATCTCGTGCAAAAACATGATGGCATTCATCGCAATAAAGCCATAAGCGTATCGGGTTAATCGCATGGTTAAAACCGGTAGCTTCCGGTAGCGGATAGCACCACTTAGGTGTTCCGAGCTTGCCGCAAAGAGGACAATGATTGACTTCCTTCTCCTTATGCAAACCGTTAAATACATAGTCTTTACTATCGAGAATATTCGTGTACAGATCCATCGCAAGGTTAGGCATATATTCAAAAGCTTTATAGTATAACGCATAGGCTGTTTCAGGGTCGCCTAAAAGATTCGCAATTTTTGCCAAGCGATAATTGCAAAAGTGAGCGAGCTCCTTACTGTTTGAGAGGGCAAGATATAATTCCGCTGCCTCTTCAATTTTTGATTGATTAAATAATAGATTTTCCGCCTGTTCTAATGTTTGAATATCTGTCATATGACAATCACATCCTTTTTTAATTTACAATTTGTAGGCGTTTGCAAATTTCGCAATCTCCTATTCTAAAAAGGTGTACCTTTTTAGAGTCACTTAGCGCTTATTAGTTGCTTTCGGTCTACTCCAAATACCGCCCCAAATCCGGCATCCAGTCCCCCATAAAAATTTTCCCTGCCTCTACGGCTTTCCAAGGCGGTACAAAAAAACGATCCAATAAATCAATCACGTCCTCCCAAGGAGGCATTTGTTGTGGTTTACCC
>BNZC01000107.1 GCA_026000755.1 Clostridia bacterium
TACCTCCGCATTAAATATTATAAGTGAGCTGAATATCACAGGCGGCTGTAACGTACAGTATGCTCTGCACCCGGAGAGTTTTGAATATTGTGTGATTGAGGTAAATCCAAGAGTAAGCCGTTCCTCTGCCTTAGCCAGTAAGGCTACGGGTTACCCCATTGCCAAGGTGGCGGCTAAAATCGCATTGGGTTATACTTTGGACGAAATAAAAAATGCCATTACAGACAAAACCTATGCCAGCTTTGAGCCAATGCTGGATTATTGTGTTGTGAAAATTCCTCGTCTGCCCTTTGACAAATTTTTGACGGCAAAACGCACCTTGACCACGCAAATGAAGGCGACAGGGGAAGTCATGAGCATTTGCACAAATTTTGAAGGGGCATTGATGAAGGCGTTGCGTTCCTTGGAACAGCACGTAGACAGTCTCATAGCGGACGAATACGCCGCCCTTTCCTATGAGGAACTGGTGAAACAGTTAAAACTCGTAGATGACCGCAGAATCTTTGTTATAGCAGAAGCTGTACGAAGGGGCATGGCATATGAAACCATACATGATTTGACGAAAATCGACCCCTGGTTTATTGATAAAATCGCCATTTTAGTGGAAATGGAAAAACGGCTGCGGAGTGAAGCCTTGACCGAGGATTTACTCCGTGAGGCGAAACGCATTGAATTTCCCGACACAGTCATTGCAAGATTAACAGGACAGTCACAAGAAGCAGTAAAAGCCATGCGTTATGAAAACGGCATTGTGGCTGCATTTAAGATGGTGGACACCTGTGCGGCGGAATTTGAAGCGGCAACCCCCTATTATTATTCCTGTTATGGCAGTGAAAATGAGGCAGGAGATGCTTCTTATGTAAGCGGAAGTATGTATGTGCCGAAGAATACGGCTGAAAATAATGCACATGGAAGTATTTCGGAAAATACGCAGGATTTCTTGCAAGAAAGTAAGCAAGTCCAAAAAAAGAAAAAGGTTTTAGTCCTAGGCTCCGGTCCCATTCGTATCGGGCAGGGCATTGAGTTTGACTATGCCTCCGTTCATTGTACCTGGGCATTTGCAAAGGAGGGCTATGAAACCATTATCGTAAACAACAATCCCGAAACTGTATCCACGGATTTTGACATTGCGGACAAATTGTATTTTGAACCCCTGACAGCGGAGGATGTGCAAAACATTGTAGATGTGGAACAGCCTGACGGTGCGGTGGTGCAGTTTGGCGGACAGACAGCCATTAAGCTTACCGACAGTCTACTCAAAATGGGGGTTCCCATTTTGGGTACGAAAGCGGCAGATGTAGATGCCGCAGAGGACAGGGAACTGTTTGACCAA
>BNZC01000108.1 GCA_026000755.1 Clostridia bacterium
GGGAGGGCTTTTGCTCTTTTTTGCGGAGCGTTGCTTTTCCATACTCCGTAAATGCCGCCGTCAAAGCATCCGCATCTTTTGCTTTGAAAAATACCAGCCATTTTGGTGGCGTTTCGGCATCGTCGCGTTTTAGGGCAAAAGCCACGTTGTACTTGCGGGCAATGCGGTTAAATGTGCCGATATTGTCGCCGCCAATTTCAATATTTGACAGACTTGCTCCCTGCTTTGTGAGGGACTTTACGCTCTGTTTGCCGGGTTTTATTTTCGGCGAAGCCCGTGCCTGCCTAAGAAAAGCCTGCATTGTCTTTGCGAGCAAGCGCCCTGTGATTTTTGTCGCTTTTACGGAAAGTGCAACCGTTTTGTTGTTTACTTCGTCTTGCAAAATTTCCATCTCCCTTCATTGAAAATAGCACAGAAACTGTCAATTATGACCATCTTATGCCTGTTTCGCTATCCGATTTCTGCTGTGTAATGTTTTTGCTGTTTTATCTATTATAATGGCAGTAGCAGGGTTTAGAAGGCAATTACCGCCCAGTCACTCAATTTCCGGCAAGGAGTGCTTTGGCTTTCGGTCGCCATTAGCAGCAATGGCATTCCGTTCTGTGGTGATTCCCTTTGCTTCTTCCAATTCGCCGAGCATGGACGGTTTTTTTGCTGTGGAAAGTTCCTTTAGCGGTTTCATTATGCCTAATTCGTGTTTTAAGGTTTGTGCCCAATACGGATGGACGCTTGCAAGAACGCCATCTTCGCTTTTGCATACGGCTGTGGCATCTTTTCCTTGTAGCAGAAGGTATCCACTGCGAAGCTCTGTTACATCGTATTTTTCGCCAACAAGCTTTTTTACCGCAGCCTCGGTCATCGGGATTTCCACATCCTGTAATGTTTCGCCATATTTGGCAGTAAGAATATTGAGTTTTGGCTTCTGCTCAGGTATCGGCTCACATTTGCTGCCGTTTCGTTCCAAACTCTCCGCCAGTTGGCAGATATGGTAATCGTTGCGGTGTTTGCCGCTTAGCGTGATATGCGTTTCGTCGATAAAGCGGCATTTTAGATTTTGTGTTTCGCCGTCATAGCCATTTGTAAATTTAATCTGTTCGCCGTCTTTGACGGTAAATAGCGTTTTATAATCGCTACCAATAAACCGTATGGATTTTCGTTTATCTTCCAATAAAATCACCTCGTTTCGTATGGATAGGAGCACATCGTTCCAATCATTTGCATTATTTGGTGGGAGCAAGCATGAAACTTTCATGTACCCGCTGAATCTTTCGGCTATTTTTTCAGCGGTATGCGCTCCCGCTTTGTCATTGTCGGTACAGACAAAAATGTGT
>BNZC01000109.1 GCA_026000755.1 Clostridia bacterium
TCTGAAATATTCTTAACCACCACAGGATCTCCCCCTCCCCCGGCAGCGACTAAGACACCCTCCACTCTGGGCAAATCCTCTCGGGTCACAAAGGGCGGCGAAGTTGTGCCTTCACCGGAATGAATGGTTTGCTCCTCACTACTGCTGCGTGTGCTATTTCGTTTCCCTCCCTGACTGTCCTCTTCCGTACTGCTTTCATTGGAATCGCTTATATCTTTTCCTAACACTCGTTCCCCGCTGTCTTTCATGGTAATCATCACTTCCACATCTCCCACACCGTCCATGGCGGATAAGATTTGCTTTAGCTGCCGTGCAAGCTGTGTTTGATAGGAAATACGATCGGATTGCCCTGTGTCCGTATTTACACTCTGTTCCCCGCTGCCCTGTATGGGAAATGGATCCGCTTTTTTATCCTTGGAAACAGGAAGTGAAATCACAAGGAGCAAGATTCCGAATAGACCTGCAATGAGCAGACTGCTTCTGGGAATATTTTTTAATTTCTTAAAATCAAATGGATTTTTATCCTTCATGTTGCACTCCTATACGAATCTGACTATCCTCTTGCACGTTGCAAAAATGCAAATTTGACTATCCTCTTACTCACCACAAAAATGTAAATTTGACTATCCTCTTGCACCCATCAATCCGCCACATATATACGAATCTGACTGTCCTCTATCTGATACAAACCTTTTAATTTTTCCCGCAGTTTTTCAGCCTCCGGATACTCTGCGCTATTATCTGAAATGCCTGCCCGTTTGATATAGATACCCCCCTCCTTTCGACTCAGGGACAATTTGATTTCTTCTACTTGATACTCTGTGCCAAGATGCACCTGTACCTCCTCCACAGAAAATCCCGCACCTTTCGCCAGAACCGAAACATCCTCTGCCATAGCATCTTCATATTGAGAACGGTAAGCCGTCTTTTGCAAAGCATCCATTTTTTCCGTGTCTAATTGCAGACTTTTCTGCTCCTGCCAAAAATTCTCCAACGATATTGTATACAGCAAGTTATCGCTTTTATGAAAAAAACTGACGATCGGCGAAAGAAGTAAAATCGTAAGAAGTAAACCGCCAAAAAAGCGGACATATTTTTGATAATTACTCTTGGGCAAAAGCTGTAATACTGCCGTGAAAAATAAATAGAAGCAGACAATATTTTTCACCCATCCATAGATTATACCCATAGATACCCCCCCTCGAATAATTCCATGCCACCGTCTTCATTTCCCCTAACGATTCCATGTGGTCGCCGCCGTCACAATGGCTATCGTTACCAGAAACATCACAATTGCCGTTACCAATACCCGCAACAACAGCCTTGCTCC
>BNZC01000110.1 GCA_026000755.1 Clostridia bacterium
GTGTAAGGTCAGTCAGAGCCGGAAGTGTTCCAATCTTTACATTGTTTGCTGTAATATCGCCATTGTTCGCTGTAAGAGAAACCGTTGCAAGCTTGGCATTGTTTGAAATCTCTACGGAACCGCCGTAGATTGTGGCCTCAAATGCTTCTAACTTCTGCAGATTCGTCAAGCTTAATGTTACCAAGCTCTTTCCTGTTCCGGTCAAATCCAAAGAAGAAAGGCTGATTGCATTGTTAATGTTAAGTGTAGTTAAGGCTGTCAAATTGGTAAGCTGAGCAGTCTGAACTTTCGTTCCTACGTTAACTACTGCATAATTCGTGTTGTCAACAACAAGTGTCTTAAGCTCCGGTAATACGCTTGCATTAAATGTGCTGGTCAGCGCAGCTGCGTTCTTAATGGATACGGAATTCAGCTTTTCGTTTGCGGCAGCTACCGCAACGGATGGAAGTAATTTTGCACCGTCAATGGTCAAAGACTCAAGGTTTTTGTAAACGGTTGTAGTACCTACATCAATAGCACTCGCCAACTTATCTACGCCTTTTACGGTCAAGGACTTCAAATTATCGTTCGTAGCAGGCAAGGTCAACGCTGCAAGGTTCGAAAAACCGGAAACCTCAAGTGCAGCTGCGTCTGTTACGCCGGTCAACACAAGTGCTGTTACGCTCTCTTTCCCATCGACAACGGTAAATGTAACAACCGCTTTGCCGGTAAGTGCTGCAACTTTTCCGGCGAGAGTGGTATCAGTGGGGGTGAGGGTGCTGTTGCCAAGCACATATTCGAAATCATTTACCGACTCCGTGGTCTTAGCCAAGCCCAATTGAGCGGAAAAAGATTCGCTCTTTTCCGCAAGATATACACGAAAAGGATTGAAAAACGATGAAAAGAGTAGTACAATAGGAAAAACGAAAGACAAGGTATCTACTTTGCGTGATATTGGAAGAATTACCCGAAACAAATATAAATGTTGTTCTACGATTGGCGTTGGATTCTGATGCAGAAAAGGAAAACTCAATAGTGACATTTTTCAGACTTAGGGATAGCAATTTGAAAAAAATGTTGAAAAGGAACAAAGTGCTTTACAATCGGGAATAAAGGTGCTATAATCAAGGTACAATAGGATAGGTACTTTGAAGTAGAGAATGTGCTGCTATTACACCTTATGGGTTACAAAGAGATGCGGGAAGGGGCACACCCGCCAAAGTACCAACAAGAAGGTCAGCAATGACCTTCTTCCCTTTTATGGGGATATTTTGAAAGGGATGAAATGATATCCTGAGTTTTGCAGAACATATGTTCAAAACACCCCTCTATCCCTGTAAAAAT
>BNZC01000111.1 GCA_026000755.1 Clostridia bacterium
TTGCAATACACTCGGTAGATGAGGCTGATGGTGTCAACTGAAAGATACCGTCCGCCGCCGTCTTATCCGCTACTGCCAGACAAGGATTGCTGGTTACGGTTCCCATCAAGACATCCATACCCCAGTCTTTTAATGTGTTGTAGGCATTAACTGCCTTCTCCGCATCATGCTCATCATCTTGGAAATTAAATGCCACCTGTGACCCGTTAATCCCCCCTGCGGCGTTAATCTCATCCACCGCAAGCTGTGCGGCGTTCTTTACGGCTGTCCCGTAAATAGAGGCTGCGCCTGTAATCGGCCCGATTCCGCCAATCTTAAAGACACTCTTGTCATCCTCCCCCGCTTTGCCGCCTGTTGTTCCGCAAGCCGCCACTCCCACAATCAGCAGGACAGCCACCAACATAAGACCTACTACTTTCTTCATCATATCTCCTCCTTCCCGAAGCTGTGCTTCGTAGCCTTATAATACTACCAAAACAAGGGTTTTGTCAAGGAGTTTTGTTGGGTAAGGCATGGTAATTGTTTTCCAATGCGCATTTTTATTATTGTATCGTTTTTAAGCAAATAGTTTTCTTCAAATTTAGTGTTGTATGCGTGGTCTTTTATGTTATAATGGAAGCAGTACAGCTTATTTCAAATAAAAGGAGATAATCCCATGCCGCAAATCAGCTTATTCTTCGGTATAAAAATAACCATGAATTGGAACGAACATAATCCACCCCATTTCCACGTAGAATATGCTGACTATAAAGCAAGCGTATTGATTTTGGAAGGTGTCATAGGAAGTGGACATCTGCCAAACCGACAGCTGAAATATGTGCTTACTTGGTGTGAATTGCACCAAGATGAATTGATGCAAAATTGGGAATTATCAAGACAAAAACAGCCCCTGCATGAAATAGCACCGCTTTAAGGTGCTGCGGTAAACCCAATGTATGAAGAAATCTTAAAACAAAGACAGCCCTTGCATAAAATAGCATCGCTTTCAAATGACGAGGTAAACCCAATGTATGAAGAAATCAAACAAAACAGCCAACTGGATTTTAATCATTTTTTCCCTCGTGTCTATCAGGCACTACCTACAGATGACTACCAGGTCTATGCCTATATGAATGACGGTTCTGTACGCCTATATGATGTAAAACCACTCATCGAAGCAGGCACGGTTTTTGAACCGTTAAAAGACCTTACACTCTTCCGGGAGAAAATCACCGTAATCAACTATACCGTAGCTTGGGACATTGCAGGGAATCGGGATGCCTATGGGTGCATTGATATTGACCCTTTTGACATCTTTGCACAGCCCATGGT
>BNZC01000112.1 GCA_026000755.1 Clostridia bacterium
CTCACATCATCACCGCATGGAGGATATTATGTTTATTGACACCTCGAAAAATAACGGCAAGGATTACATCCGCCTCGTAAAATCAAAGAGAGTTCTAAACGACAAGGGGCAGAAAGTTGCTCGAAAGACTGTTGTCCTTAATATCGGTCCACTTGATAAATTTGACGATGGGCAACCCGATTATCTCTTGCGCCTACGCAAATCCTTTCGCGCAGGAATACCGCTGATCCCGTCTCTTGCACCTTATTGCACAGACGAAACGCCACACGAAAAGTATACGTTCACATTCGAAGAAGGCAATCCCGACTGTTTTGGCACACCTAAAATCTTCTCCCATCTGTTCCTTGAACGAATCACGGAAGAGCTTGGACTTAGGAGCTTATTTGCTTCTTACAAAGGCTTTACAAAGATTACCTACGATGTCTATGGTTTTGCCAAACTCCTCCTCTTTGGTAGGCTTTTGAATCCTGCATCCAAAATCGCTACGACTCGCCAAAACAACGATTATTATGAACCCATTCTAAATGATTTTAACCCGGACAATGTTTACGACACCTTGGATTTCATTTTCAAACACAAAGAAAAGATCATCCGCAGGATGAATACGAGTCTTGTGAAGAAAGCCCATCGCAGTCCTGAAATCATTTATTACGATGTAACGAACTTCTACTTTGAGATAGAAAAACCGGATGACGACCAATTGGATGAACAGGGAGAGGTGATAGAAAAAGGCTTCCGAAAATGCGGTGTTTGCAAAGAAGAACGAAAACTCCCTATCGTTCAAATGGGTCTGTTTATGGATGATCAGGGTGTGCCGATTGCAATCGAATCCTTTCCCGGAAACACCTTAGATCATTTGACTTTACGGGATGCACTCAAAAACAATATCGATGAAGTTGATTTTTCCCGTTTCATTCTAATCGGTGATCGAGGGATTTGCATGTATAAAAATCTGCTTCATTTGCTTGACGGCGGAAACGGGTATATTGTTGCAAAAAGCCTCTTAAAGAGCAAAGAAACCGAACGCAATTGGGCGTATTCTTCGGAAAGATATATTTACGAAGGAACGGATTTCAAATATAAAAGCCGCATTATCACTCGAAAGGCAAAGGATGAAAATGGACAAGAAAGAACATTTTCAGAAAAAGCAGTTGTTTATTGGAGTAAAAAGTTTCAGAAGAAGCAACTTGCGGAAAACAAGTCTTTCCTTGCATTTCTTGACAAAC
>BNZC01000113.1 GCA_026000755.1 Clostridia bacterium
TAGAACTTACTTTGGGAATTTACGACTTTTTTCAAAAACTGTTACCACTTAGCCCCAAGCCAAAATGTGCATAGGTCAAATCCGTTGCAACTCTCCCCTTGGGCGTACGGTTGATAAAGCCATTTTTCACCAAATAGGGTTCGTATACGTCCTCAATTGTTCCCGCATCTTCTCCGATTGCCGCCGCTAAGGTGTCAAGTCCAACAGGCCCGCCGGAAAACTTTTCAATCATCGCAAGGAGCAGTTCCCTGTCATTTTGGTCTAAGCCATGCTTGTCCACCTCCATGAGATCTAAAGCAAAGGAAGCAATGTCCTTTGTGATTTTGCCGTCGTATTTTACTTGGGCAAAATCCCGCACTCGTTTTAAGAGGCGGTTGGCAAGGCGAGGTGTACCTCTGGAACGTCTTGCCAATTCATAGGCTCCCTCCTGCTCCGTTTCCACCGCTAATCGTTTTGCGGAATGCAGGATAATCGTTTCCAATTCCTCTGGTGTATAAAATTCCAAATGATGTACCACGCCAAAACGATCCCGCAAGGGCGCCGATAAAAGCCCGGCTCGGGTGGTTGCTCCCACCAGGGTAAATTTGGGCAAATCAAGACGAAGAGAACGTGCCGTAGCACCTTTTCCTATCATGATGTCAATGCAGTAATCCTCCATGGCAGGATAAAGCACCTCCTCCACTTGACGATTTAGGCGATGAATCTCGTCCACAAATAAAATATCCCCTTCTTGCAGTCCGCTTAAAATCGCTGCCATTTCCCCCGGCTTTGCGATGGCGGGTCCGGAGGTAATCTTCATATGTACACCCATTTCGTTGGCGATAATGCCCGCAAGGGTGGTTTTTCCTAAGCCCGGCGGTCCGTAAAAAAGCACGTGATCCAAGGACTCACTCCTTTGCTTAGCCGCCTCTATGTATATCTTTAGGGTGCTTTTTGCCTTCTCCTGCCCAATGTATTCGGAAAGGGTTTGGGGGCGCAAGCTCTTTTCTATTTTTAAGTCCTCATCTTGGACTTTGGTTGAAATAACACGTTTTTCCATGATTTTCCCTTTTATGAATTTTATCCATATACGCTTTTTGAAACAGTTGAAACGCCACACGTTACTACTTTTCCGAACGCAGAGAACTTCGCACAAAAAAATCAGAATGCCATCGTCTTTAATGCCGCTTTTAGCAACTCCTCCGCCGTACTGTCGGGCGT
>BNZC01000114.1 GCA_026000755.1 Clostridia bacterium
TTCCTTTGCCGTTCACTCTCCTCCAAAATCAGAATGTATTTTCTGGATTCCTTAAAATCCTGCAATTGCTCCCGAAGCTCCGCCTTATTGGTCTGAATCTGTTGCTTCTGCTGTTCCAAGTCATACGCCGTCTTTCGCATGATGTCCTGCGCCTGTTCTGCAGCTAAATCAATCAGCCGTTTTGTGCGGCTTAAGGCATCTTCTGTGTAAATCAAAGAGGCGGCATATACATCATCCGCCTGTCTTTGATATTCTTTTACGATTTTTGCACCTTCTTTTTCGCTCCGAAGTCTTGCCATCTCCTGCTGTCTGGCAGTCGCTCCGGCACTTTCCACCACCGCCCTCATGCTAAAGTTCAGCTTTTCCAAAAGTGCAAACACCTTTTCTTTGTTCACCAAGATTGTTCCCGGCTCTCCCAGAAATTCTCGGCTCTCTGCGAATAGTAAATGGATTTCTTTTAAGATCTGCTCTACTGCATCCTCTGCATTCATTGCTTTACTCCCACGATCTCAATAATAAATTTCCTTTTCTTTTTACTCTATTACGTTCATTCTACAATTTTCATATGTCGCTTATAGGTCTTTCATTCCTTAATCTTTTGGCAATTTCCTAAATCTCTATCAATTCATATTCTTCTTTTCCGATACCGATCTTCTGTGCATGTTCGATGCACGAACGCCAGTTCGTTTCAGGATGATTCACCTGGAAATGATCTCCGTGATGATGATCCGCATGTTCGCTCAAACGACTGCCCTCTATGATTGGCTGACGATTAATCGCATCTGCACAAGCCACATCCAGAGCAACCGGGTCAAAGGAGGCGAACATACCCACATCGGGAACAATGGGAATATCATTTTCCGAATGGCAGTCACAGAAAGGAGAAACTTCCCTTACAATGGAAATATGAAAATGCGGTCTATCCTGTATCACTGCCTTTGAGTACTCTGCAATTTTATAATTCAACACATCAAAGGTATTGTCCTCGCCTGCTCTGATTGCATCTTTTGGACAGACACCCAAGCAACGCCCACAACCCACACAATTTCCATGATTAATCGCCGCTTTCTTATCCGTAATCGTAACGCCCACGTGTGCACAAACTTTCGTACACATACCGCACCCAATACAAGCATCCGTCAATACCACAGGCTTGCCTTGGCTATGCTGTTCCATCTTACCTGCT
>BNZC01000115.1 GCA_026000755.1 Clostridia bacterium
GTTTATTTCCCTTGAGGCGGTGGGTGCCTTTGGCGGTAGTAAGGGTAGCGAGGAAAGTTTTAAGAACATGATTGTTCATTTGATAAAAATGTTGGCAGAATCTGCCCCACAGGAGGAAGAAAAAAATGGCTGATACAGCAGTAAAAGAAAAGAAGCAAAAAGATAAGCTCGACCCAAAGTTAATGACACTGGCACTTATCCTGTTAGTTGGTATGTTCGCACCTGCCTTAGATGCAACCGTGGTAAATGTGGCAATCAAGACAATCGGTGAGGACTTACACGCCGGTCTTTCCGTTATTCAATGGCTCACAACCGCATATGTACTTGCAATGGGGATTGCGGTACCGCTTTCCGGTTGGCTCTCCAACCGATTTTCCGGAAAATCGGTTTACTTAGCATCCCTTGCGGTATTCGGAGTAGGTTCAGTATTGGCTGTCGTGTCTCCGAATATTGAAGTGCTTATCGTGGCTCGTGTGATTCAGGGCTTGGCGGCAGGTATTGTAATGCCCATTGTGCAGACGGTTTTAATACGTGCATCAGGTGGCGCGAAATTACCTTCCCTCATGGCATTCTTGGGTCTTCCGGTAGCAATCATACCGATTTTGGGGCCAACCGTGGGAGGCTTTCTGGTAGGCTTGGGTTGGCAATGGATTTTTGTTATCAATATCCCCTTTGTAGTTGTGGGATTCCTTTTGGGGATTGCAAAAATTCCGGCAATGGAAGCCATAAACAAAGCACAGAAACTTGATTTTATCGGACTTTTGTTATTATCCCCGGGATTTTGTGCATTGATATTCGGCATAAGCTATATTAAAACCGCCGGCAAGTTTGAGCTTGCAGTCGGTCTGCTTATTGCAGGAATCGTATTGTTTGCGACATACGTTATTTACGCACTGAAAAGCAAAAAAGAACTCTTGCTTGACGTTAGAATGTTCACAATGCGCAACTTCTCTGTATCGATAATATTGATATTTGTTTACGGGATACTTACAACGGGTACATTGTTCATTCTTCCCTTGTATTTCCAACATTTGCATGAAATGACACCGTTTATTGCAGGTATGATTTTAGCACCACAGGGAATCGGCATGTTGCTCACAAGATCGCAATCGGCAAAATTCACAGAAAGATACAGTGCAAAGAATGTTATTTTGGTCGGCATACTCGTTATAC
>BNZC01000116.1 GCA_026000755.1 Clostridia bacterium
GGCTAAGGGGACTTAAAAACCCATCTGCTACCAAAAGTCCCGGTATTGTCCAAGGAACGAAAGCGGCCAGACCAACATTATCAACCACGTTGACAACGATAATAATCAGGAAAATAAAACCAATGGGTGCTAAATATCCCTTGGTAACATTTGCTAAAAAAGCTGTGATTGTACCTACAAGCATCGTGAGAAGAGAAGTTCCCATAAACAGAATAAAATAATGGAATACCCAGCGATCGGCACTTCCCGTCAAGCCGAAGCCAAAGCCGATTAAAATAATAACGGTAAACATCAGCACCGCAAGGAGAACATTCCACAGGAAAATAGCAATGAATTTCGAGGTGGCGATGTACAGCTTAGACACCGGTTTCACCAACAAATCATTGATGGTTTTATCCGTGTATTCACGACCGAAAACCCAACAATTCGTAAAGGCAAAGCCTAAGATCAAAAGTGCCGGGAAAGTTGTCATGGTGTCTATGAGGTATTCGCTCCAACTGATACTGTCTGCACCGAAGAGTTTGATCAAAGACATAAAGGGCAGTACCGTAAATGCGGCAAGGATCACCCAAAATACGGTAGAGCGATATATTTTGTGAATCTCACAATAAACAAAAGATACAATATGCTTCATGCCGGTGCCTCCTGATTCGTATTTTGCTTCGGAATTTGAATCAGTCTTAAAAAATACCCCTCCAAATCCTCGGATACGGTGTGTAACAGGGTGGGCGTTTGCCCCGAAGCCACGAGTAATTCATTTAGTTTATCCGGTCTTTCAATCAATCGGCTTTCGGAAAGGATAAGCTGACCTTCTGCATTTTCATCAAACGGATAGCCTGCTTCCGTGAAGATACGTTTCATAGCAATTCTATCATAACCGTCGATCAGCAAATGCTTCTTTAAGGATTGCTCTAAATGCTCTCTGTTAATTTCCTGCACCAATTTGCCCTGATGAATGATACCGATTTGATCCGCCAATTTTGCCAGTTCCTCCAGAAGATGACTGGAAAGAAACACGGTAACACCATGATTCTTTGATAAATCCAACAGCAAATCTCTGATTTCCACAACCCCGGCAGGGTCAAGACCGTTGATTGGTTCATCTAGGATTAGAATTTCCGGGTTATGTATCATAGCCTTTGCCAAACCAAGCCGCTGTCTGTTCC
>BNZC01000117.1 GCA_026000755.1 Clostridia bacterium
TGGTAAGGAAACCATTGACCTCTTAAACCACAGCGTTACCAAAGGCAACAGCCCCTCTTTCGGGCAAAACTACCAGAAATTGGGTAAGGAGCTGATGTCGGTTGACGAGCTTTCCGTAATGGACGGTTCAAAGTGCATCTTGCAATTGCGCGGCGTTCGCCCGTTTTTCTCTGACAAATACGATATAACGAAACACAAAAACTACAAGTACCTGTCGGATTTTAACGAGCGCAACGCTTTTCAGATGGAAAAGTTCATCAGCACGAAACTAAAAGTTGACCCCAATGAACCCTTTCCGTTTTTTGAACACATCGAAACAGACGGAGAAATGCCAAAAGATGCCTTCGGGGATTTTCAAGACGGAGTGCCAGATGAAGAAATCCATGAATATGACCCCGATGACCTTGAACTGATTTAGTGCAGCCTGCCACCCGCTTAAACCAAAACGGATGGCTTTTTTATTTAGAAACAGCATTTTTGAAAACGAAGGGAGAAACCAAAATGAATGATTTAAGAATTATCGAGCAAAACGGCAGTGCCTATATCGACAGCCGGGAAGTCGCCGAGATTATCGGCAAACAGCATAAGCATTTGCTCCGTGACATTCGCAGATACTGCGACGTATTGGAAAAAACCATTGAGACCAAAATTGGGCTTAATGATTTTTTCGTGGAAACACGGTATTTTGACAGCATAGGACGCGAATTGCCCTGCTATCTCATCACCCGTAAAGGAGCAGATGTTATCGCCAACAAACTCACTGGCGAAAAAGGCATTCTGTTCACAGCTTTATATGTTACGACATTTCACGAGATGGCGGAGCGTGAGCAGGAACGCAAAATCAAGGCATTAAAAGCACAGTCACTTACTCCTTCATTGTGTGTATTCAATACTGCCGTGCAAAACGTCCTTGCAGGATTAGCACAAACACATTCTCCGGAAGCGGAAGTGCTTGGCTTTTTGCGCGGTGCATATAAGCCGTTTGGCATTGAAGTGATAACGTCCGGCTGCGGCAAGTATGTTTGGACGGCAACTGACATTGCAGACAGCTTAGGCATTTACTCGAAAAACGAACGACCTCACGGACACGCTGTTGCGGCAATCATTGACAGTCTTGCACTTTCACCGGGACATGTCGCAATTATTCCGCATGGCGTGGTTGGC
>BNZC01000118.1 GCA_026000755.1 Clostridia bacterium
AGCGAGCAAGCTTTCACAATTCGCATATTTAGAAATAAGCCCCTTTTCATCTTCAAGCACAATGTAATAACCGTAGCCTGCGTTATAGCCTAGGGCTGTGACAATTCCATCCTGCCCTGTATGAATGTTTGTGCCGATGGGAACGGAAATCGTAACGCCGTATTGCTGCTCTTTTGCACCGCTTTCCGGGTTGATGCGGTAGCCGTAAGCGCTTGTTATACGGGAGAGCCATTCAAATTCAAAGGGGTTTTCGATGTACTGGCGGCTGCCTTTTGTTTCCATAAGAAGGCCGTAGCGCTCGTGTTCTTCGCTGTCCATGTGACTGTAGGCGATTGTAGTAAATGATTTTGCCGTAAGCGTGACCGTTAAAATATACCAGCGATAGGGTTCGTAATCGCCGTCCTCATTGGAATCGTCCGGGTCGGCATAGCGGGTTTCGCTTGTCGGCGTAAAGGTTAGGGTATACTGCTCGCGAAATAGTGCGGCAAGTTCCGCCTGTGCCGTGGCAGAGGTGAAGTTTTGAAACCGTGCCGTCAGATACGCCATCAGCTCGTAGGGATTATGGGAAATGTCACCGATATTGTACCGATACTCGTCATAGCCGGGGTGGGAAGCCTGTGTGTTTGCGATTTGCATTTGCAAGTCGGTTTCCCATTCGTTATAGAGTAGTTCGCCGTCATCAATGTCCGCATCTTCCGCAAGATAGCTGGCAGACAGTATGCCGCCTAAGCTGCCGATGGTTGCACTGTGAAATGTTCCAATGAGCGAGAGAAAGGCAAATAACAGGAGTGCACTGATTGCGACTATCCCTGCCGTAAGCGGGTGGTTTTTTATGGCATTTGCCATAGCCTTTCCCGCACCACGAAACGATGTGCCTGCTTGTTTGGCAAGTGTGGCTGCTTTTTGTGCCTCCCGTGCTGCTTTTGCATACTCTTTTTTGATTTTTCGCTTTTGAAATGCCCGCAAGAGAAGATTGTTTTTTGTTGTTGGATTTTCGGCAAGCGTTTTTTGGTATGCCAGTCGGGTGGATGTTTTCTGCACCTTTCGCTCTAGCCTTTTTGCCTTGCGGTAGCCTTTTGCCCTGTGATGTCGCAAGGCGTAGCGTGCCGCACCCTCTGTTGCCCGTTCGCCTTTGTGTGCCGCTTCGACGGAAACATTTTCA
>BNZC01000119.1 GCA_026000755.1 Clostridia bacterium
AGCGTATGCCACGCCCCGGCTGATTTGCGTGCAGATCGCAGAGATTAAATATCGAACGGTTGCGAATGTTCCTGTGACCGCTTTCGCGGTTATCACCCTCCATTGGTGTAGCCTGCATTTCAATATCCATTTGTGCTTTATCGTCCTCCGCTACGCAGTTGATGTCAAATACTTCTCGTTTCGCATCCACATCTGTGAGAGGTGGTTCTGCGTTTCGAATTGTCACATTCTTAATCGGACGTTCCAAAACATCTGACAGCAGCTCTTTTAAGGCGGGCGTTGCTCCCTCTCTGGTGAATGTCGATTGGAAGATACCGTTTTCACTCGGCGGCAGAATTTCGGGCAGTTCATCACGGTATCGCATAGTCTCTCACCTCACAGCATCTCTTTTCTTATGCATATACACAGACCAAGGCTATTTGTCCACGCCAATAAGAGCACGAAGTCGGGCAAGTTCTGCTGCTTGTTCTGCAAGTACTGCTTTATCAGCTACCAGCGCCGCCGCTTGTTCTGCAAGTGCTGCATCTTTATCTGCCAGTGCCGCCATCTGCTCGTCAATGACCGGTTTCCATTTTGCGTATGCCCGTTCCTCGCCTTGAATGGTCGCCGACGCAATTTCATGTTCCCGATCCAACTGCCACATAAGGCGCGAATGGAAACGGGCACGCTCGTTTTGGTCTGTGCTGATATTTGTCAACATATCATATGCCACTTGAATCCCCTCCTTGCTCTCTCTGATTTGGCCGATTATTCCTCGGTACTGCGGATCACCGGCTTTTGCAAGAAACACTGCCCATTGCTCTACGGAGGTCATTTCCTCAACAGGCCGCTTTGCGATTTCTCCTGCTTTCGTAAGGTCTATAAAAATCGCAGTCGTGATGTCTGAGAGTTGTTTCCCCTGCTCGTTACGGTAAGTGAATGCCTCGACAAGTTCGTTATCCCAGTCAAACACATTGTAATTGCAAATCGTAATCTGATAGCTAGTGAAAAAATCACCATAGCGTATGCCACGCCCCGGTTGGTTTGCGTGCAAGTCACAAAGGTTGAATACGGAGCGGTTGCGAATATTCCTGTGACCACTTTCGCGATTATCGCCCTCCATTGGTGTAGCCTGCATTTCAATATCCATT
>BNZC01000120.1 GCA_026000755.1 Clostridia bacterium
TATCGGTTTTGAAAAATGTATTCCTGCTTATCCTGCGGGATACCAATGCCATGGTCTAAAACCGTCAGGATTACACTACAAGCTTTGTTGCGTACCCGAACTTCAATCGGTTTGCCTTCACCATATTTCACGGCGTTGTCCAAAAGATTGCTGATCGCCCGATAAATCCAACGTTCCTTTGCCAAAATAACCGTGTATTCATCTTCATCAAAATCAAACACTATGTTTTGTGAAATCTTTTGATAGGCATCACAGGCAGATGCACAAATCAGTGCTACATCGACAGGTGCTTTTGCAGCAGGATCTGCATTTTCACTTAGTGTCATAATATCATCCATGTTATCAGAAATGCGGTCGATGATTTTCACAGCATCACTGTCATCGCCGTTTTCTAAATTGGTTTTCAAAATAGCAATGGCGTTTTTCTGTTCGTGAGACACATAGGAATGCAAACGCTTATAGTCGGCTAAATGATCGGAATACTTCCTGCGAATACGCTGTATCGATTCTTTTAGCATAGGTTCAAAAAACAGGTCGCTTTCCTCGCTGTCAGAAAGGACATTGAGCGTTCCTATCATACGGTCAGATTCTTTTTGCCATATGCGGCGCAATATATACCACAACAAACCCAAAGAAACCAATAGGACTATAGCCAAAAAAGCTACCATAAACGGCAGATATCGAAAACTTTTTGCCGTATAGTAGCGATTGATGTCCCTCAAGGGTATGGGTTTATCGAGTTGATTCACGATACCATCTTGTGTGTAATTTGCAATCCACTCTTCATCTGTGAGGATATACACCACACCGGTGCCGGCGGAAGCTGTGCTTACGGAATGGACAGAAAAATCCCAAAAAATATAAATGCCCACTATCAACACGCTGGTGAGAATCAACGCATAAATCACCATTACCATTCCGCTTTTCAGGGTTATTTTTCGCATATTGCATATCCCTTTCCTCGTATCGTTTGGATGATGCTACGCCCGGCGGCATCGGTTAGTTTTTTCCGCATTCTCGCAATATGCACACGCAGAACTGAAGAAAATGGGTCAAAGTTTTCATCATAGATATGCTCAGAAAGCTCCTCCGTCGATACCACCGCAGGATAACGCTGAGC
>BNZC01000121.1 GCA_026000755.1 Clostridia bacterium
GTTACTACTCAGCTAGGCAATTGCCGAAACTCCGGCAAAGAGGTCATTGATAACGGAAAAGGGAGAGAGATTCTGCTTGATGGCAGTTTTGACGATAGACATTAAGGTGGCAAAGGATTTGCCCCCTTCTAAACTTCTGAAACAGCCGGAAACTTTCATTTTGGTTTTAACCATGCGAATATCTCTTTCCGACAGATTGTTGTCGAAAGGCACTCCAAAATCACGGGCAAACAGCAGATGGTTGTTCATGTACTTTTTCAGGCGTTTTAACAAGCGTTTTTCGTCTACATGATAAATCCTCGATTTTGTGTTTTTAAGGCTTAACAAGCCGTCTGCTATTATTTGCATGTATCGGTTTTTGTATTTTTCCCAATCCTCTTCCTCAAATCCCGTCATGCCAAATGACATGGCTAGTTGTTTGGATCGTTTTATGGATAGGAGCAGCCGGATCATGTCATCCGACCACATATTATGCGTGTTTTCTGAATTTGCCCTTAAATAGCGAATGATATGGACATTGCACTCTGCATTGGCAAATCCGTAATTATAATTTACCGTGTTGTGATCATGTACAATCGTTCCTATGTAGTTTGGCAGGATGCCATCCGCTTCTATGGCTTTCTTTCCTCTTGTTCGATTGAAAGTATATAGCACATATTTCTCGTTGCTGTAGTTTCGGAAGAACATGTTTTTGCCATCGCATCTAGCACCTGTTTCATCCACGTGCATGACGGGTGCATTTAATAGCTTCATTTTGATTTGTTCTATGATTGCTGCGGATTTCGCTTTGAATTCAGATAAAAAATGATAGACGCTTCCATCCGAAAGATGTATGAGATTGTTTGTCAGTGAACGAATAAATGTCACAATTCGGTTGGAGGAAACAAGACCGAAGCCGGCAAGGGTTGTGACAAAAGTTTTGAGTCCACTACCATACTGAACATCCGGGCGATACAAGATAGGTATCTGTATTTTCCCGTTAGAATCTTCGTAAAAACGGTGTTCCGTAACGATCGTTTGGGTTTTGATGTCCACAACATATTTTGACGTAAATTTATCGCAAGGTTTGCCGTGTCCTTTGATTTCGTGGCAGACTTCTCTATTTCTGATTTTT
>BNZC01000122.1 GCA_026000755.1 Clostridia bacterium
CGTTAAAATGACAGACTTCAAAAATGAAATCTCATGCGAATTGCCGGAAGGCTATCCCCATCAAACATTCAGCGGCGGCAAGCCCATATTGTACGCCTTTTCATGCGCCTTGCTGGAACAAGAAACAGAAACCGGTTTCCTATATACAGCAGTCAATCTGGATAGTGGCAAGAAAAAAATACTCTCATGCCGTAAATCGCCGTTATCCGTTAAGGAAGTTGAAAAAATGGCGGAACGCATACAGCGGTCAAACATCACCGGAGCGGGACGCTATCAAATCGACCGCCCACTCGGACAGCGCATAAGCTTCAACAAGGCACTTTCGATACTGCATTACACTTTTAACAAGGTACTGCCGCAATACGGATACAACATCCGCCAAGAACAAATCGACCTCGCCGAAGTTGTTCTTGCCACGCTTGCGAAACGTGGTACTGCACTTGCCGAAGCAGAGGTTGGGACAGGCAAAACACTTGCCTATCTGATACCCGCAATCATCGCAAAGCGTGGACGGTTAAACGATGGGAAGAATCTATCGCTTTATCCGGATATGCAGTATGCGGACATGCCGAAAATGCCGCTCGTGATTGCAACTTCAAGTATTGCGCTCCAAAAATCACTGATAACGGAATACATACCCGAATTATCGCATATTCTGCTTAAAAACGGCATGATACAGACGAAACTGTCAGCAGTTCTTAGAAAAGGGCGCGAACACTACGTTTGCAGGCAAAATGTATTAAATGAACTGGCATTTCAAAGAGATTCTGCTGTAAAGAAAATGCTCGAATTGCTACTACTGCCAAAATCAGAAATCGACCTTGCAGAGATTAGCAGACTGCCGCAGCGCATTAAAAAACGTCTATCCGTTCCGGGACGTTGCTTTAACACCTGCAAGCACCGTAGAGATTGTCCCTATCTTGATTTTCAGGAGAATGCACGCTCCTTTGATACGGATATTCAGGTCACAAACCATAATTACCTGCTTGCAGATGCCATACGCCGTACAGAGAAAAAAACACCGCTGATACCCAATTATCAAATTCTTATCATTGACGAGGCACATAAGCTTCTATCGGCGGCACGGAGTATGTATGGAC
>BNZC01000123.1 GCA_026000755.1 Clostridia bacterium
GAACAAATGAAAGCATTTATCGAAGAACATCAGATTCCCTGTCCAAGCTGCGGAAAGCATAATTTTACGGATATTCGCCAATTCAATTTGATGTTTAAGACCTTTCAGGGCGTGACAGAAGATGCGAAAAATACCGTTTATCTTCGTCCGGAAACGGCACAGGGTATCTTTGTCAATTTTAAGAATGTACAGAGAACCTCCAGAAAGAAAATTCCCTTTGGCATTGGACAAATCGGAAAATCTTTCCGTAACGAAATTACGCCGGGAAACTTTACCTTTCGTACCAGAGAATTTGAACAGATGGAGCTGGAATTTTTCTGTGAGCCGGATACCGACCTGGAATGGTTTGCCTACTGGAAAGAGTTTTGCATACAGTGGCTGAAATCCCTCGGCATGAAGGATGATGAAATGCGGGTGCGTGACCACGATGCGGAAGAACTCTCTTTTTATAGCAAGGCAACCACAGACATCGAATATTTGTTCCCCTTTGGTTGGGGCAAGTTGTGGGGGATTGCGGATCGCACCGATTATGATTTGACCCAGCATCAGAATGTTTCGGGCGAGGATCTCAGCTATTTTGATGATGGGAAAAATAATCGCTACATCCCCTATGTGATTGAACCCTCATTAGGTGCGGATCGTGTGGTCTTGGCATTTTTGTGCGGAGCTTACGATGAAGAGGAATTAGAGGGGGGGGATAGGCGTACCGTCCTTCGTTTCCATCCTGCCTTAGCCCCTGTCAAAATCGGTATACTGCCCTTATCAAAAAAATTAGGCGAGGGAGCAGAATCGGTGTATCATCAGCTGTCCAAGAAATACAACTGCGAATATGACGATAGAGGAAATATCGGAAAACGTTACCGCAGACAGGACGAAATCGGCACACCCTTTTGCGTAACCTATGATTTTGATTCGGAAACGGATCAAGCGGTGACTGTACGAGAGAGAGATTCCATGGAGCAAGAGCGGATCAAGATTTCTGACTTAGATGGGTATTTTGCGGAGAAATTGGCATTTTAGCTAGATTGGCACTTCGCAGAGAAGTTGGCGAAAAATTGACATTT
>BNZC01000124.1 GCA_026000755.1 Clostridia bacterium
TACTGGTTTCAGCCGTTTTATATCCTGTATACCTTGTTCGCCGTGATACCGGGGGCGACCTCCTTTTGCTCCGATTGGAATATGCGTTGCTATCGTTTTTCGCTCCTTAGGGGAGGCAAAAGAATCTATGCCTTCTCAAAAGCGTTTGCCTGTTTCCTCTCCGGCTTTTCGGTGATTTTTATCGGCAGCTGGCTATTTGTATTGGCATTAAATGTGAGATTTCCGGCTTTCATAGAGGGGACTTCCTTAGTACAGTCCGGCATATTTCAAGACCTGATGGGGGAAGGGAAAATTTATCTGTATTTTCTCATCCGTATTTTTCTGCAAGCATTAGCAGGCGGTTTTTTCGCAGTATTTGCGCTTTGGCTTTCCACGAAAATCGTCAACTATTTTGTCGTACTGGCTTCCCCCATCATTCTGTACTATTTATTGGATAATTTTTCTGTCGGATTCCTCATACCGCCTCAGCTGATGCTTTCAAAAATCTCAAAAGGCTTGGGCTTGGGGAGCCAAATCTGGGAGGCAGTATCCTTTGGCTGCGGATATTTTCTGATTTTGACAGCTATTTTTAGCCTTGCTTTTTATTGGGGGGTGAAAGGAAGGGTGGAGAATGGGTAATATGCGAAAAATTTTGGAACTGACAAACTACAACTTAAAAAAGTGGGCGACAAATCCAAGAATCTATGTATTGCTTATTTTGCTATTCTGCTATACACAATACATATTAACCCCGTTAAAAAACTTTGCGGGCCAAGTCGGGATTCATGTTGCACCATATATTTTCCCTTTCTATATCTCGGCCACCTATACAGGAAAGCTAATCCTTATGGGGGCAGTACTGTTATTTTGCGATGCTCCTTTCACGGAAAGCGACCACCCTTACCTGATTTTACGTTCGGGAAGAAAAAAATGGTATTTGGGGCAATTCCTTTATATTATGATCGGGGCTGCGGTTTATTCCCTCGTTTTGATACTGCTTTCCATTGTCGTCTTGTTTCCCAATGTTTCTACCTCAAGCGGTTGGGGCAAAATCATTTCGACACTTGCACAGACAGGGATTGC
>BNZC01000125.1 GCA_026000755.1 Clostridia bacterium
CTGTATAGGTGTAGCCACAACGGTAACAACATATTTTTTCATGTTTATCTCGCAGCAGATAGCCAATACTCCTTGATTCCGGTTTTTCTTGTAAATACTGAACAAATTCCAACAACACCTGTGTCAAGCCCTCGGTCTGTTCCCCATCAAATGCCACGGGCAGTTTGACCCTCCCTCTTCCTTCTGCTTCAATGCCCTTAAAGAGGCCTTTCTTCGCCTTAAGGCTGCGAATTTCCCCAATGCCCACGTCTCCTGCCTGTGTCATTGTAGCATAGTAAATCGAATCCGGTGTCAACAAAAATCCGCTTTTCCCATTTTGTAAATTAGAAGCATCACAGACCAGCAAGGGATATTCGTAGCTTCCCTTATCATAGGCATAGACCGCTAGGGCGGTGTCTACCACATCTTTTTCCTCGTCCTCCGGAACTTCGCAAAAATACATACGCTCCGGCACATCCATAACTTCTTCCATACTCTTTTTCAGCTTTTGTGCCAATTGTTTTTGTTCCTCTCGCTTGATTTTAGACAAACGGCGATCCATGGCATCTAAGGCATTAATTTTGATTTCCGGTAAAAATGGTTTTTCTTCTATTTGGTGATAAATCCGAATAGCCTCCTTTGTGCTTATGGGCTGATCCTCCGGCAACAGCTTGCCCAGTGCCTCTTCGTCCAAAAAGGCAAGTTCATCATGAACTTCATCCAGATAGGGCTTTACGTTATCGTCCTCATAATCTCCTGCCAACAAATCTTCCAACAGCCCCCATAAACCTTTTCTACTCTTTTTCTCCCTGTTTTCCACCAATTCGGCAATCTCTTTTTGTTCCGCAGCGGCACTTTTCTCTCGTTCTCCCGGGCTTTGTTCCAAAGAGGTGTCCTGATTTTTCTTGCGAGAGTCAAAGATTCCCTTTCTAAAAAAGGAGAAGGCTTTCTTTTCATAAGGTGCATTGGCTTCGCCTGCTTGCTTTAATCGAGAGGAAGATTGCCCTACAGAATCTGACGAATCAAAGACTTCCCCCTCCTCCCATCGAAACGCTTCGAGGCCGCCCTTATGGGG
>BNZC01000126.1 GCA_026000755.1 Clostridia bacterium
GAGTTGGCACAGAGAGAAGCCCTTGGAATGCTAGAGAAGGAATACGCCTGTGAACGCATGGAGGTGTTGCATGATTTCCTTCGAAAAGCGGAAAACAGGGGAGGGAGTTGTGATGGTGAGTTCCGATTGCTTGAAACCATACGAGAAGCGTGGGAACGGGCAAAAATGACTTACCGTTCGTCTTTGCTTATGGCTCGCACGGCGGTTGCGGCGGAGTATATTGTGCTGACCTTAGTCTGTGCCTTTATGCTAGATCAATTCCCGGAGGATCTTAGTATTGTTCATTTCCCAATTACACAAGGCTTAAATGTTATGCTAATTCTCTGTTTCTGGCTGATTTATGAGCGTATGGACAAACGATTAAGCAAAAGCCTTCTGGAAGAAGAGGCATCTATGCCAACAGAAAAGGTAAGACGATCACTGCATTTTCTGGAAGGATTTCACGTAAAAAAAGGATATGTGAAAAACCTGCCAATTGCGGCGGCAAGCTTGGTTTTGGCGGGAAGTCTTGCCATAGGAAGCAGAAAGATGTTCTTGCTTATCCCTGGAATTGTAGTATCTCTTTTGCTCTTACATTCTCATTTCATCAAACGTTTTCTGTTTTCTGTACAGATTAAGGGGGAAGTGAAAAAAGCTTTCCCGAAATGGCTTTTTGATATTCTTTTGTTAATTCAAAGCGAAAATATTCCCGTAGCAGTATTTTTATCCATTAAGAAAGCACCCGAAGTCTTAAAGAAAGAGTTGGAAGTCTTAAAAGAAGGCATAGAGGAAGGCGATGGGGCAGATGCATTTATGGCATTTTTAAGTTCCTATCAGATTGCCGGCGTGGAAAATACCATGCGGAGGCTCTATTCCTTGAGCATAGGAACCGGCGGTGGTGGTGAGGTCATGGAAGTCATGATTGATTCAAATATGAGGATGTTGGCAGAGGAACAGAAAAGGCGGATTGATACCAAGGGGCAAATGTTTTCTTTGTATTATATGTTACCTACCGTACCTGTTATGCTTAGTATGTTAGGATATGGGGCAATGCTGATGGTGG
>BNZC01000127.1 GCA_026000755.1 Clostridia bacterium
TGTGAAAAAACGGGTCAGTTCTTTTCTCATAATGGTCCAGATATTATTTTTCATGCCACATCACCCGCCTTTTCCTTATAGAGTTCAAAGAATACGGTCTCTAAATCCTTTTCTTTGGTTACGTTCTCTAAGCTGTCACACAGAGCCATGGTTCCGTTAATCACCACGCCTACTCGATCGCAGATTTTCTCCACTAGGCTAAAGATGTGAGTGGATACAATAATGGTCTTGCCCTGACTCTTAAGATCCAACAAGAAGTCTGTTACCACCTTGGCGGTGAGTACGTCTAAGCCATTGGTTGGTTCATCAAAAATAATGATGTCGGGGTCATGTACCACAGAAACCACCAAGGACACCTTCTGCTTCATGCCCGTAGACAGATCTGCAATCTTTACTTCTGCAAATTTTTCAATGCCAAATGCCGCAAAAAGCTTTGCTTTACGTTCTGCTCTGATTTTTTTATCCACGCCGTGGAGTTCGCTGAAAAATTCATATAAGTAATTCGGGGTGAAAAATTCTTCTAATTTGAGTTCGCTGGTCAAGAAACCAATCCGTCCCCGCACCTGCCCTGCCTGTGTACGCACACTAAAGCCGTCCACCAAGACGTCTCCCTCATCCGGTGAAATCAAGCTTGCAATCATACGAAGGGTGGTGGTCTTTCCTGCGCCGTTGCTGCCCAGTAAGCCGAATATCTCCCCCTTGTAAGCTGTAAATGACAAACGATCCACCGCTACCTTGGTCTTTTCCTTGGTATGGTCGATCTTTTGCTGTTTCTTGGAAATGCGAAAGGTCTTTCGCAAGTCTTTCACTACCAGTAATTCCTGCATTGTGGTACTCCTCTCTTTTTTGTGGTAATGTGCATGGTAAACTTTAGCACTATGGAGGTCGCCACAAGCGGAAATGTGTATTTTTGTTCCGTGCCTTCGCAAGTCGCAAAAATACACATTTCCGTCTGTGACGTCACTCATTTTTCCATTTTATCACATTTCCCCACTCAAAACAAGGTCTAAATCGTTTTCGTATCTGCAAGGTTAATTT
>BNZC01000128.1 GCA_026000755.1 Clostridia bacterium
ATGTGGATTAGTTTTCACCAAGCCTTTGGTGTTGACATGGTTGTTAACCGTAATGAAATGCAGACTATTCCGCTTCATACAGGGCAAGCACCTGATAAGACGGCTTTTACGATAGACAAACAAGATGAATACTATAATCAAGTTGCTGCATTGCCAAAACTCCAAGAGCAAGGCGATGGTATGCGGAGTTTTGCTAGTATTTTACTTGACACGTTCACATCCGACTATTCAATTACCCTAATTGACGAACCAGAGGCTTTTTTGCACCCACCACAGGCAAGGTTATTGGGGAAAATGCTTGCAAAGAACAACCCGGATAATCGTCAGTTGTTCATTTCCACTCATAGTGAGGATTTTTTACAAGGCTTGCTTGATACGGATAATGAAAATGTAACCGTAATCGGAATTAATCGAGAGAATAGCATTAACAAAATGAGCGTTCTCAAAAACGATGAAATAAAGAAACTCTGGGGCAATCCGCTCTTGCGCTACTCAAATATTCTAAGCGGGTTGTTCCACGGAAAAGTAGTTGTATGTGAAAGTGATTATGACTGTTTGTTTTATCAGGCAATTATGGATGCAATGTATGAAAGTAAAAATGAAATTGCTCCTGATATATTATTTACTCATTGTGGAGGTAAGACAAGAGTTAAAGATGTTGTAAGTGCGCTAATGGCCGTAAATGTCCCCGTAGTTGCCATTTGTGATTTTGACTTGCTCAATGCGAGCCAAAACTTTAAACCAATTGTTGCGGCATTCGGTATAGATTGGGATAGAGTGTTATCAACAGATATGAAAACCATCTATGACGGTGTGAACGCAAGAAACAGTGATGAAACTAACGCTTGGAAGAAACTAAAGAAAACAGGAAAATCAGGATTTGAGAATGACGAACCGGCTGCATATGAACCTGTAGAGGAGATATGCAAATCTGCAGGCTTATTCATTGTTCCTGTAGGTGAAATGGAATGCTTCGATAAAACCGTCAACAAAGAAAAGAAAGATTGGGTATACTA
>BNZC01000129.1 GCA_026000755.1 Clostridia bacterium
ACAACTGTGGCTTACATAGAGCGTCTTCGCAGTTTGGGATGTAAACTTGCGTTGTTTGTGGAATACGTTCCCATTGAATCAAAGGAACTTGCATTAGAAGGACAAGAACGTGAGGATTTGGCAAGACGACTGGAGGCGCTCCGCACAGAAACTGATGATATGATTCTGATTTCCTTTCCCGGTGACGAGAAGAAAACGGGGGGATGCCTGGCGGCAGGGCGTGGATTTTTTCACATCAATGCAAATGGCGGTGCAGAACCCTGTCCTTTCTCGCCACACTCCGACACAAATTTGAAAACCAAAACGCTTAAGGAGGCCTTGCAATCGCCCCTGTTTTTATCTTTGAAAAACAGTGAGCTACTTATGCAGGAACATAGCGGCGGCTGCGGCGGTGGAAATGGATTATTCGGCGGCGGTGGCGATAACTGCGGCTGTTCCAGCATTTTCCTTATCTTGATTCTGTGCTGCTGCTGTGGCGGAAACGGCTTCGGATTCTAATAGGCTGTTTTCAGAAAAATTCGATAGGGATCACAAAAAAGCTGCTGAATGGAGCAGCTTTTTTGTTACGGTTTTGCGACTTGCGAAAGCAGGCCATCAAAAATGATACTACTGCCTGTGACGGCCGGATTTACTTCATTCGCTGATTTCGATTTTGATTGTTGCTGTTTGAGCGGCGTGGAAATGTCTTTGCCTGCCTGCGTTCTATTGCCTGTTCTCGTTTCCTTTCCTGTTCTTTCGTGCGAATGCACTCTTCATCCACTTCGTACACGCTGTTTCCCTCTATGATTAACCTTCCCATACAATGTTTCCTTCCCTAAGTTTTGTTCTTACCTTACCAATATATGCTGATTCTTTGGATTGGTTTTTCGGAAGCATTGTAGAAATTCAAAATCGAAGTATAACTCTCCGCCCCCTTGCATAGATTAAATAAAAACGAGAAGTTTATGGAAACTGAAAAGAACACCAACACAAATAGTTTTGACGAATTATTTCAGGAGCGTCCCCT